>NZ_JBFJWS010000192.1:0-6126 GCF_041623545.1 Zhongshania sp. | reverse complement strand
TATGAACGCGTTTACTCGTAAACGCCGGAGGGTAAAACCGTGAGTATGTCTCCCCGAATTGCCGCCCACCTAAATAAAGTGGGCGTTAACTTTGATCTTGTCAGCCACGCCCATAGCCGTAACAGCATGCAAAGCGCGCGAATGGCCAAACTACCGCCCTCGCAAATTGCCAAGGCGGTGATATTACACGATGGTGATCGCTACCGCATGTGCGTGATTCCGGCGAACCATCGACTCATGCTTGATCGCGTAAATGCCCATATGAACGGTCGCTACAGATTGGCAACCGAGCATGAAATTGCGAGGCTTTTCGACGACTGTGAAATAGGTGCTGTACCGGCCTTGGGCCAGGTCTATGGCATGCCCGTCAGCTGGGAAGTGGAATTTAACCGAGCGAAAGACATTTACCTCGAAAGCGGCGACCACGAGCACTTAATTCACCTTCAGCACGGCGCATTTCTGGAGCTAATGAGCGGACAAGATCATCTACACATGAGCCGCCCCCAAGACGATCATATTGGCTCAATGGTTCATTAAGCCAAAAGCCTTGTCTACCGCCCCTGGAGCCGCTCGGCGGCTCCTCCCCCCACTTGTTTAGAAAAACACAGCCCTTAAAAGCCTCTTGAAAAAACTACACTATAGTGTAAATTTATATTATGGTTACATCGTTGTTACACTAAGACGAGGCCGTTAGGCCAAAACCGAGCTTAAACCAAGATAAAAATCAGAATGGGGAGCGAAAATGCAGGATTTCACCAACAAAATCGTGGTCGTTACTGGCGCAGCCAGTGGCATAGGTAAAGCACTTGCCAAAGCCTTTCTCGCCGCTGGCGCCAAGTTGGTGCTGTCGGATGTTGAAAAAAATGCCTTAGACAAAACCGCCACTGAACTCAGCGCCAATGGCGGTGTGGTACGCGCTATTGTGACCGACGTGTCGAAAGCGGAATCGGTCACTGCCTTAGCTGACGCCGTGTTTGCCGAGTTTGGCGCCTGTCATATACTTTGTAACAATGCTGGGGTCAGCGTTTCAAACTGCAATGTTTGGGACACAACCCCCAATGACTGGGCCTGGGTATTGGGCGTAAATTTACGCGGCGTCGCTCATGGCATTCAAGCGTTTGTCCCAAGAATGATTGAATCCGGCGAACCCGGACTCATTATGAACACCTCCTCTGGCGACGGCGGGATATCCCCACTGGCAGGGCAGTCCGTATACGCCTCCAGCAAAGCGGGTGTATCCATTATGACCGAATGCCTAAACGCCCAGCTCGTCGGCCAAGAAACCAAGCTGCGGGCCTGTATCTTCTACCCGTCTGGCGGCATTTTGCCAACGGGAATTTGGACCACGCGCCGCAATCGCCCCGCCGAGCTAGCAAGAGAAAAACCAGCGCCCGCTGGCGGTGAAATGACCTTTGACGAATTCATGACCGGCATGAAAGAAATCGGCGTTGATTTGCCCGTTCAGGATTTAGATGAACTTGCGACTTTTGCTCTTGACGGTATTCGCAAAGAAGATTTCGTCATTATGATCGGCCGCGAAACCATGGAAGCGACCTTGGTGGCCCGCGCCCAAAAACTCGCCCGTGGCGAGTGCCCAATAGAGGATGGTTTGCACGGCTAAGACCACGGTGGGTAATCAGTGTGCATTGCCCACCGAATTTCATTACTGTATTTTAGTGCGTCGTTAACTATCAAGTTGGAACGCCATAATGACCACAGCCCTCGCCGCATGGCACCACGCCATTAGCGCTAAAGACGCTTCCGCACTAGACACCTTGCTCGCCGACACTGCGGTATTCCACTCTCCAGTGGTGCATAGCCCGCAGATTGGAAAAGACCTAACAAAGATGTATTTAAGCGCGGCGTTCCATGTATTGGCTAATGACAGTTTTCACTATGTTCGCGAAGTCGTGGATGGCCAAAATGCGGTCTTAGAGTTTATGGTCGAGGTCGACGGGATCACGGTCAACGGCGTTGATATGATTCACTGGGACGACAGCGGTAAAATCGACGATTTCAAGGTTATGCTCAGGCCGTACAAGGCAATAAACTTAATAAAAGATAAAATGCGAGCAATGCTAGAAAGCCTTTGATCAGAGCGGTTCAAAGGCGCTTTTCATCAAAACTACAACGGTGATGTCGGTACGTCAACCAGCTCCAGTACACTGCCAGTAGATGGCAGGCTACCCAGTAAATCCAAGGACAGCACCGGCACCACCACATCAATCAAACTACCACCTAAGACGAGACCGGCACTGGGAAGGCTCAGGGTGTCATCAAGTAGACTGCCATTTAACATATCGCCGCCAACCACCAAGCCCACATCAAGGAGCTCGCTGCTGCTCGCCAAAACACCGCCAACAACCGGTACAGTTTGCGCGGAAACAGTCGCACTAGCAGTCAAGCAGCCCAAAAAAACGGCGCCTGCATAAATCCCCTTTACCTTGCCGCCTAGACGTAGGTCTAACATCACCATCTCCGATATGAGCTATTACGCAAAATGTTTTCGATGTGAATAAAATAACACAAAACTACGCAAAAAAGTGATACAGAGCGCACGTCGCCAATCGTAATTACATAGCGGGTTGCGGGGCTAATTTACTGGCGAGAAATTCCACGAGCAATTTAATTTTTGGCGACAAATGGCGATTATGAGGGAATAGGGCCCATATGCCTTCTTCGGGCTCACGGTAGTGCTCAAGCAGGCTAATTAGGCGGCCGTCGTTCGTATAAGGCTGCACGTAATAATCAGGAAGCTGAATAACACCAAGCCCCTTCAATGCCGCATCCACCAAGGCATAGCCACTATTGCAGTGAATTCGACCAGACACTCTGACATTGCGTGACTTGCCCGCCTCCTCAAAGCGCCAGAAATCAGACGCGCCCACCAAACAATTATGTTGCTCCAGCTCAGCCAAAGAGTGAGGGGTACCGTAGCGGTCTAAATACTCCGGCGCCGCACAAACAAAGCGCGTTCGTGAAGCCAGCTTTTTCGCCACCATCGCCGAGTCGCTTAACTTGCCAATCCGAATCGCCACGTCATAGCCTTGGGTAACAAGGTCGTCGAGTTGATTGCTTAACTCGCAGTGCAGTTCCAGCTCAGGGTAGAGCAACAAAAAGTCATTCACCAAGGGCATGACACTTTCTTCGCCAAAGGTGGTTGGCGCGGTCATTTTAATCCTACCCCGCGGTGTCGTCTGCAAATCGGAAATTGCCCGTTCAGCCTCATCGAGGCCGTCCATCAAACTTCGGCAATGCTGATAATAAACGCCGCCATTTTCGGTCATCACCACTTTCCGCGTGCTGCGAAAAAATAATTTAGCCCCTAGGCGATCCTCTAATGCACTTATCTGCCGGCTAACCTGCGCCACTGAAACCGCCAAGCGCCCCGCTGCAGCGGTAAAGCTGCCCATCTCAGCCACCGCAACAAACTCGGCCACACCCTGCCACTGACTCATTATTACCATCTCGTAAAAGTGTTTTACAAATAATGGCAATTATCACGTATATAGAAACAATTACAATGAGGCCACGAAACTGATCACCCACTTTTACGCTACTGAGAGAAATCACCATGTCTGAGCAATTCATTAAATCCAAGGCCGCCGTTGCTTGGGGCCCGGGCCAGCCGCTACAAATTGAAGAAGTGGATGTCATGCTGCCCAAAGCAGGCGAAGTGTTAATCAAGATTGTCGCCACCGGCGTCTGCCATACCGACGCATTCACCTTATCCGGCGATGATCCCGAAGGGATATTCCCGGCCATTCTCGGCCATGAAGGCGGCGGCATCGTTGAGCAGATCGGTGAAGGCGTAACCAGTGTCAAAGTCGGCGACCATGTCATTCCGCTCTACACACCAGAATGCGGCGAGTGCAAATTCTGCAAGTCAGGCAAGACCAATCTCTGCCAGAAAATCCGCGAAACCCAGGGCAAGGGCCTGATGCCTGATGGCACAACGCGGTTCTACAAAGACGGTCAGCCAATTTACCATTACATGGGCTGCTCTACTTTTTCGGAATACACGGTATTGCCCGAAATTTCTCTAGCAAAAGTTAACCCCACCGCACCGCTTGAAGAAGTCTGCTTACTCGGCTGTGGCGTCACCACCGGCATGGGCGCGGTGATGAATACCGCCAAGGTACAAGAAGGCGACACCGTTGCCATTTTCGGACTGGGCGGCATTGGCCTTTCCGCCGTTATCGGCGCGGTAATGGCCAAGGCGAGCCGCATCATTGCCATCGATATCAATGAGAGCAAATTTGAGCTAGCGAGAAAACTCGGCGCCACGGATTGTATCAATCCTAAAAATTTCGACAAACCTATTCAAGAAGTGATTGTGGAGATGACCGACGGCGGCGTCGACTATTCCTTTGAGTGCATTGGCAACGTCAATATTATGCGATCGGCCTTAGAGTGCTGCCACAAAGGCTGGGGCGAGTCAGTTATTATTGGCGTGGCCGGTGCTGGGCAGGAGATATCAACCCGCCCCTTCCAACTGGTAACCGGTCGAGTCTGGCGCGGTTCCGCCTTTGGTGGCGTGCGCGGCCGCTCGGAACTCCCCGATTATGTTGAGCGTTATTTGGCCGGCGAATTTAAACTCAGCGACTTCATCACTCATACCATGCCACTCGAAGACATTAACGAAGCCTTTGAGCTAATGCACCAAGGCAAAAGTATTCGCTCAGTTATTCATTATTAAACCCGCACAACTAAAAGGCGCACGACTGCGAGGTCGTGCGATTTACCATGACAATTGAAAACATCAGCAACAACAAAGTTTTTAATGGCTGGCATAAACAATATCGCCATTATTCAAACACCCTAAACTGCGAGATGCGCTTTGCTATTTTTTTACCGCCGCAAATTAACACCGGTGTAAAAGTGCCCGCACTTTATTGGTTATCGGGCCTGACCTGCACTGATGAGAATTTTATGCAAAAAAGTGGTGCCCAGCGTGTCGCCGCTGAATTAGGCATTGCCATCATCGCCCCTGACACCAGCCCTCGCGGCGAAGACGTAGCTGACGATGACAGTTACGACCTCGGCAAAGGCGCAGGTTTTTACGTAAATGCCACTCAAGCGCCCTGGAACCGGCATTTCCATATGTACGATTACATTGTTAAAGAGCTACCCGAACTCATTGAGCAGCATTTCCCGATATCCGATCAACGCGCTATCTCCGGCCACTCCATGGGCGGCCACGGCGCATTGACGATTGCATTAAAAAACCCCCAGCGCTACACATCCGTGTCCGCTTTTAGCCCGATCAGTAACCCCATTAACTGCCCGTGGGGGCAAAAGGCCTTTAACGCCTATTTAGGGAGCGACAAAGTCACATGGAAGGAATACGACAGCCGTGAACTCATAGCCAAAGCGAGTCATTTCACACCCGCACTTATTGATCAGGGCAATGACGACCAGTTTCTCAACGAGCAACTCAAACCCAACTTGTTGGCCGCGGCAGCTCAGGCAAAGGGGTATCCATTGCAGCTGAACTATCACGATGGCTACGACCACAGCTATTATTTTATCGCCAGTTTTATCGAATCTCACCTGCGCTTTCATGCTGAGCACCTGGCTTTAGCAGGCAACTAAGCTAGAGTAAAAGGAACTAAATTAGCGCCGGAGGGTCGAATTAATTCGGTCAAAGAATACCATTCGCAGCGAACGTCGGGCTTTTTAAGCAACATAAAACCCCTGTTACTCGCTAAACATCGCTCGGAGCAATACATGATGAATACTAAATTAAGCCGGATCGCCGGCTATTCAATAATCACAGGGCTTGGCCTTACTTTATTAACCGCCTGCGGCGGCTCCGGCGGAGGGGGCAGTTCAGCCAAAGCGTCTACCGCCTCGTTTTCAGTCACCGACGCCCCAGTCGATGATATCGATGCCGTAAAAATCACCTTTAGTCGTATCGACCTAAAACCTGCCAGTGGCGACGTGGTCAGCCTTACCTTTGACGAGCCGGTAGTGATTCCGAACTTACTCGAACTCACCGGCAATGCCGCCAGCCCCATCATTTCCGATGCCGTAGTACCTGCCGGCGACTACCAATGGCTGCGCATTTTTGTCACCGGCGGTTTCCCTGACTCAACCGTACTTCCAAAGCTCGGCAATGAAGCC
>NZ_JBFJWS010000191.1:0-6148 GCF_041623545.1 Zhongshania sp. | reverse complement strand
TGGCACCGGGGAAAAAGGATAAAGAGATATCGTGCAGAATTTCGCGTTTGGGTGGAACGACCTTGCTCACGCGATTCATGGTATAGACAAATTGCGCCATGTTGACTCCAGAGAAATTAGCGACAAGCCACTGTGGGGAGGTCTAGAAACAGTGGGGAAAGGTACCGAAAGCGGGTGGCTTGCGCAATGATTTTAAGTGTATGGGTGGGATTAGTCCCAGCTGCTTGATGGTCAACGCTGTTGCGAAAACCCGTGGGTGTGCAGTAGGCATTTTTTTTGAAGTCTTTTCCGTGCTTGGCAAATTATTGGTTCGGAAAATTTAATTCCAACAAAATGCCGTGAGGGTCGCGGGTAAAAATTTGACACAGACCGGTTTCGGCGCGATCAATGACTGAAAAATCCGCGTCGATACTTTGCAGGCGCGCAAGTACGGTTTCTTTGCCGGTACAATTTAAGGCGACATGATGCAGTGCGCCGGTGCCGGTGCCGGTGCCGGTGCCGGTGTTTGGGCTGTCGCGATTGAGTAAATGGATAATGGCATTGCCATTGTGATCGCAAAGCCAGCGGGCTTGGTCAGCGGGGCGCATCGCCGGACTCTCTTTGAGGTCCAGTAATTTAATATAAAAAGCAGCGCTGGCATCCAAGTTCTGGGTGCAGATATTAATGTGATCTAAACCATTGACGCGCATTTTAAGCCTCCGGTTTTAAGCTCTTCGCCATGAGTTGTAATGCGTCGCGACGGGGTAATGAAAGCAGCATGTCGAAGCTGGCTTTATAGTGCTCGCTAGGGATGTAGGTGGGGCCGTTTTTAAGATTGGCCAGTGCTAGTTCAGCGACATCATCCGGTGCCATAAGATTTTGCAGGGTGCGTGGGTCTATGCCTTGCAGCGCAGGTGCTTCGGTGTCGGTAGCGCCGGGGCAGAGGGTGAGTACGTCAATGCCCGCTTCTCTGAACTCTCCCCAAAGTCCTTCGCCAAGACTGACGACCAGCGCCTTGGTGGCGGCATAGGCGGTGGAGTAGGGACAGCCGATTAAGCCTTCCACTGAACTGGTAAATACAATGCCACCTTTACCCCGAGCGCGTAGCGCCGGAAGAAAGCCGTGGGCTAATTGCATTGGTGTGTGACAGTTGACCATTAGCATATCGGCCATTTGCTGGGCGTTGGTATTGCTGAACTCGCCCTTTAAGCCGAAGCCAGCGTTGCTGATCACCAGACCTATATCCATGTCGGTGGTCGCAGCAATGATCTCGGCTGCGGCGTTGGGTTTCGCCAAATCACTTTCATGCACGGTTACCGATATATTGTGGTGCTGACGTAATTCGGCAGCCAAAGCTTCCAGTCGATCTTTGCGCCGGGCAACGAGGACAAGGTTTAGGCCCCTGCGGGCCAATAACATGGCAAAGGATTTTCCAATGCCAGAGGAGGCGCCGGTGACCACCGCCGTTGGGCCATAAAGGTTTTGAAATTCGTTCATCTGTATATGCCCTAATTATTTTTCTACTCGCTCATATTAGCAAAGCGGCTGGCACGCCAAAGCTAAAAGGCTGTCTGGCGTTACTGATGGCTTGAATACGATGTTTTTGGGATTGATTTAGCCGCCAAATATATCTTTGGTGGCGGCATCAATCGCTAAAATTCGGGCGCGGCGCATGGCGGGTGAGTTGGGGGCATAGCCCGCTTCGTCCTCGGTTTGTCCCCAGTTGTGAATAGGGCCGTGTGGCAGTTGCGCTAGGCCAACTTTGGCAACCTCATCGGGAGAGGCCAAGTCGTCGGGAATGGGTAGCTTATTTTTGGCCAAGGTTGCTCGCAAAGCAGGAGTGTCGGTGCGCCCTAAAATCAGGTTTAGCACATCGACGCCGTGGGGTTTGAGCTCTGCCCATAGGCCTTCACCAAAGCATAAATCGAAAGCTTTGGTGCCGGAATAAACGGCCATATAGCTGGCTCCGCTGTAGCAACTGCCGGAGCCGACCAGAATAATGCCGCCGCGTTTGCGCTGGCGCATTTGCTGGCCAAAGTGGTGGCAGTTACGGATCACCGTGCTTACGTTGCGGTTTGCCTGTTCAATCCACTCTTCAATGGGGCGATCGAGAAAGTGGGTGTTGGTGGTGTCAGCACCGGCGTTATTGATAAATAGGCCGACTTCGCGGTCGCCAACGGCGGCGGTAATTTGCGTCAGTGCATTGGCGGCGCTGAGGTCTACCGAGGCGGTGACGCATTCAATGCCGTAGTCGCGACGCAATTCCGTGGCGAGTTCATTCAGGGGGGGCGGTGCGCCTAGCGATTAAGACGCAGTTCAGGCCTTGTTCGGCAATGTGCTGCGCAAACGCGCGGCCGGTACCTTCCGAGGCACCTGCGATAAGCGCCCACGGGCCGTAGCGGTCTTTAAAATTCATTTTTTACTCCTGGCGCTAGCAGGCGCTACTGTGATTATTTATATTATTAGGCAGCAGTGTTGAATATTTATCAAGTAGGGGAATAATATGACAGATCTGCAGGGGTGCGGAATATCGGCTAGAGCGGGGCGCGTCTGCGGCTATTTGCGATTACTTCAAAACTTTTAAAAGAAGGCCAATAATAATGAGTAGTTCAGAAGGTTTACAAAGTCTCGTGGACAAGCAAGCGATTAGCGAGCAGATATACCGCTACTGTCGCTCAGTTGATCGCCTAGATATTCCGCTAGGGCACGCCGTATGGCACCCAGACGGTGTGGCCGATTACGGCGACGTATACTGCGGTGATGGTCGCGGGGTTATCGACTTAATCTGCGCCCAGCATCAACACACCCTTTATCATTCTCATCAAGTTTCTAACATTCTTATTGAGCTTAATGGCGATCGCGCTGGCAGTGAATCTTACGTTACGGCTAATTTGCGCATACAGCATGGTGATGCGCTAAAGCAAATGACGGTGTGGAGTCGCTATATCGACACTTGGTCGCGCCGCGCCGGGGTTTGGGCCATCGACAAGCGTATTGCAGTTCGGGATTTTGATGAAATACGCGATGTAGTCCCCTTAGGCAAAGTCGCGAGTGAAGGGCGTCGTGATCACCGCGATGTGTCTTATACGACCTTGCCTGCCAGTGTCGTTTAATCACCTGATTAGAGTTCGCTCGGAGAATGAGTAGATGAAAGCTGCGTATTTTTTGGATGGTGAGGTGCATGTTGGGGAGATGCCGGACCCAACGCCGAGCAAGGGTCAAGTCTTGGTTCGTACCCACAGTTGTGGTCTATGCGCTTCAGATACCCATTTTTTGCATGCAGGGCAGGCGGTTATTGACTTATCCAAGGAGTATGGCGGTCCGTATGCAAGCTTAGATTTGGCACAAGCCTTTGTGCCGGGGCATGAGTATGTAGGCGAAGTCATTGACTATGGTCCCGACAGCAAACGCGCCATTAGCCCGGGCCGCAAAGTTACGTCGATACCAATTATGCGGCAGTCCGGCACTCACGCGGTGGTTGGTTTTAGCAATAGTTGCCCGGGCGGCTTCGGTGAGTATATGTTGCTCGACGAAGACTTTGTTATGGAAGTGCCGGCGGGTATGGATGACGCTATGGCGGCGATGACGGAACCGCTGGCCGTGGGCTTGGAGCACGCCCGTCGCGGCCTGCCAGTCAGTGGTGATGTGCCTTTGGTTATTGGCTGTGGGGCGATTGGTTTAGGGGTTATCGCCGGTTTGAAATTGGCCGGTATCGCACCCATTGTGGCTGCCGACTTTCACAAGAGTCGCCGAGACCTGGCGTTAAAAATGGGCGCCGATATTGTCATTGATCCACGCGAGCTATCGCCCTATGAACCTATTGCAGATCTGGGGATGCGGCAGGTCAATCTGGTGTATGAATGTGTCGGCGTGCCCGGCTTGCTGCAGAAAATCATTCAATCGGTCAGTTTTGGTGCTCGCATTGTCATGGGTGGCTATTGCATGGAGCCGGAGCAGTTGCTGGTGTTTGCGGCCCAGAACAAGCGTTTAACGGTGCATTTTGCCGCTGGCGAAGAGCCTCAAGATATGGAGTTGGCGTTGCGCTCAATAGACAATGGCAAGGTCGATGTTAGTGCTTGGATTGGCGCCCGCATTGGATTGGGCGGCGTCGCGCAGGCCCTTGCTGAAATGTCTGGCCCGCAGGCGCCGGTTCGCACGGTGGTTGATCCGCGCAAGCTTTAATCCCCCCACGACGCGCTAGTGCTATTGCCTCAGCGGGGGACTGGCGCTATTCTGCCTTGGTATTGGTTGGCATCTGCTGGCAATCGATAGCCATGGAATGGTGTGCTTAATTGTCGTTTTGATATTCCTTGTGTTTGCCTGCTTGTTGATTCTAAAGGCTAATTTTCTGCGCCTGCTGTTTATTGCCGGCGGATCATCGCGCTATGTTCGGGTGCTAGTGCTGACGTCGGGTCGTAAGATCCTCGGCGTAACTCAGGTTTATTTATGTCCGCTTATGGGGCTGACACAGAGGGAATTCATGAAATTCAATATCGGTGTTTGCTGTGATAAATGCGATTGCACCACGCATTGCCGGCTCCCCCTATTTAATCAGCCCTCCCAACCGTGGACGTTTCGCTGTGCAGCATGTGGGTCTGTGTTTGAAATTACGATGAACTCAAATGAAGACATCTCCAAAGTCGTTACCCAGGTGCGTGGTGCCAGTAAGGTATTTGAAAGGTGGATTTGAACTCGGTCGCGGCGGTAAATAATTTTGCTATCTTATCGGGCATTGAACAGGTGTTTGTCGCCGATTGTATTGAGAACTACTGTCTATAAAGACCGGCTTGTTTCCCGTTCGTCATTGTTATTCTTGTAGCAACATTAAACGGTGCCGATAACGCGCATTTATTGTACAATGCGCGGCTTTTCAGAGCCTGTGTGTGCCTCGGGGGTAGTGATGTTTAGTAAAGAGATGACAATTGCCGGATTTGACGATGAAATTTGGTCTGCGATCCAAGAGGAAGAAGTGCGTCAGGAAGAGCACATTGAACTGATCGCCTCAGAAAACTACACCAGCCCCGCTGTTATGCAGGCTCAGGGTACTGTGCTGACCAATAAATACGCTGAGGGCTACCCCGGTAAGCGTTACTACGGTGGCTGCGAGTACGTAGATAAGGCCGAAACACTGGCTATTGATCGCGCAAAAGCTCTGTTCGGCGCGGACTACGCCAATGTTCAGCCTCATTCAGGCTCACAGGCCAATGGCGCGGTATACCAAGCTTTGGTGTTGCCGGGTGAAACCGTGTTGGGCATGAGTCTAGATGCGGGCGGTCATTTGACCCACGGTGCTAAGCCTAATTTCTCAGGCAAAACCTATAATGCCGTTCAGTATGGCCTAAACAATGAAACCGGCGAAATCGACTACGCCCAGGTTGAGGCGCTGGCCCTTGAGCACAAGCCCAAGATGATCGTTGCTGGTTTCTCCGCGTATTCAGGTATTGTCGACTGGGCGCGTTTCCGTGAAATCGCCGATATGGTTGGCGCCTATCTAATGGTAGATATGGCCCACGTTGCCGGCCTGGTTGCTGCAGGTATCTACCCCAATCCGATTCAATATGCTGACGTAGTGACAACCACTACCCACAAAACCCTGCGGGGTCCACGCGGTGGCCTGATTTTGGCCAAGGCCAATGCCGAGATCGAGAAAAAGCTCAACTCCGCAGTATTCCCCGGTGGTCAGGGTGGCCCTTTAATGCATGTTATTGCTGCGAAGGCCGTTAGTTTTAAAGAAGCGATGACCCCTGAGTATGTTACTTACCAAAAGCAGGTTGTGACTAACGCTAAGGCAATGGCCAAAACCTTTATTGGTCGCGGCATTAATATCGTGTCTGGCGGTACTGAAAACCATCTGATGTTGGTTGATCTCATTGGCAAATCCTACACCGGTAAAGACGCCGATGCTGCTTTGGGCGCTGCCAACATCACCGTAAACAAAAATGCCGTACCTAACGATCCTCGCTCACCGTTTATCACTAGCGGCCTGCGTGTTGGTACACCTGCAGTGACTACTCGCGGTTTTAAAGAAGCCGAGTGTGTCGAGTTGGCGAACTGGATGTGCGACGTGCTTGAGGCATTGGAAGCTGGCGATGCGACAGCCAAAATCGAAGAAGTGAAAGTTAAGGTGCTGGAAATCTGTAAGCGCTATCCCGTATACGCTTAATGCTGG
>NZ_JBFJWS010000190.1:0-6244 GCF_041623545.1 Zhongshania sp. | reverse complement strand
GCCACGGTAAATGTAGTGCTCTATGACCGGCTGGCCAAAGGTGATAATTTCTCCCACCATCAAGGTGTATTAACAAGTAAACATAGACACACGAAAAAATAGATTAAGACCTCAAATATTTTATTATGATGCTAAGTTAGCCGTTAATCAGTGCATCGCAGGAGGAAAGCGCATTGACCAAGTTTGCCAAGGACATAGCCCCCTATGTAAAGGCCGAGTTGTTAAAGGCAAGTCAATTTCAGCGATCAGGAGATTACGCCAGGGCATTCACCCACCTTGAGAATGCCCATGTGCTTGGTCAGGAATCAACTTACTGGCATGTCAAAGTCCACGCCCTGATGATGCTCTGGGGAATACGACAAAAAGATACTAAAGAGATAGTTGGTCAGCTTATAAGAATTATTGGCGCAGCGGCGTTAACCGCAATCAACGGCGTCCCCGTCGGCAACACCGGGGGTAGCAATGTGAGCCCCCTAAAGCCCATGCCCATATCCCCAGAACACGCAGCGATTATCGCTAAGGTCAAAGCAAATGCATAATCAGCTTATTTTATTACCGGTTTTGATTCAGGTATTACTCACCATAGCGCTTTATGTATCGCTAAATATCGCGAAAGTGCGAGCGGCCAAAGCGGGTCATGTTAATGAGCAACGTCGAGGCTTGCATGATGATGCATGGCCAGACTACGTCTTAAAGATCAATAACTGTATTCGCAACCAATTTGAAGTCCCCGTGTTATTCTATGTACTGGCGATATCATTCGCAGTAATCGACGCCGTCAACCTGCCGGTATTAATTCTCTCCTGGCTCTTTGTTTTTAGCCGACTTGCCCATGCCTATGTCCATACCGGCTCTAATTACGTGCCAGTGAGGCGGAAAATCTTCACCTTTAGTGTAATCATTGTATTGATGATGACCCTAATCCTCGCTAGCTCGCTGTGGCAGAGTTAATCTAGCGCTGATATTCACGAGGACAAGAAATGGATATTAAGAACAAGACAATTTGGATTACTGGTGCTAGCTCAGGTATAGGAATGGAGCTGTGTAAACAGCTTGCCGAGCGCGGTGCCCGAATTGTTCTGTCAGCTCGGAGCCAAGAGCGCCTGCTAGAAATTGCGGAGACGCTACCCGGTGGACGCAATCACCATTGGGTTGTGCCCTTAGATTTAGCCGATGCCGACAAGCTCCTTGCCGTGGTTGAGGCGCAACTCGCTGACATCGGCCCAGTAGATATTTTGATTAACAACGGCGGTATTTCCCAGCGATCACTTTTTGTAGATACCGATCTTTCCGTATACCGCAAATTAATGGACGTTAACTATTTGGGTACTGTGGCAATGACAAAGGCGTTGTTGCCGGCAATGATTGAGCGTCGTCAAGGTGTGATTGTTAGTATCAGCAGTGTCGCCGGAAAAATTGGTTCTAAACTTCGTACCGGCTATTCAGGTTCAAAGTACGCCGTAGTGGGCTTTATGGATTGTTTGCGCGCCGAAACCGCGCACCAGGGGATTCAATGCCTTACGGTTTGCCCCGGCTCCATCAAAACGAATATCGCGGTGAATGCCTTAAATGGCAGCGGTCAGGCTCAGAACAAAGATGACGAGTCTATTATCAACGGCATGCCTGTAGAAAAATGTGCCCAAGATATTATTAACGCCATAAATAAAGGCCGCGACGAAATAATTGTCGGCAAGGGTATAAGCGCACTCGCGCCCACCATCAAACGGTTTTTCCCGAGTTTATTCAACCGAATTTCAGCGGGTATGGAATATCGATAGCGACCTTACTTAAACGGGCAATTTGCAAGAGCGCGTATTATTGGCAAAGCGGCACTAGCATCCGAACGCGCCCGCCATGTTATCTGATAAGCGCTTTTCGATGAACGACGCCGTCGCTATCACCGCCGTAGCTGCGATAGTGCATTTTGTGCACATCAAGCCGCGTTATCATTGCGGTCATTCCTTATTATGAATCCTCGCTTACTGCCCTATAATGGCCGAGCAATTCACTCCATCCTCGTTCTCCGCGACCTTTTGCGGGGTTCAATCATCGCTATTGTGTTTTCAACAGTCTAAGTAAGACACAGTAACCAGAACGCCATCTCTAGCAGCTACATTTCGCCAATATCGCAAGGAACTATTTTATAAGGACATTGAAACAGTTCAATGGAGACACCTATGGGTGACCAATCGGAGTACGACTGTGAACAGCAAGGACACTAAGGCTAGCCCAGCAGAACTGGCCATTGCCAACGTGGAGCTCGCCATAGCCAACTCAGAGTTGGCCTTTCAAAACGAGCAAAAACGTAAGCAGGCTGTAGAGCTAACTTTTCAAAACATAGAAAAGGATAAGCGAGCTGCGGAGTTAACCATGGCAAACGCAGAGCTGGCTTTTCAAAACAAAGAGAAAGGCAAACGCGCTGCAGAATTGGCCATTGCTAACACCGAACTCGCATTTCAGAACAAAGAGAAAGATAGACGCGCCGCTGAACTCGCCACAGCTAACTCCGAGTTGGCTTTTCAAAACGCCGAGAAAGGTAAGCGCGCCGCTGAACTTGCTATTGCCAATGCTGAGCTCGCCTTTCAAAACGCCGAAAAAGGCAAGCGTGCTGCGGAGCTCGCCATTGCCAATACCGAACTGGCCTTTCAAAACGCGGAGAAAGGCAAGCGCGCTGCTGAACTCGCCATTGCCAACACGGAACTGGCCTTTCAAAACGAGGAAAAAGGCAAGCGTGCCGCGGAGCTGGCCATTGCCAACACCGAGCTCGCCTTTCAAAACGAGGAAAAAGATAAGCGCGCCGCGGAGCTGGCCATTGCCAACACCGAGCTCGCCTTTCAAAACGAGGAGAAGGAGAAACGAGCAGCCGAGTTCCATACCCTCGCCTTCTATGACCCGCTTACTAGCTTACCCAATCGTCGCCTCTTGATAGAGCGGCTGCACCACGCCTTGGCCTCCAGCGCACGTAAAGGCTCACAGAGTGCGGTAATGTTTATAAATCTGGATAAGTTCGAAGACATCAACGATACCTTAGGCTATGGCCATGGTGACTTGCTTTTGGAACAGACTGCCCAGCGTCTTGCTTCCTGTTTAAATAAAGGAGATACCCTAGCACGGGTAGGAAATGACGAGTTTGTATTGGTTCTGGAAGACCTAGACCAAAACTCCATCGAAGCGGCCGCGAAGGCAAAGACCGTGAGTGATAAAATTTTTACAGCACTCAATGAACCTTATCAGCTATATCTTCATAAATACTGCGGCACAGCGAGTATGGGTGCGGTTTTTTTCGGCCATGATGATAAGTCAGCAGAAGAACTTTTGAAGCAAGCCGGTATCGCCATGCACCAAGCCAAGAAAACGGGTCGAAATTTACTGAGATTCTTCAACCAAGACATGCAAGACATCATAAATGTCCGCACTAGTCTCGAAAACGAATTGCGTATTGCGGTCGAAGATAGAAAATTTAAATTGTATTACCAGGTTCAAGTGGACAATTTGAACCGTGTTTTGGGCGCAGAGGCATTGATTCGCTGGCCACACCACAAACGCGGGCTAGTGCCGCCGGATATATTTATTCCGCTTGCAGAGGTAACCGGACTGATTATTCCCATAGGGCAATGGGTTGTCGAAACGGCTTGTGCGCAACTCGGAGACTGGCAGAAAAATTCGCTGACACGCGGATTAACACTAGCTGTAAACGTTAGTGCACTACAATTTAGGCAGGCTGATTTCGTAACGCACGTGCGGGCCGCAGTAGAAAAACATGCCATTCCCCCAAATTTACTTAAGCTTGAATTGACCGAAAGTCTATTGCAAGAAGATGTCGATGTTACCATTGACACAATGTACGCATTAAAAGAAGTTGGTGTTCAATTCTCCTTGGACGATTTCGGTACTGGTTATTCCTCCTTGCAGTATCTCAAGCAGTTGCCTCTCGATCAATTCAAGATAGACCAATCATTCGTGCGAGATATTGATACCAATAGCAATGACAATGCGATAGTGAAAACGATTATTTCTATGGCGCAAAGTCTGGGCATCGAGGTCATCGCCGAAGGTGTGGAGACTGAAGCGCAACGTCTCTTACTATTAGACGACGGATGTGTCGCTTTCCAAGGTTACTTATTCGGTAAACCCGTGCCGATCGAGCAATTTGACGCCCTAATTAGCCGTGGTGCCGCTGAAAATCAACCCCGTACAGTCTGACCTCGTCCGTCACAAGCAGGCTAGCTTCGCGTGGCATTAAGAGAAAATTCAATTTTCTTTACTACTATTTCTCGGCACGCGTTTTCTCTGCCCTTGTGCCTCCCGTTATGTTTCACTGGCCGCCAACAAGGGGCTTAAGCATGGAATTATTAGTTGAATATCCGTTTTTACTAGTGCCATTGATCTTTTTTGCGCGGGTCGCCGACGTTTCACTCGGCACATTTCGAACTATTGTGGTTTTTCGCGGCAACAAGGTATTGGCCTCTGTCATCGGTTTTTTTGAAATCATGATTTGGCTAGTCGCCGCAGGGCAAGTACTAACAAACCTCGACCACTGGTATCTTGCTGTGGCCTATGCAGGGGGGTTTGCCGTCGGCAATTATGTTGGTATTACCATCGAAGGCCACTTCGCCATAGGCAATGAACTGATTCGCTGCATTTCATTTAACCGAGATGTGCTGGCTGATAAATTGCGTGAGACTGGCTTCAAGGTCGTTTCAGTAGACGGTGATATGGGCGACACCAATCCCGTAGAAGTCCTCTTTATTATTGAGAAACGACGAAATATCAGCTCACTTATTCGCCTGATAAGAACGCTGGACCCAAGTGCCGTGTATTCGATATCTGATATAAAAAGCGTTTACGACGGCCCCGATCTTCTGCCCCGACGCAGAATCCTGACTTAAGGCTGTCTCGACAGGCGGCAGCGCAATTCGGTCAGACCCTGGATTTATGATAGCGTAGCGACATAGTAAGCTAAGACTTTTACTGAGCGTCGATATAGGACACAAGCGGCATGCCACCATTATTTGAAGAAATAGACAGCCAAGCCTCGCCACTCGGTGAAATATCTCTGCGTAAACGACGTATTCCGGTATTCGGTGACCGAGATATATACGAAGTTAAACTCGGCGACGAGTTTTTAATGTCGAGTATGTTTGTTGACGCCGAAGTGGCCTTGTCCACGCTTGGCCTGGCCGCGAGCAAAGGTGAAAAACTCAGTGTGGTGGTCGGCGGCTTGGGCTTGGGTTACACCGCCGTTGAGGCCTTAAAAGACGAGCGCATTAGCGAGCTTCTAGTTGTCGATGCCTTAGATACTGTTATCGGCTGGCATAAGGACGAACTCGTCCCCTTAGGTAAAATACTTAACGCCGACAAGCGCAACCGCTATGTGCTTGGCAGCTTTTTTGACCTTGCCACTGATCCAAGCAGAGGCTTTGACCCGGAAAATGCGGCGAAAAAGTTTGATGCGATACTGCTCGACATCGACCACTCGCCAACAGAATTTCTAAACTCAGCCAACGCGAGTTTTTATTGCACTGAAAATCTAACGCTAATGGCGGAGCAACTAAAGCCCAATGGGGTATTTGCGATGTGGTCGCAAAACCTGCCTGAAGCCCATTTTGAGGCGCTGTTGAAAACCGTCTTCGCAGGCGTTACTTCCCATATCGTTGCGTTCTATAACCCTTTTCAAAACAGCGAATCAACTAACTCCGTATATGTTTGTGTAAAGGGCGAATGACTGTTTTTTTACCAAGTCAGAAGTGATTCCGCACCCATATACCACTGTACTACGTCACTACCACACCCATGGATACCGGCTCGGAGGCCGGTATGACGAGAGCAGTAATGGAATCCTGCGCGAGGCCCGGCACGACCCCACACCTCCGTCATGCCGGACTCGATCCGGCATCCATATACCACTGAACCACGTCACGACCACAACCATGGATACCGGCTCGGGGGCCGGTATGACGAGGGGTTACCGAATACCTGCGCGAGGCTCGGCACGACACCACATTCCGTCATGCCGGACTTGATCCGGCATCCATATACCACGGAACCACGTCAACGCCACACCAATGGATACCGGCTCGGAGGCCGGTATGACGAGAGGGGTAGTGGCTACCTGCGCGAAGTCCAGTACGACCCCACACCCCGTCATGCCGAACTTGATCCGGCATCCATATACCACTGAACTAGGTCATCGCCACAGCATAGATGACGCAACCCACTATGTCCGAAATTCTACAGTTATGTC
>NZ_JBFJWS010000189.1:0-6270 GCF_041623545.1 Zhongshania sp. | reverse complement strand
GCAGGCCCAAGCCGCCTTGGCTGTGCTACCTCATAGTGAGGGCTTTATTCAGGGCTTGCGCAGCGCGTTGCTGCGCGCTATGCAAAGTGGTCGCGCTAGTTCCGCCCAAGTTGCGGCGATGCTTAATATGTCGGAGCGCACCTTGTTTCGGCGTCTCAATGAGCAGGGTTTGAGTTTTAAGGTGATTTTGGCACAAACCCGCACTCAGCTGGCACAGGAATACCTGCGGGATAAGCGGCTGACCTTGAGTGAAATTGCCTTACTACTGGGGTATTCGGAGCAAAGCGCGTTTAACCGTGCTTTTAAGCGGGAGACCGGTGTGTCGCCTCGCCGCTATCAGCAGAGTGCGTCTTAGTTATTTTTTGCGGCAGTGAATTGCTTGCGCAAGGTTTCAACGCGCTCACGATTAACGCCAAAATCGTAGTAGCCAAGGCGTGAGGCACTGCGTACGTCTACGCGGTTTTGGCTTGGGCTATAGCGTAATTCAATATCATCGGTGTAGCGCATAATGGCACTCCGACTCACTGCGTGGAGGTAATGAGCTTGCCGCTCAAGTACTTCGGTGCGCGGCATGGCCAATAGGGTCTCTTGTAACAACTGCCACTCCTCGACTGAGCTAACGGTTATGGCGGCGATGTGCTTGGTTCCGGTTTCTAAGCTGGATACGCAGTGGGGGGCACTCGGGCAGAGTGCTAAGTGAGTGTTGGTACTACTAAGTCTTGGCGTGTTGCTGCAGGCGTTAAGGGCGCACGCGGTGATTAATATTAAAAGTCGGTACATTGGTGCTCTCCACATTTCCCTTAAACGAGCGGGTAGCCGTGGCGGCTGGCCCGATCTCTTTTGCTGGAGTATAGATTGTAGTTGTTCATTTTCTTACTGTTTGTGGCAGTTTAACAGCGAGTAATTAATTGCACATCGACATTGCTGCTTGCGTCGGAAAACCAGACTGAACCTTCGTCGATCGTACACTGCAGTTTCATAGTTCGCTGGGCCATGGCGGTGAGTATTGCCGAATCTTCAGGGTTCACTTCAATGACGCGAACATTACCATAGCGACTTATTTTACTGCTGTGTTCATCCCACCACATTTGCGCGGTACGACCGCCGTAAATCAATAGTACAACTTGCTTGGCAACGCCCCGCGCTTTACGCATGCGCTTTTCGCTTGGTAAACCAAGCTCTATCCACAAGTCAATTTCGCCAGTGAGTGACTTGAGCCATAAATCGGGTTCGTCGTCGGTGCTCAGCCCTTTAGTAAATTCCAAATGTTCCTCTGCATAGAGGGCAAAGGCAAGAATCCGCAGCATCATGCGCTCGTCTGTTTCTGAGGGATGACGGGCAACAGTGAACTGATGTGTCTGATAATAGTGACGGCGAATGTCACTGATATCGAGAGTGGTTTTAAACAGTGTGGCATTTAAGGCCATGATCGGACTCACGGTATTTCAGGAGGCCTTATTCTACGCTGAATTTGCGCTTAAAAGGCGGCTAAACCAATAATTACCAGTGCATAGCGCAAGCCCTTGCCGATGCCAACCAAAATGAAAAAGGCGGGCGCCGGCACCTTCATCATACCGCCGACCACGGTTAGGGCGTCGCCGCCGATGGGCATCCATGACATGAGCAATGTCCACTTCCCGTAACGGCCAAACCAGTTTTGCGCGCGTTGGATGTCGGCTTTGCGGGCGGGGAACCAACGCCGATCAGCGTATTGCACAAGTTTTGAGCCCATCCACCAATTCACGCCGGCGCCAAGGGTATTTCCGCTGGTGGCGGCCAGCCATAGCCAGCCGGGGTTTAGGCCGTCGCGCAATTGCGCCACCAATAAAATTTCTGAGTAAAACGGCAGCAGCGTGGCGGCGCCAAAGGCAACGGCAAACAGCAGCAGGTACGAGGAAATCATTGACCGGCACTCGCGACTAAGTGGCGAAATAAATGTAATTGCTGAGCTTGAAAGGGTAGATATTCTGGGTGCCATTGTACGCCGATGCGACATCGGTGTTCTGGGTCTTCCACTGCCTGAATAATGAAGTCTGAATCTCGGCCAGCGACCCGTAAACCTTCGCCGAGGTCTTTAATTGCTTGGTGGTGCAGGCTGTTAATTTTGCACTGCTCTTCGCCGAGAATATCGAATAACTTGCTATACGACTCTAAGTGAAGGGTTTTGCGTGGCAGCAACATACGCTTGTTTGATGTTACACGACGCATCTCTGCCAAATCTATGTGCAGGGTGCCACCGAGCACCACATTCATTAATTGCGCACCCCGACAAATACCAAGAATGGGTAAGTTGCGACTGAGGCTGAGTTCTAAAGCGATCATTTCAAAGCGGTCGCGCTCACGATTAATCGGGGCAACTTCCGGTTCATCGGGCAAGTACAGGCGCTGATCAATATCGTCGCCACCGCTAATGATAATACCGTCTAGATTATCGGGTATGGCGCTGCGGTTTGGCGTGAGCCTATAGGCCTCAGCGCCACAGCGCTGCAAGGCTAGGCGAATAAACCACCAAGCTAAGGGCAGGCGTGTATCGTCCCCGGTGACGCCGATTAGCGGACGACTCACAGCAACTCCGGAATCAACCACTGGCTGACACTGTGCGACCAATTGGTAAATAGGTTAGCCGTTGGGTTATCTAAATAATTGCGGTAAGCCTTACATACGGTTTCTAGGCGCGACTTGTCCATGGCTAAATTATCCACCTGCAGCCAGTCCCGGTAGGGGTGGATTAAGCCCCATTGTGGATCGTCGATTAAGCTATTGGGCAAACGGTAGTGCAGAGTCGGCCTCGCCTTGACGCGGTCGTCATCGATCTTGGCGCGCAGGCGTGGCTCGTCGATGTGGGCGAACAGTGGCAGCATATCCAAAGCGCGATTGCGGGTGGGGTTAAACTCCAAATAGTCGTCAATCAGCTCATCGATAGTGGGCTCGTAGCTGGGCTTGAGTATCTTGCGTATATAATCTTTGCCAAAAGGGTCGACATAGGAGGTTAGGCGGCGACTGAAGTCGACATCGCAACGCATTTTCAGCCACTCGTGTAGGCATAAAAAAGCACGCAGATAATTGAGTATGGTGCCGGCTTCGCAATCGGGCATCTCTGGGTTGAGTTGCAAACCAAAGGCGTTTTTGGCCGAAGCGTGGGTGCCTTGGGCGTCGCTATTGCGTAGGGTAAGAAACAGGTCTTCCAACTGCCAAAGTTCATCCATGGCAATCGGTGGCGCCACTACTTCGAAGGGCACTAATTGCTTGGCAATGGCGCCAACAATGGCTTCAGCCAACTCCTCAAGGTCGTTGCTGTCGGCGGATTCATGGCGCTCGCGGCTGATGCGCTTGATATAGGAAAAGTCCAATTCAACACCAAATTGTCCGAGCGAGGTTTCTACCACATTGATCTCGTAGTCAGAAAGAGCCTCGGCGCGGCCACCGTATTGATTAATGATGGTGTCGACAATGGCGTCTATTTCCATGCCGGTAAATTCAATTTCTACCCCGAGCCGACGCACTGCGCCGGTCTTGGTATGTAATTGCAGAGGTAGCGGCCAAAGTTGCTTGCGATAGGCATCTAAGGGCTTAGTCATTGGTATTTCCTATAATATGAGCGACGGGATATAGACGTTCGGTGTGTTGGCAAACTACTTGAAATAGCGTGAGTAGTGGCACCGCGAGCAGTACACCCGGTGCACCCCAGAGCCAGCCCCAGAAAAAGATCCATAAAAATACCACAATCGGATTGAGGCTAAAGCGAAAGCCGTGCACCAATGGGTCAATAAACTGCCCAACTGCGGCGGTAAACAGGCCGTAGCTTAAGGGTACTGCGATCATCGCGGCGGGAGAGGGATAGCTCACCGCGCTAACGATACTCAATAACGTTAAGGTAATACTTACACCCAGGTAGGGGATATAGCGTAATAGCGCTGCGACCGCGCCCCATAAGGCTGGGTCTGGGAAATCAAACAAATATAAAGCGAGCGTTGTAATGCAGCCAATCGAGACATTGACTGCGGTTATTGTCATTAGGTAGCGGGACATTTGCGTCTGGGCACGCTGCGCTATTTGAGTGATCACGGCTTTGTCTCGTTGCGTCGGTTGGCTGTGGATGAAACGCCGCATTAAGGCTTCCCCAGACGTTAGCAGGAAAAATAAAAGAATAATGCTCAGTGTGCCGTAAACCCCGAAATTTTTTGCCGTCTCCCCCAGCTCCGAGCGCCACCCTGCATCGCTAATAACGACTTTTGTCAGTCCGGGGTTGCCGGGGGTGGTGCTGAGCTCCCTTGCTAGGGAGTCGATACTGCGGGTGGCGGCATCAACGTCGGGACTGTCGGCATTGACGCTGCTCAGCTGCTCACGAACAATTTCAACCGCCTCTGGCACACGTTGCAGCCACTCGCTTGCGGGTTTGGCAAGGGCGTAAATGCCCGCGCCGGCTGTGCCAAGACAAACACCCATTACCAATAGCGCTGCAAGACTGCGCGGTAAGTGTAAGGCCTGTAAACGGCTTACTAGGGGGCTTAAGAGTAGCGAGAAAATTAGCGCCAAAGTAATCGGCAGCATGACGTCTCTGGCCACCTGTAGAGTGTAGAGTACGGCCAGAATGGCAATGATTTTAAGCGGCCAGTCAGCCGGTTTTTGGGGCATGGTTTCCACGGGAGGTTTATTCCCTAGCCTTGGTGAATACATTTATCAGAGGTATTATCGCGGGTCGCGAGGCCCGGCAAACCACCAGATGGCGAGCCCTAACACGGGTAGAAACAGAATTAATACAATCCAAAGTAACTTGGTCACTGAGCTTTCTTTACTTTGCACTATATTGAGAATCGCCCAAATATCGGCTATGAAAATAAGAAATCCGAGTACACCTGTGATCTTCAGTTCCATGTTCTTCCCCGTCAAAATACTAAAAAGCTGTCGCTGAGCGATGAGTAATAGCTGGCGGTGACAACGCGAACTTAGAGTCGTTTTACCGCTTGGAGTTCACTTATTGTGAATCAATGCGGCAATGAAGACGGCTTACGGTATCGGGAAAAGATCGGATCACACCGCTGTCATCAGGTATAGCAGCTTTTGGAACCGGGTGCGTAAGGCCGAGAGTGGGATTGGAGCTACCCCAGCGAGGAGCCATTACTCCTCGCTATATCAAGTGTATTAAGTTGCGTGTCAACGAAGTTCATGCTTTGCGATTGTTAAAGGTCTTTTCGCGTTTGAATTATTTTGCTGGAACCTGCGGGTAAACTAAACGCCACGCCATCTTCGCCAATGGTGTAATTTTTAAATATTTTGTCTGCGCCATTCAGGTAAAGCGCTTTTTGCCCAGGAATCACTAGTGGCGGCACAATATGGTAATACACTAAGTGACCAACGTTCGCATCTCGGGCGGTTTCTGCGGCTTCGACGGGGCTGGCGTGATAATTCAAGATGTCATGTGTTATATGCTCCATAACGGTATTGCCGGTCTTATGGGCGACTTCGTTCATCATGGTAACTAAGTTGGGCGCTAGCGCTTCGTGCACCAGTAGGTCGATATTCTTCGCAAATTTTTCAATGTTGGCTGATTTTACGGTGTCGCCGCTAATTAGCAGTGTGCGTCCTTTATAGCTAAAGCGGTAAGCAACCGCCGGATCAATTGGTGCGTGGTTAACGGCCAAGGCTTCAATGGTCAAATGCTCATCTGCAAGAAGCACCGTAAGTTCACCCTGCGCTGGTTTGCTAAAGCCATGCGCCGCAAGCCCAGCACCGCTCATTGGCGCGACGACGTCGCCGTGGTGGGCATGGCGGTAAAGGGCATCTTGGCTGTAGCTGAGATTGAAACCGTCGACAACTTTGTCTACGCCATTTGGGCCATAAACTCGCAGCGGCGAAGCGTTTGCGCCGCTTGCCCAGCGCAGCGTACCCATTTCACCTAAACCGTCGATGTGATCGGAGTGAAAGTGAGTGAGGAAAACCGCTTCAAGCTGGTTAATCGGGTAGCCCATGCGCGCGATGTTTCTAACGCCATCGGTGCCCGCATCAACAACAAACATGCGCTCGCCAGCAATAACCAATACGCACGGGCCAGACGCTTTTGGTGCTGGCATGGGCCCGCCCGCACCGCAAAGGGCTAGATGCAATCCGTCGTCGAGTTCCGCTAGAGTATTGGCTGACATTCGTGCCACCATGCCTTTTTCGAGAATCAGATTGCTCAGGCCGGATGGCATGCAGCCAGTAAGTGCGAAAAAGAACAGCAGGCTTATTAATTTATTGTATCTTTTCATATCCTATTCCGGCATCAGTTGT
>NZ_JBFJWS010000188.1:0-6288 GCF_041623545.1 Zhongshania sp. | reverse complement strand
GCCTCAATATTGTCCCTATTTTTACAGCGACTGATTTCCAACCCGATATTGGCGTTGTTGGAAACGACTAAAAAAGTATCCCTCGCCGGGGATTATTCACAGCGCGCAGTGCCAACTGGAAAAGATGAAATTGGTGAACTGATTTCAGGTTTTAATAATATGTTGGCGCAAATTGAGAGTCGCGATCTTGCTCTTGAGGCAACAAGGGGGGAGCTCGAACTCAGGATTGAACAAGCAGATAAGGCTAACGTCGAGCTTGAGCAGGCACTTAAACGTCTGAAAGAAACCCAAGACCAATTAGTGAACAATGAAAAAATGGCGTCACTGGGTGGCTTAGTGGCAGGAGTTGCTCACGAAATAAATACTCCTGTGGGTGTGGGCGTTACCGCTGCCAGTACTTTGCGCGAAGACACCAAGGCGACAACGGTTCTTTATGAAACAGGCGAATTAACAAACACTGCACTGAAACGGTATTTTGGGACGTGCATGCAGGCAACCGAGATTATATTGGGGAATTTGCAGCGCGCGGCGGATCTCATTCACAGTTTTAAACAAGTTGCGGTTGATCAAACGAGCAGTGAGTACCGCATGTTTGAGTTAAAACGCTATATCGACGAGACGCTATTGAGTTTAAAGCCAAAGCTGCGCAATACCGAACTCGCTGTGGAGGTAGACTGCGACCCCAACTTGGCAATCAACTCTGTACCTGGCGCAATGTCTCAAATCATTACCAATCTGGTTATGAACTCTGTACAGCACGCGTATGATGATGGTGAAAAGGGCCATTTGCGGATTGTGGTTGAGGAGCAGCCGGACAAAATCCTTATCCATTACAGCGACGATGGCAAAGGGATGCCGCCAGAAGTTGTTAAGAAGGTTTTTGATCCCTTTTTTACCACCCGTCGCGGTTCCGGTGGCAGCGGATTAGGAATGCATATTGTCTACAACTTAGTCACCCAGCAGTTAAAGGGTACGGTGAATGTATTTAGCAAGGTCGGCGAGGGGAGCTCGGTTGAAATTATTTTCCCCAAGAAAGTCGCCCAAGAATGTGGCGGGGAGTAATAGGCTTACTCGCAGGAACCGGTATGGCTGATATGGGGTTTGCCGGTACGAGCTAGTTTGTATGAAATAGTGCAGAAATGGTGTCCCCGACAGGATTTGAACCTGTGACCTGCCCCTTAGGAGGGGGCCGCGCTATCCAGCTGTGCCACGGGGACATCAAGTGCGATCTACATGGGTAGTTACCGCGCGGCAGATTCTATAGTGATTGCCAGTCAGAATCAAAAAAAGCCTTATTTTACCAGCGGTTCGCTATAGCTTGGCTCGCTGTCCCAGGGGAAATGAATCCAAGTCTCTTGCGCAAATTCCCGCACATAGTGCTCTGTCAGTGCCATGGCCTGCGGCTTTGCGTAGATCGTTACAAAGCACGCTTTAGGGAGAAGCTCTTTGGCAATTTTGGCGGTACCGCCAGTGTCCACTAAGTCATCGACCAGCAAATAGCCATCACCGTCGCCGTCGACTGTTTTAAGAATATTGATTTTGCCTTGCTGGTCGTGGTCATAGCTGGCAATACACAGGGTGTCGACGACGCGTAAATTCAGCTCTCTTGCTAATATAGCGCCGGGAACTAGGCCGCCCCGCGCGATGCTGATAATACCTTTCCATGGTCGATCAGTGAGCTTGCGCGCGAGGTTGCGGGTGTCACGGTGTAGCTCATCCCAACTTAAATAGTAAACGGGGATATTGGAGTCCGGCATGATCATGACCTTTGTGCTGTCGGCAAAGGTGGCAGATTGTGCCGGATGGTGAGGGCTATCGCAATACCTCTACTTAGCGGAATAAATACAGCGTGTCGAAAATTTGACGGTAATAAATGAACTTAATTAAATTTGTGCGTATAGTCAAAAAAATGACTTATTTCGGGCCTTTCGATGCAAAGCCAATTAAAGCTGTTAATCCTCACGTCGCGAAATGTGGAACAACGCCTGTGTGCGGTGTTGTCCGCCCTTGGCGAGTCAGAAATCAGTAGCGATTACCGCTCAGCTGATCCCCGTGAATTGCATGGGGTGTTCTGTGGAGACTTAAGCACGGAGCAGCACAAGTGGTTGTCACAACCGGAGGCGAGTCACTTGCCACGGGTTACTGTTACTCCGTCCTTGGTGGGTGCGTTTGAGCCTGCAGGTGACGGCGGTTTGATTTTGTCCGAAGACTGTTTTTATCTCGATGTTTTAGAAGTTTTATATCGTCTGAAATCGCGGCGCTTGGTATCTCGGGAACAGCTTGCCGATTCCGCTTTAAATGACGAGGTTGTGGGCTGCAGTGTGGCGATTAGCGAGCTGCGTCGTTTAACACGGCAGGTCGCGGATAAGACGGTAACGGTGTTGATTACTGGTCCCTCCGGTGCGGGAAAGGAGCTTGTTGCACGGAGCTTGCACAATCAGTCGCGCCGGTGTGACGCGCCGTTTGTGCCGATTAATTGTGGCGCTATTCCTCGCGAGCTATTAGAAAGCGAACTCTTCGGTCATGAACGCGGTGCGTTTACCGGCGCTATTTCCAGTCGAGCGGGACGTTTTGAACTTGCGGAGGGCGGCACCTTGTTTCTGGATGAAATTGGCGACATGCCCTTGGATATGCAAGTTAAAATCTTGCGCGTGCTGCAAGAACGGCAGTTTCAGCGGGTGGGTTCTGAGAAAACCCGTGTTGCGGATGTGCGGATAATTGCTGCGACCCATCGCAACTTAGAGGCAATGATTGCCGCTGGCGAGTTTCGTGAAGATCTGTATTATCGCCTGAATGTATTTCCTTTATCGGTGCCCCCCTTGGCCGCGCGGACTGAAGATATCCCCGACTTAGTGCGAGTACTGAGTCGTCAATTGGAGGCAGATGGCTTAGGACGCTTGCGGCTAGGACGTTCGGCTGTAGAGGCACTGCGCCAGCATCACTGGCCAGGTAATATTCGTGAGCTGGCGAATTTGCTGGAGCGTCTCGCTATTATGTATCCAGATCGCGTGGTGGGGCTTGGGGATTTACCTGAAAATTATCAATATGGGTCGGAAGCTTGGCGGGAATCGCTGCCCCCCGTGGCTCAGGGAGCCCGCCAGAAAGCCCATCTAGGCACTGAGTTGCCAGTTGAAGGGTTCGATATGAAAGCGCAGTTACAAGCGCTGGAGCAGGCTTGGATAGAGCAGGCTTTGGCGGTGCACGACGGTGTGGTAAGCAAGGCGGCTCAGCACTTGGGCCTACGCCGCACGACCTTGATCGAAAAAATCCGTAAATTGGGTATCCAAGCTTAGATTTTAAGTACTAGCCACCTGAGAGTTTGACTGTATAGCCCTTGGCTTCTAACAGGGCTTTTAGGGCTTGGCGATGGTCGCCCTGAAACTCCATTTCGCCATCTTTAATGGCGCCACCGGTGCTGAGCTTTTGCCGTAACTCCTTAGCGAGGTTTTTTAGTGCGGAGTCATCTAATTGCACGCCATTGACTATGCTTACACCTTTGCCTTTTCGGCCTTTGGTTTCGCGACGAATACGGGCGATACCATCGCCTTGTATAGCTGATGCGCTGCGGGTTTTACACTGGCATTCGCCACTGGGTTGCTGGCAATCAGGGCAGAGGCGACCTTGATCCGTGGAATATACAAGTCTTGGCACGATTTTCTCCTTTTTCACGCTGCGCTGATTATAATGGCTGCGCGCTGCTTTGGCGTGTTTCTCGTAAAATCAATCAGTGGAGTGTGGACAATGGTCAGCGATGTTTCTGCCCAATTAATAGAGCTGCAAAGTCAGTTTGCCTTTCAGGAGGATTTGCTTGCAGCCTTGAATGAGCGAGTGGTTGCCCAAGACCGTGAATTGCAGGCCATGCGTAGCGCAATTGCGCAGCTTAGTGACCAGATCCGCCAGCAAAGCATGGTGTCTGAGGGGAGTACTTCGGCAGCTGAATTAGACAGGCCACCCCATTATTGATTGTTAAGTGGTCTTTCCGCTTGGTTTAAGTGCCAAAAACTTCGGGGCCTTGGCCCCGAAGTTTTTGGCAGAGGCTTATTTAACAACAGAAACTTCTTCAGCTTGAGGGCCTTTGTCGCCTTCGCTCAGGACAAATTCGACTAATTGCCCTTCGTTTAAGCTGCGACGACCGCGGCCTTGGCCGCGAATTGACCGAAAGTGGACAAAAACATCGCCGCCAGCATCACGTGTTATAAACCCGTAGCCTTTGCTAACGTTGAACCATTTAACCGTGCCGCGTTCGCGCTGACTTTTGAATTTGTCCGCTAAGCTAGGCAGGGAAGGCGATAGCAGCATGGCGAGCGCAATGGCAACACAAATAACCGCTGCAGGTACAATTTTGAAGGTGTCTAGTCCTAGGAGCTGAAGTGCCCAAAGGCTGGAAAAACTTAAGATGGCAAGTAAAATAATTCTAATTATCAATAACATATAAATCCAAATATAGCTGAGATGAAATGGCGCAATTGCTGTTGATGGGCTAATCAAGTGTAAACCCGGCGCGAATAATAGCATTTCTGCGGGCAAACGTCGCGGGCTCGTGCGGACCCATAATTGGCTTGGGTTATTAAGGCTAACTTGGCCGCTCAATAAGCCTCGATATTGTGTACTTCCCCACTGCGTAGGCTACGCTGAATAAAGGTGTCATCGGTTCCGCACACCGTGGTTTAGTGGAAATTACGCATAGAGGCAGACGCAGCTTGCGGGCATCCTTGTAGAGTTAAATACGCTAGGGGTAAATTTGTGCGCGATTGGGTGAAATCTACGGAGGGATTGGATAGCGAAAAGCGGAATCGCCTCATCCTAAATATAGCTATTGTAAGCCTATTTTCATTAATGGTACTCATCACGGTGACCGAGGCCATTCAACTCATCGATGCTTCGGCTAAGGTTGAAAACGCAACGACAGTCGTCGCGCGAATCCATTCCCAGGAAGACGGCTTATTCGCCCTAGACGCGCTGACGAGCCGCGGTCTTATCATTACGGAGTTTATGGATGCTTTAGCGGCTGGCGATTTGTTTGTTGCTGATAGTATCCGCACGCGATTAATCTCCGCCCGTCAGTTGTTGCTCAGCGAAGGCATGATGGGGCTTCCAAAAGACACTAGAATTGATCTTTCGCGACTGCTTGGGATCTACGCAAACTTTGAGCTAAGTACGTATAGTCATAATAACGCAGAGGGGGCGGCGTTTAATTTAATTCCCCTAAACGCCGAAGTGGATACCAAAACCTTAATTGCTGATTTGCAAAGTTTGCGGGCTTATCAGAAAAATTGGATGACTGAGTTAGCCGGCCAGGCTTTGGGTTCGCGACGCTTAAATTATACCCAGTCTTTTCTCGTTATTCTTATGATTTCCCTTGGGTTCATCCCCTTGTGTTGCGGCATTATTACCTCTAGGTACTTCGCAAGAGAGCATCAGCAACTCCTAAATACACGGGAATATTTTAATCGCCTCATCAGCAGTTTGCCGGGTATGGTTTTATTAACCGATCGCAGTGGCGCTATTATTGGGGCGAGTAAGGCGGTAACTGAGTTCCTAGGGCACTCTGAAGATTGGTATGTGGGGGCCACTGTTGCGCAAATTTTGCCAAAGCGCTTCCGTCAGCAATATCAACTGTACAGTCAAAATCACCTTAAATTGAAAGGCACGATGGTGAAGGGGCGCGAGCTTTTGCTTTTGAGTGCTGATGATCGAGAGTTGCCGGTTGAATTGCATTTTGGCGATTTTGCGACCCTTGACGGTGACGTGCTTGTGGTGTGTTTTAGTGATGTAAGGGAGCGGCGCGCCTTGTATCAGCGTTACCAGCGCGTGCAGCGTCGCTTTGACATGGCGATGACAGCATCTCGAGATGGCTTGTGGGATTGGGATCTGAGCACAAATGAAGTTTTATTTAGTGCGTCCTGGTTGGAGATGATGGGTATTTTGGGTGGCCACCCGCTAAACGGCCTAGTGGTGTTTGAAGATTGTGTGTTACCGGAAGATCGACCACGGGTGAAGCGTGAACTCGAAGCGTTTTTTAGGGGTAAAGACCTGTTATTTCGCACCGAGCATCGTTTACGTCGTCGCGATGGTGGTATTTGCGATGTGGTTAGCCGAGCATGTGCGCAGCGCGACAGCAGCGGTAAAGTGGTACGCATGGTCGGCGTGCATTCCGATGTGACTTCATTTAAAGAGGTTGAGCGCGAGGTACTGCGCTTGAACCGTAATTTGGAAGATCGCGTGCGTCTGCGCACTCAGCAATTAGAAAACGCCCTGGTCAGCGCGGAGGCGGCCAATAGCGCGAAG
>NZ_JBFJWS010000187.1:0-6378 GCF_041623545.1 Zhongshania sp. | reverse complement strand
TGCCCAGCGATGCCGCCATCCTGCTGCCCGAAGGCGCCGCGTTCGACATCCAAGCCCTGGGCTTTTAAGGCCGCAAGCCATTGATCAATTGCCTCATAGGAAGCGGCACTCAGAATTAGCTTCAACACTGCGGGATCATTTTCATAGTTTAATTGTGTCAAGGTAATGCCCGGCTTGGAATTGCTCGCCGCCGCGACTTTTTCCAGCCACGGCATCATTAAGCCTTTACCCCCCGCACTTTCAAGCGCATTAAGCTGACTGCGCATTTGACTGCGCGCATTCACCACCCGACTACCGGGAAAGACCTGTTGGTAGAGAGCAACCATGGCTTCGTCCAAGGTATCCGCGTCACGATTAGCACTATAGGTTTGCAAACCCACACTCAGCCAATGCAAACCCAATAACACCGCCAGCAAGATTAGCGGCCAGCGAATGCGGCTCAAAGCCTCACCACTTTCATCTTTAAGTAAGTAAGCGCCACTAAGCAATGACAAGGGCAATGCCTGAAAACCTAGCGCAAAAGCCTGCAGCCTGTTTTTACACTGCGTAATAACATGCTCGCCACTGCCAAGCAGGCCCTCATCACAGTCGCCAATGCAATATACCTGCATTGGCTCAGCGTTCAGTTCAGGCCCGATTATTTCTTGCCACACGGCAAAATTTTCGCTGCGCATACCGACTGGCTGCGCATGAATATTTGCCGACACCTGCTCACCGTCCATTACCACGGTATTGGCTGGCAATACGGCGTAATCCGGTAGCAATGCTTTGATACGTAAGCCACTTTGCCGCAACACGTCTAAACAATTTTGCACTAAACTGCGATCAGCGATCAACACATCGGCCGGCTGACTGGCCTTTAGAGTGCCCACCGAAATATGCACATTTTCTAAATCGGTGCAAAGCTTGTCTTCAAGCTGATAAGGCAATGCCGCCATCCCAACTCGACCACCCTTGGGTAATACCACCCGATGAGCACTCACAGCGGTGCCTGGCAGGAGTGCGTAACACGACGCCCCTGCACACGGCTCAGCTAAAGTAGCGAGTTCGCCGCTATTGGCCAACACGCCCTCGGCGATCGCTTTGTGATGCTCATTGTCCCAATGCAGCCATGGCACTGGCGCCTCTATATCGAGGGGTAGATCAAGTAACAACAGCGCGCTCAAAAAACTTCTCCATACTCTCGGGCATAGACAATTGCCTTGCCATTTCGTAACACAATTCGACTGTATAAGTTCAACTGGCGCTGTTCATAAAAAACATCACTCAGCCCTCTGAAATAATGTGAGGTGACGCCCAAGCCTTGGAGCAACACAGTCGGTATCGGCGTTTCCGCCGACAAACCCAGCTCGCTAATAAAACTGGCCACATCCGGCCATCCGTTCTCGGGACGACGCTCTAATACCGCCAACACTTCAGCAACACTAAGCACATTACCAATTGCCGCCGCCAGCAACGGCGCCTGCGCTGGGCTCAGCGTATTAATGTTTAATGCTGTACTCACTTCAGGTAAAGCGCAGAGGTACGGTAGCAATCGTGACTGCTCATCCTCCTCAAATTCGGCGAACAAGCCAAGCTCACTCACCGAGTCTATCAAACTATTGGGCGGCAGATAGGGGTAATCCTTAGCGGTATAAAGCAGGTCTTCAGCGCCGTATATACCCTCCGGTGAAAAATCCTCGTCAATCCAGTCTTGGCTGCGGCCCATAATAAATTCCACGCGCTGAGGTGGGAACTCCAGGTTGCTTAACAAGCCGGTGAATACTTGTTCTGCAGGGCTTAACACTTGGGTGTCGCCACCCGCTGATTCTGGTTTATACAGCGAATTAATATTAAAACAAGCCTGCTCATCAACAATCAATCCGGCAATAGAGCCGCCATCAATAGGAAAAACTATATCCTTGCGCGCCCAATCCTGCCCCAAGTGCAGAGACGTTTCCCCAGCCACATCTTCCAGCGCGAAAATGGCGATACGCTCGCCACCTAATGCATACCAGTAGGCTTGATCCATAATACGCTGGTTCAATAAGCGCTGACTGCTATAGCGCACCCCATCAACGAGCCCCACCGCGAGCACAACCATCACTGCGACGATCAGCAAGACCATTATGAGCGCAGCGCCGCGCTGACCATTAGCGCGACAGGGAAATCCCAGCTCGGTCACTGAATGGCCTCCGGCAACAAGACATTCAGTTTAATGTCTTGCCAAATCCCGGCACCAGTCAACATTCGCAGGGCCTTCGGCTGAGTTGCGTTGATCTGCGTACTCGGCGGCCAAAAAGTTGACCAACGCTCGCCATCGTACAACTCCACCACAAATTGACTGACCTCCGTTAATAGTACCTGACGTTGCCAATGCGTATTGCTAGCGGGGTCGGCTACACCAGCGCTATAGCGAATGAGCTCTTCATCCTCTTTGACGTACCGAACCCGTTCCAATTTACTGCCTAGGCCCCTGCCCGGTAAAACTCGCCGCCCTGCGTGAACAAACTCCAACTCACTGTCTTCCCCGACCTGCGCCGCAATAATATTGGCCGGTAATACGTCACCTTGGGCATCGCGCGGTATACGGGGTGTTAGCTGCTCAACATCATGACGAAATATCGTTAACGCCAAGGCGAGTCGCTCAAGGTTCTGCTGGCGCTGCTCGATAACTGCCTGATTATTAAGCGAGCTATTCAGTAATAGCGAGCCAGCAGTGCCGATTAAAGCCATGATGCCAACCGCAATCAGCAGCTCCACCAAGGTGAAACCGCGCTGCCAGTGCCTTCCGCCACTCATCGTCATTTTTTTAAAAACGCCGATCGTGAGGCAAGTACATCTTTTGATGATTGCAGGCTCACACTAATATCAACTCGACGAATATCCGGATGCGGGGTTTGCTCAACACTGCGCTCCCAGCGAAACTCAAAACCCGCCATGCTTTCAATACCGCTATTATTTGTGCCGTAGCCATCGCGAAGAATATCGATCAAAACATTGTGGGCGACGAGGTCGGCAAATTGACGCTCTTCCAAAGCGCCAATATTTCTTGCACTCTCAGTGAGGCTTTTGGTGAGTGTGACAGCAGCAGTTGCAAAGATCATCAGTGCGACCATGATCTCCAGTAAAGTAAACCCGCGCTGGCGATGCCGCGATAAAGTGCTCATGGTCGGGCAACGGCTAATTGTTCATCAAAGCTTAGCGATTCCGCTCCCGCAGTCGATAAACGCCATTCAAAAGGAGAGATTTGTCCGTCGGACAAAAATACCAACTGAGGACTCACCTGTTGCTCACCATCTTCATTATCGTCGAGACGAGATTGTTCATGCAGGACCTCCCCATCGACCAAAAGCTCAGTTTGAACATCCTCAGCCAGAGTAATGTTCTTCGCCAGTACACCCTTGACTATTTTTTGCCAGCCATCGCGGGTGAGTACATAAAACTCCCCCCGTTGACGTTGCCATTGCAAGCCCAAACTATGCCCACTGAAAACCGCTTCAGCGCGGGCACTCCGCAAACTGCCAATGAGTTTAAAACGCTGTTCGTGCAGCAAGGCACTACCGTCTTTCGACGGTAATGTTAATGCAGCGACACCACTGAGCAAGCCGATGATAAAAATAACGACCATTAATTCAAGCAGTGAGAAACCGGACTCACTCCTGCCAGTTGACGATATCACGGGCGAGACCTTCTCCACCTTCTTCCCCATCGGCACCGGTAGAATACAAATCAAAAGGCCCGTGCTCACCCGGCTGGATATACACATAAGGCGTTCCCCAAGGGTCTTCAGGCAGACGTTTAATATAACCATCACTACGATAATTTTTAGGTTGTTTACCCGTGTCTGGACGTTTAATCAGGGCTTGTAAGCCCTGATTAGTGGTGGGATAAACGTGGTTATCGAGTTTATACATATCCAGCGCTTGCTCTAGTACCGAGATATCAGCGCGGGCCTTTTCTACCATGGCGCGATCTTGGTTTTGTAAAACATTGGGAGCTACAACAGCTATTAGCAGTCCCATAATGACAATAACAACCATAATTTCTAGCAAACTAAAGCCCGATTGCTGGCTAATTCTCGGGACGACCCCACCGCTCTTGCGCTGTATTTTTGTCTCAAACATGTCCACAAACTCCTAAAACTGAGTCAAATTATTCAATTGTAATATCGGCAGCATAATCGCTAACACAATGGATAAAACCACCCCACCCAAAACCATAATTAGTAAGGGTTCGAACAAACTGACAAACATTTGCACCCGCTGCTGCAGTTCGCGTTCTAAATTTGTCGCCGCACGCTGGGTCATCGCTTCCATCTCGCCACTGGCTTCACCACTGGCAATCATATATATCGCCAGTGGTGGCAATTCGGCCTCGTCCTGCAGGCAGCGACTAAAACTCTTACCCTCTCGCACTTGCTCGCGCACCAGTGCCATACTTTTCTTTAAATGAGTATTGCCTAAGGTATCGCAAGCCACTTTTAGAGTTTCCAAAAAGGGCACGCCCGACGACATTAAAATCGCGAGGGTACGTAGCATTCTCGCTGCGTCCAATTCCAACATGAGCAAGCCCCAAAGCGGCAGCTTTAAAATAGCCTTGTCAGCTTTGAGGCGATTGCCGGGTGAACTTAACCACCAGCGGCTCAATACAGCTACCGCGATAACACCAATAATTATATACAACCAGTTGGCGATTAAACCGTCACTCAAAGCGATAAGTACCCGCGTTAAGGTAGGCAGAGCCTGATCGTAGTGCGCAAATTGCGCTGTGACCTTGGGTACCACAAAGGTCATTAAGGCCGCGACCACGGCTAGCGCAACAAACATCAATACAACTGGATACATAGCTGCCTGAACAATGACGCCGCGCAGCTTCTGACTGTCTTCGGTGTAATCTGCTAATTGATCAAGTATTAAACCTAAATCACCGGATTTTTCACCGGAACTGACGAGAGCACGAAACACCGGATTAAAAACCCGAGGGTGCTCGTTCAAACCGTCCGCAAGGGAGTGGCCTTCCAATACCCGCGCTCGCAGATCAAGTACCACCCGCTTCAAATAAGGCTTGCGAGTGTGCTTCGCCGTTGCAGCTAGCGCTTCTTCCAAGGGGATACCCGACTGAATCAAGGTTGCCAAATGCCGCACAAACAGCGCCAAATCGGCAATACCGACCCGGGAGCCGGCGAAGTTGCGACGGGCATTATCAGCGCGGGTTTTATCGCGAGTTTGCTTTAAATCAATGGGAAAAAGCTGCTGGTCACGCAGCATTTGCCGCGCCTGGCGACTGGAATCCGCCTCGATCATGCCCTTTTTATTTGCCCCGGCACTGTCGAGGGCACGGTACTCAAAGGCCGGCATTACTGCCCTCGCGTACGCTGCGCAATAATTCGTCGAGACTGGTTTGACCATCCAACACTAAACGACGGCCTTCCCCCATTAGCGACGGCATATGATCGCCAACCTGACGTAAAATATCTTGCTCGCCAGCGCGGTTGTGGATTAACTCTGCGACTTCACGATCAATCACCAGAAGTTCATAAACCCCCTGCCGACCGCGGTACCCGGTGTGCTGGCATTCATCGCAACCAGCCGCATTAAAGGCGCCCTGGCCTTCCAGCTTGGGATCCCCCAGTAAGCGGGCCTCGGTCTTGTCCAAAATTATCGGGTGGCGACAGGTTTGGCACAATTTTCTAACCAAACGCTGGGCGAGTACGCCTTTCAAGCTCGAGGCGATCAAATAGGGTTCTACACCAATGTCCACCAAGCGCGTCACCGCACCAACCGCTGTATTCGTGTGCAGGGTCGACAGCACCAAATGGCCAGTCAATGAGGCTTGCACCGCTATTTCTGCGGTTTCTTGATCCCGAACTTCCCCCAGCATTACCACGTCTGGGTCTTGACGTAGAATAGCTCGCAAGCCTCGCGCAAAGGTCATTCCGACCTTGGCGTGAACTTGCGTTTGGCCTATACCTTCTATGTCATATTCCACCGGATCTTCGACAGTAAGAATATTCCTGCGGCGATCATTAAGGGCCATTAAGCCCGCATAGAGAGTGGTGGTCTTACCCGAACCGGTTGGTCCAGTGACTAATATAATGCCATTAGGCTGCTGCAGAAGGTCCTTGAGGGTATCTAATGTGCGTGGCGGCATACCCAACTGTTCGAGATCGATTCGCGCGGCTTGCTTGTCGAGCAGACGCATTACCACGCGCTCACCGTAATTGGACGGAATTGTCGACACTCGCACGTCAACGGAACGGCCAGCAATTCTCAGCGAAACTCGACCATCTTGTGGTACCCGCTTCTCTGCAATATCGAGCCGTGACATGACTTTGATACGTGAAACCAAGAGTGGCGCCAAACGTCGACTCGGCGTTAACACCTCCTGCAAAATACC
>NZ_JBFJWS010000186.1:0-6393 GCF_041623545.1 Zhongshania sp. | reverse complement strand
TCAGAAATTATATTTTAAACTTGCACCAACCATTCGCGGCAGACCGGTATTTACAGAGTCAAAGCTGAGCTGATTGTAGGTTCCAGATGAAAAGGTAATGTATTCCTCATTACGAATATTGGTGCCGTAAATAGTGACGTCGACACCGCTTCCAAGTACACCGTACCATCCGGCATTCAGGTTCATAATGCTATAGTCGTCTAACTTATCATTTGGCGTAGTGCCGCTGGCCGCGGTACGCATTTCGCCTGTATAAACGTAGGTTGCGCCCACTTCGAGTAAGCCCCAGTTTGCCGGTGTCGGGAGGGTGTAACGAGCTGACGCCACCCAAGCCGAGTCCGCAGCGAAGCGCATTTCATCGCCCACATTTTCAGCCGGCGTTAGGGTTTCGCCCGAGACTTGTCCTGATACCGGATTCCCCGAGGCGGCGGTCACTGCATCAACAACAGCTTGCTTGTCGATACTGGCCTGCTCAAGCACCTCAGTATCAAGCTTCGAATAGGACAGGTTCAAAAGGAGCCCATCCGTCGGTGCTAATGTGGCCTCCAGCTCAAAGCCTTTTACTGTCGCCTTACCTATATTCGCGATAGTGGTTGTCGTCCCCGAGGTGGGCGACAAATAACCCACTTGGGCCTGGGCGTCCGTCAGCTCATTGTCGAAATAGGCAATGTTTAGCCGACCGGGAATCAAGCCTTCGAAACTGGTTTTGGCGCCAATTTCATAGGTGCTTATGTATTCCGGCTCAAAGGTATCGATGCCCGGGTCCGCCGAGAGGTTAATACCGCCTTGGCGATAGCCCTTTACGTACTTGGCATAAACCATGGCGTCCATAACGTCTAGTTCAGGCTTGTAATTTAACTCGACAACACCCGTTGGCTCTCTGCTGATAACCGTTGGCGAGTTTGACGAGGTAACCGGCGCCTGAACAACAGTACCGGTAAAGGCATAGCGCTTTTTGTGCCCTTCACCAGAAGACTCATCTTCGGTAAAGCGCGCACCAAGAGTAAGGGTCAGGGTATCAAGAATATCGTAGCTCGCCTGGCTGTAAACGGCTTTACTGATAAATTCATACTTAGACTCATTCACGAGCACGCCGCCAAGCGTGCCGTTTAAAGGATCATTACAATTCCAGGTCGAGCTATCGAGACTCTCCAAGGTCCTGATGTCACAATAAATCAAGCCAGCCGCGGTATTGCCGGAGAAACCATCTGGCTGACTATTTTCGTAATACAAACCAGCCTGCCAAAACAGTCTTTCGCTCAATGAACTACCCTGAATACGCATTTCTTCAACCATGGTCGCCTGACTGGCGGTTGGTATATCGGGCCGGACAATTGAGGTGCCAGTCGCAAATTCCCGACTTGGGTCACCGGCGGGTGCACCCGGTAGAGGGATAGCAACACCCGCTGTGGTGTAACTTTCTCTAAAGTAGGTACCAAAAACATTTGCGCCATTTAATGTTTCGAGATGGGCGTAGGCAAGAATATTGGTAAAGGTGAGGGAGTCATTGATACTCCAGACGGTGGTATTGATCAAGCGTTCTTCTTTGATCACACTAATCGCCGTTTTGACACTGCTGGTCACATCGTAAAAACCGGTTTGCCCTCTTGCGGCCTCTTCATCTAGCTGGCCTTGGCAGCCAACACCGGCAGTAGAATAAAATATAGCGGTAGGGTCAGGGTTACAAACCGCCAGCCTTTGGGTGTAACCGTTGGTTTCTGAATCCACAAAATTTAGAATGGTGTAGTTTTCCACACTGTCGGTGATGTCCCACACCAGGCCGAGCCGCACCGCGGTGTAACCCACGTTACCCATATCATCTGGGCCGATACCACTGAAATTATTAAAGTAGCCATCGCGGTCTTTTGTGTCGATACCCACGCGGATTTTAATACTGTCGCTTAGTGGCACATTCAACGCCAACTGCACTTGCCGCTCGGAATAATCGCCGGTGGCTATCTGCACAAAACCCTCTAGCTCATCACTTGGCTTGTTTGGCACCAACAACACTGCGCCACCCGTGGAGTTACGTCCGAACAGGGTACCCTGCGGTCCTTTTAAGACCTGAACATTCGCGAGGTCAAAGAAGTAGCCTGGCCCGGCCCCATCACCAGAAGGCTGCGCAATAGCACCCCGCGGCGCGACTACTTCCGCGAAATAAGTCGCTACCGTTGGCGCGGTACGAATTGTCTGGTTGAAGCCTCGCAAAGAGAATGTTGCATTCTCATTGCCAAGTGTTGAGTTCATGCTTAGGGACGGTGTATAGGTAGCCAAATCACTAGCATTGGTTACATTGGATCGAGAGAGTTGATCTTGACTGAATGCCGTTATCGAAATAGGAACATCCTGGGCGCTTTCCGATCGACGCTGTGCCGTAACAACAACCTCTTCGAGTCCAGTTCGCGCTTTTTGAGTTTCCTCAGCAGTGACCGAGCTGTGCAGCAACAATGTACCCGAAACAAAAATCGCTGGCTGTAATAGCGAATTACGCAATTGTGTAATGTCCATATTGTCTCACTCCTATAAATTATTCTTTTTAACCCAAAAAGCTAATCGAGCCAGTAAAGGTAAATACTAAATCAACATACTATTCAAAATATCGGCATTGCAAACCAAGTGAAGCTGTAGCTGCGAAGAGTTCAGCCACCACCCCCTAGCCAGAGATTAAATTTTCGTTATTCTAACGGCGCATAAAGACCCAACAACTAAGCGACTATATCAACGGGTAAACTGCCCTGCCGAATTACGTTACGCTGCACGACATCAATGCTCGCTCTCGATTTTATACTTTATGCAAAAACTCACATCAGCAAGATATCGAAAACAAAGCGCCCACTGGGCTTGGGCTTGGGCTCCAATAAGCCGAACCAGTATTAAAGAAGGTCCACTACACAGCCCCGACATTTCTAATATTGCCAAGCCAACCACCACTCGGTTCTGCACTTTACGTAATTTCCGTGCCCCGGCCGCCGCAATACCGGCGCACGCTGCAGAAGATTCTACGGCCTATTTTAACCACATAAACTGATAAATCGTCAACTATTTAAAGGGGCATTTTTATTGTCTGTAGCACCCCACTCAAAACACCTAATCACTTAGCCCTTCTACGGCGCGCGCAGCACTGGACGACAGTCCTCTTGCACCGCTATTATTGTGGTAGTGTTAGTTTTAATACCGAAGCACTGGCACTTGAAAGACTCCCGCAAATTTGCGCTGGCGCAAGCCACTAAATTTGCGAGAAAGTCGTGTCGACCCCGCCAATTTACAAGGCTTTATTTAGCGGAGCGGGGACATCACGACCAACAATGGTAAGGCCCAAGTGCCAGATAGCGCACAATGTATGCGCTGGCAAACACGACGTAATTGACAATTTATTTTCCATAATATCGATTTAGTTTTAACCATCACACACTGGAGACAATAATGAACAATCCAGCGGCCAAGCACGCGAATTCAACGGCCGATGCAGAGCAAGTACTGCCATCAGCCTACTACGCCCTAGGGGTATTGCTTGCCGCCTATATATTGTCGTTTATCGATCGCAATGTAATGGCGGTACTCATTGGCCCAATTCGCCAAGACTTACAAATTTCGGATTTCCAATACAGTTTGCTTCACGGTTTCGCCTTTTCAATGTTTTATATTGCACTGGGCATTCCTATCGCCCGCCTCGCCGATCAAAGCAACCGTAAATGGATTATCACAATCGGCATTTTCTTCTGGAGTATCATGTGCTGCCTGTGTGGTTTGGCGCGCAATGTCGTCATGTTATTTGTTGCACGCATCGGCGTTGGTGTTGGCGAAGCGGCGCTATCCCCCCCCGCATTTTCAATGCTGTCGGATTATTTTCCGCCGGAGAAGCAAGCCCGCGCCTTCGCTATTTACAGCCTCGGCGTCACCATTGGCGGCGGTTTATCCTCTATTATCGGCGGTTTTGTTTACAAGTATTTCGCTGCCACAAACGGCGCGATACTGCCTCTCTTTGGCCACGTCAACCCCTGGCAAATGACCTTTATTTGCGTCGGCGCCCCCGGCCTACTCATAGTGATGTTGCTCAGCTTCGTCAAAGAGCCCACCCGCCGTCTTGACCGCGATCCCGTTAAAACCAACGATTCCAGTATTAAGGAGTGCTGGGCACATTTAAAACAGCACCGTCGTATTTATATCGGTGTGATGGGTGCAAACGCGCTTCTTACCATGATGACCTATGGCACCCTTGCGTGGTTTATCGAGTTTATGATTCGCAGCTATGGCGTACCGCGCGAGGCCGCGGGAACCCAGTTTGGCTTGCTCTACATCGTCGCCGGCAGCCTAGGTGCGATTGTCATCGGCTGGCTGGTACAGCCCATGGTGAAGCGCGGTATGATTGATGCGCCAGCCCGCATGCTGCTGATTATCCCCTGCGTGCTCGCCGTTCCGGCAATTGCCGGCCCCCTCAGCGCAACACCCGAAATGGCCATATTACTCGCTTGCCCTACCCTGTTTTTATTGAACGGGTTTTATGGCCCCGGAATTACCGCGTTACAAATGGTCACGCCCAACCGAATGAAAGCCCAGGTCAGCGCGCTGTCGCTGTTTTTTGCCAACCTTTTTGGCCTTGCCCTCGGCCCGACGATTGTCGCCTCGCTAACCGACTTCGTGTTTGCTGACGATGCTGCGCTCCGTTACTCCTTAGCGGCAATGCCCGCAGTGCTATGCCCTGCCGCAGCGCTATTGGCTTACCAAGCGCTTAAGCCCTATCGCGAGTTAATTACCAAAAACGCTGACGCACACTGAGGAAAGCGCTATTAATGCAATTCTTCCTCGCCCGCTAAGATTGTGCGATGCATTAGCCGCCCGCCGTCCTCAGGGTAGGGCAGCGCGCGGTGCATCGTGCCGGTGTTGTTCCATATAAGCAGGTCTCCCACCTGCCACTCGTGGCGATAAACATATTTAGGCTGAGTAGCCCAGTCCCGCAAGCGAGCCAGCAAAGCGCGACTGGCTTCGACGCTCAGGCCCTCAACATAGTCTGCGGTTGCTCCGACCAATAGGGATTTGCGTCCCGACTGATGCGTCCACACCAGTGGGCAAGATTTACTCGGTGACTGCTGCCAAAATTTGACCTCCTCATAACTCATTTCCGGGGTCACATAGTACTGGGAGCGCTCAGCACTATGTATCGCTCGCAAGGTCGATATTTCGCGCTTTTCTGCCTCTGGTAAATCATCAAAGGCCGCGTACGTATTACAAAACTCAGTCTGCCCACCGACCGCAGATAATTTTATCGCACGCAACATCGCAGCGTAATTTGGCCGGGGCTGCAGAGACCCATCAAAGTGCCAGAACAAGGAACCCTTCAAGTACTCAGCTCGCTGGTTTACGCCTTTATCGAGGGAAATTTTATATATTCCGTCCTTACCCTCGCTTTCAACAATATTACCAAGGGTTCTGGCTATCGCGACTTGCTGCTCATCGTTTATTTCTAAGCCGCGAAAAAACACCACACCACGCTCTTCTAAAACAGCGCGTATCGCCTCTGCCTCGCTGCCGCTAAGCAAGCTGTCGACATCGCATTTAATCTCACTACCGATATACGGGGTGAGATGATCAATTTTAATTGCCATAGTATTATCCAGCGCTGGTAAAGAGTTAACTTAGCCGAGTGAGAATGGTATTCGCTGAATGCTTCACCCGAGGCTGCCCCCATAGCTCTACCGCAAGTGACACCGTAATTAGCGAGTACATAAGATTGCGAAGATTAGCCACATCAGGTGGCAAGGCTTGCTGGTAGTCGTACTGATTTATATAGGCAACGGCATTCTCGGCATGAGGGAAAACCTCGTTGTAGAACGCGAGGATTTTATCCATCGTACAGCTGACTCTTTTTAAGTAACGCTGATGGCCGTCTTCAATCGCCCACTCATCAACTAAATGCGCTAAAGCTGAAAAAGCGTCTGGTAATAACATCGTCATTTTTCCACCCCGCCACCTTGCTCACCTTCACGCACCAAATCGGCAACCGTTTTATGTAAATGCCGCACCAATATTTCCTCGTCATTTAAGTGGAATTCCTTCACCGCACGACTATTCAACATCGCCTGCATTCCCTCAAGGGGGCTCGCATCCTCTAAAATAATGTCATTGAGAAAAGTGACCGTTAACTCCTGACCAAGCCGTTCTTTATGGCTTGTCGGCGGCCGAAAATACATATCGACCTCAATAATGTGAGAGTGAGGACCAGTTGGCCAGTGGGCGTGGGTGGTAAAGCCCGAGGCACCAAAAATAATGACAAAATTGGGAAAAAACTGAAACGAATCAAAACCGTAACTAGGTGAACGTGTCGGGTTCAGGCCCGCCGGCATCGGACCGAGATTATTCCGCTTATTCCACGGTCCAGTGGCGCCCGCCTCCATA
>NZ_JBFJWS010000185.1:0-6429 GCF_041623545.1 Zhongshania sp. | reverse complement strand
TAAATTGTGCGGATCAGGGATGCAGGCCACAATTTACGCCCACGACCAAATTAAGGCGGGGAGCTGCGACATTATCGTCGCTGGCGGCATGGAAAGCATGACCAACGCCCCACATATCGTGCTCAATGCCCGTAAAGGCGTCGGTACTGGCGGCAAAGGCTTTGAAGACCATATGTTTTTTGACGGCCTGCAAGATGCGTATTCCGGCCGTATGATGGGCAGCTTCGCGCAACAAACTGCAGACGATAATGAATTTACCCGGGAACAGATGGACGCTTACGCAATCGAGTCTCTTACTCGCGCGCGCAACGCTATCGAGAATGGCTCGCTAAAGGCGGAAACCGCGCCAGTGACGGTAAAAACCCGCAAAGGCGAGACTGTCGTCACTGACGACGAACAGCCACTCACCGCGTCTCTAGAGAAAGTGCCCACGCTACGCCCAGCATTTTCAAAGGACGGCACCATTACTGCAGCGAATGCCAGCTCTATCTCAGACGGTGCCTCAGCGATGGTATTGATGAGCGAAGCAGCCGTGGCAGAAAGTGGCGCGAAGCCGCTGGCCAAAATTATTGCCCACAGCCGCCAATCACTTGAACCAGCACTGTTCACCACTGCACCGGTAGGCGCGATGCAAAAAGTGCTAGCTAAAGCTGGCTGGACGAAAGACGATGTCGATCTTTGGGAAATCAATGAAGCCTTTGCCATGGTGACCATGCTGGCTATACGCGACTTAGAGTTAGACCACGCCAAGGTCAATGTTCACGGCGGCGCTTGCGCACAAGGCCACCCTGTTGGCTCAACTGGTTCACGTATTATTATTAGTTTAATTTATGCCCTAAAACAGTACGGCAAAAAGCGCGGCGTAGCCTCCCTATGTATTGGCGGCGGCGAAGCCCTCGCGGTTGCCATTGAGCTAGTCTAAGCTCATAAGGCGGCCAGTTCCTACTGGCCGCCAATCCAAAATATTCTCCCGCTATACTCTCACGCCAAGTCGCACTAGACTTGCAGTTACATCCTCCGAGGAATTTTAAATGCCCGATATCGGTCGCGTTAACCGACTTACCGTCACCCGCCAGTCGCCTGCTGGTTTTTATCTTGATGGTGACAAGCTCGGTGACATTTTCCTCAGCCGTAAAAATGCGCCAGAAAATTGCCAGATTGGCGATGTTATCAACGGTTTCATTCACCACCACAGTGATGGCAGCTTAATAGCTAGCAGTAAAACACCCATCGCCCAATTGGGGGATGTCGCCCTACTGAAAATTTCGCAAATCAATGATACCGGCGCATTTCTTGACTGGGGTTTAGATAAAGAGCTGCTCCTACCCTACGCCGAACATATGGGAGAAATCACCGCCGGTAAAAAAGCCCTCGTCAAAATTTACTTAGATAAAAGCTACCGCATTGTGGCGTCGATGAAGCTCGACGAGTTTATCGAGGACACCGCCCCTCATTTAAGTCGCGGGCAATGTTTTGACGTTATTGTTGCCGGCAAAACAGAGCTGGGGTTTAAAGCGGTTATTGATAATGAATATTGGGGCTTACTTTACGACAGCGATTTAGTTCGGCCATTGCGCAAAGGCGAAACGGTCACTGCCTATGTCAAAAAAGTGCGCGACGACGGCCGTATCGATCTTAGCGTTCAACCTATCAACATTGGCGGCAATGATATTGCAGCCAAAATCATTGCCCAGCTCGAAGCCAATGACGGCTTTCTTGCCCTTGGCGACAAAAGCCCCCCAGAAGCCATCTACAGTCTATTTGGCGTCAGCAAAAAAATCTTCAAGCAAGCCATTGGTCGGCTTTATAAGCAAAAGCGTATAAACATTGAAGGTCAGGGCATACGATTAATAAAACCCTAATTATTACTTTGCATGGGAAACAATATGGACACTACAGCGTTTTTAAACAACAACCTGATCCCCGTGCGACTTGCGGCCATCGACAAAGACGGTTTTCCAGTGATTTGTTCGCTGTGGTTTATCTACCAAGATGGCGAACTGTTATGTGCAAGCCACGCTTCAGCAAAAATCATTCGCGTATTAAAAGAAAACCCCCACTGTGCATTTGAGGTATCAATTAACTCAGTACCCTATAAAGGTGTCCGTGGCAAAGCGATTGCAAACTTAAAGAGCGATGCCGACGGCGCGGTCTTAAGCCAACTAATCGCACGTTATTTAGGGGACAGCCAACCTAAATTGAGCAAATGGCTACTGAGCCGCCGCAAAGACGAATACGCCATCCATTTAAAAATAACATCGCAGTCGAGCTGGGACTTCAGTGAACGAATGCAAGGCAACTAAAAATCGTCACACCAGCTGCCTTGCAATAAATTGATCACAGCACTATTTGCTACGTTTAAATTTTTCACCAAACGTGGCGAACAGTACATAGAACAACGGTACAAATACCGTTGCAACAAAGGTCGCGACCAGCATTCCGCCTATAACCCCGGTCCCAAGCGAAACCCGGCTCCCTGCACCAGCACCGCTGGCCATTGCCAAGGGCAAGCAGCCTAAGGTAAAGGCTAAAGACGTCATAACAATTGGCCGGAATCGCAGGCGGATTGCATCAATAGCAGAGTCGACCACTGACATACCCTGCCGTTGCTTTTGCATAGCAAACTCGACAATCAATATGGCATTTTTACTGGCTAAGCCAATTAGGCAAACTAAGCCAATTTGAAAATATATGTCATTTTCTAGGCCGCGCATCCAAGTAGCAACGATCGCCCCCAGCAGCGCAAAGGGTACCGCTAGTATAACGGCGGCGGGAATAATCCAGCGCTCATACTGCGCTGCTAAAATCAAAAACACCATTAGCACAGCAAGAATAAAGGCCTGACCACCGGAACCGTCAGACGACTTTTCTTGATAGGAACTGCCCACCCAGCCCAGGGTATAATTTCGCCCGAGCAGCTCGGTAGCCACGCGCTCTAATGCGGTAATGGCATCGCCAGAACTATAGCCCGGCGCCGGGTTGCCCAGTATTTTTGCGGCCGGAAATCCATTAAAGCGACTCACCGTATCCGGGCCAACAATCCGTTCTACCCGCAACAGCGTGCGCAGTGATACCAGACTGCCATTCACAGAGCGCACGAATACTTTGCTGAGATCTTCGGGGCTGCCGCGAAAGTCCTCTTCAGATTGTAAATTCACTTGAAAGCTTCGGCCAAACAGGGTGAAGTCGTTTACATATAAACTGCCAAAACTGGCCTGCATGGTGCTAAACACATCCGCCACCGGCACACCGAGACTCAGGGCTTTTTCTCGGTCTAGGAACAATCGGTATTGCGGGGTATTAATATCAAAAGTGCTGTATACACCGCGCAATTCAGGCTGCTCATTCGCCTTTTGCACAAAGGCATCCAACTGCCCAGCCATCGCCGCCATACCGCTGTCACTGCGGTTTTGCATATAGAGTTCAAATCCCCCTGTCGTGCTCAAACCAATAATCGGCGCGGGATTAAACGCAAACATAATGCCGTCGAGCAGGTCTCGACCTAAACCTGGCAGACGATGTGCAATTGCAGCGGAGCTCTGCTCAGCATCGGGACGTTGCGCCCAATCCTTCAGCATCACAAACGATACCCCTGCATTGGTTTTTTGAGCGCCAGACAATATATCAAAACCCGAAAACGTCATTACACCATTGACGTCACTCTCTTCAAGAATCCTGTCATTCATCGCATCCGTCACCGCAACCGTTCGTGACAGAGAAGCTGCCGGCGGCGTTTTATAGACCATCATCACATAGCCCTGGTCTTCGGCGGGAACCAGACCTTTCGGTACCGTTTGGAACAGGAACCACGTTAACGCCATCATCGCCGCAAACAAGCCAAGTCCAATGACGCGATGCTGTATTAAATAAGTGGTGGCAGCCACGTAGCCATTGCGAAGCCAATTGAAGCCACGATTAAACTTTCCTAAGAAGCCACGCTCAGTTGGTTCGTGCCCCTTGGTTTTTAACATCATTGAGCACAGTGCCGGTGTCAAGGTTAATGCGACAATGCCAGATAAGATAACCGACACCGCTATCGACACGGCAAATTGACGGTACATTTCGCCAGTTAAGCCTTCCATAAAAATGACGGGCAGGAACACCGCACACAATACCAAAACAATAGCGACCAGAGGGCCCGACACCTCTTCCATCGCCCGTTTAACCGCCGTATTTGCGTCGACATGCTGTTCTTCCATAATACGTTCGACGTTTTCAATTACGATAATTGCATCGTCAACAACAATACCTATCGCCAGTATGAGTCCAAACAGCGTCAACAAATTAATGGAGAAACCGACTATATACAGACCGGCAAAGGTGCCGATAATCGATACGGGTATAGCCAACAGAGGAATGATCGTCGCGCGCACATTTTGCAAAAACAAAAACATGACCAATACGACCAATAACAGCGCCTCAAAAAACGTAACAACAACTTCCTTAATCGAGTGCTCAACAAACACCGTGGTGTCGAATGCCAAATCGAGATTAATACCCTGGGGCAACTTCTCGCGCACAGCAGCCAATACGGCCTGAGCCTCCGCGCCAGCATCTAAGGCATTCGCCCCCGGCTGCAAATACATGGCCACGGGCACAGCCGGCTGACCATTATAAGAACCTTTAAAGGCGTAGTCCTTAGCACCCAATTCCACGCGAGCAACATCACCTAGGCGCAGCGTCGCGCCGGAATTATTGGTGCGAAGAATAATGTGTTCAAATTCCGCAACCGTCGCCAATCGGCCTTGGGTGGTTACCGTGTAGGTGAATGGCGCATCCTCAACCATCGGCTCAGCCGCGAATTTACCTGCGGCAAAATTGGCATTTTGCTCACTGATTGAACGCGCCACATCGGCGGGTGTTAGAGAAAACTCTGCGAGTCGATCCGGTTGTAACCAAATACGCATTGAATAATCTTTGGCACCCAACAACCGCGCATCGCCAATACCGGGCAGGCGACGTAATTCATCAACAATATTTAATAGCGCATAATTACTTAAATAGATGGCGTCGTATTGAGGGTTATCAGAGGTCAAGGCGTAGATCATTAAAATGCTGCTAGAGCGCTTGCTAACCTGAATCCCTTGCCGCTTAACAGACTCAGGCAGACGATTTTCCGCGACCGCAACTCTATTGCTCACATTGATTGCAGCCTGGTCTGGATCGGTCCCGGTCGCAAACACCACGCTGATACTCACGGCGCCAGAACTGGACGCTTGAGTAGACATATACAACATGCCATCGACGCCATTAATCTGTTGCTCTAGCGGCGCAGCAACCGTCTCAGCGATAGTTTCAGCGTTGGCGCCGGGGTAGCTGGCGCTAACAATGATTTCTGGCGGCAAGAATTCAGGGTATAAAGATATCGGTAAGCGACCCATCGCCGTTGCGCCTGCGAGTAACAGCATTAAGGACAATACAATTGAAAGGACGGGGCGATCTATAAAAAAACGGGGGTTCACTGGGCGCTCCCCTCCGCAGACACGGCTGGCTCAGCGGCAACTAATTTCACCAGACGTGGCGCAAGTAAGGCCCCCGACTGCACCCGCGACACCCCATCGACCACCACCAGATCACCGGCATTCAAGCCAGACTCAATAATCACGCCCTCCTCTGACTCGAGACCAAGAGTGACATTGACAATTTCCGCTCGATTATCCTTATCCACCCTGAAAACGTAGATACCTTGCGCGCTTTGCATAATCGCCCGCGCTGGCACAACGATAGATTTCAGGCTCACCAAACCGTGCAAGCGCACTCGTAAAAATTGCCCCGGCAATAAGCTGCTGTCAGGGTTCGGTACGGTCGCCCGCAACTGAACCGTGCCAGTCATTTTATCTATCGCACTTTCCGTAAAATCAACATGCCCTAAGCGTGGATAAATATCATTTGGCCCCAGAATTATTTCAACATCTCGCTTACCTTCGGCAAACTCCACTTCGCCTCGCTCGATCATGCGCCGAATGCTAAGTACTAATTTATCAGGCAGCGACACATTAACGACGATTGGGTCTAGCTGGGTTATTTCTGTGAGCAGACTATTACCGGGCCCAACCAAACTACCTTCGGATAGCTGCTCACGACTTGTCATACCCGCGATAGGAGCTTTCACCTGGGTATAATCCAAATTAATTTGCGCCGCTTCTACTTCAGCCTCCGCCAACTGCACTGCCGCTTTGGCAAAATTCAGATCAGACTCCGCGTCATCACGTTCGCGACGACTGATGGCATTGGTCTTAATCAGTTCACCAGCACGCTCCCAACGGCGGAGCGCAGCCGACAAGCCGGCGTTGGCCTGCGCCAATTGAGCCTTACTGCGATTAAGGGCTACCTGAAACGGTGCCGAGTCAATTTGAAATAGCAGCTGCCCCGCCTTTACCGCCTGCCCTTCAGTATAAGTTCTGCGCAGTAAAATACCTTCGACCCGCG
>NZ_JBFJWS010000184.1:0-6439 GCF_041623545.1 Zhongshania sp. | reverse complement strand
TTAACATCGCCATTGCCACCTCCACCCGCAGCGGCCGCCAGACCAATCGCAATTGCTCCTCCCCATATCCAGGGGCTAGCGACAACGGTGCTAAATGACCCTGCGCTGGAGCCAGTTGCGTTGAGAACGGGTGTTGTAAACTTAGCCACCATCGGTAGACCGTAAAGCAGACCTACAGACCTACCAAAAGCGTCTATTGACCATTTGAGGGCATACGGTGAGCGCTCCTGAAAATAACCAGTAAGAATTTCATTGCCGATTTGGGCCGTTTGACCACTTTGATGAGAACGTACATTCATGGACCGCTGTACGTCCCGAGCCGAACCCGTGGCGAAACTGAGTTCCCATCGCCTCTGCTCTGTATGGACTTCGCCAATTTGCCAATCGAATTCTACCAGTACACCAAGATGATCTCGAGGCGGGGCGGCATAACTTAGACAAGGCGACAGCGTTAGTGCCAACGTCACCACGCTGGATAATACACGACGGATAACCAAGCTAGACATATTCCCCCCACAACGAGCTCGTATTATTTTCTTTTTCCACGACTTGCGAATAGTTGCTGGTGTGAGCCACAAAAAACGAACGGAAGGGGATAAACCTAAGTTGCACCTTCCCGTGGCGCCACAATCTCCATTAAGTTTAAAATTGTACTGCAATTTAGCGCTTTTGCGAACTGAGAATTTCAGAAAGCTGCACAAGTTTGCTGACTCAAATTATAATGCGCCGAAAGACCATAACACCATGCTAAAGTGCGTCGCCCAGCATCACCTTGAAATTTTTATTCGCCGACTGCCCCGTACTTGACCGCAATCCGTTTATGCCGGTGTTTAAATATAGCACTGTAAACTGGCTTCATCACAGGACCTAGAAAACGAAGCTTTGGAACAAATTCAAGCTCATCAATCACTATACATGTAGAGCCTAAACTTTTTATAGTTCTACTATGATTCCATTTTTTGTGAATTAATGAATCTGACCTTTCCTCAAAACCAGCTTCATCCACCTTTGAAAGTTTAAACTTGTGAATATCTACTGGGATGATGCCAAACAACAAAATAACACTAGAAAACAATTCACTACCAATGGGCCAAAGCTTCAAATGCTTTGAAGCCCATTCAGATGGCGTAGTCATTTTCACCAATGGCATAAGTTCGTAATTAACACCATCCATAGTTAATAAATCTGCGTAAAGACGCTCAATATCTTCATCTAGTTTTGATTCAATTTTTAAGCTTGGCACTCTAGACCCCTCTTACCCGATCGCACCGCTAACACGCGCGGCTATTTTTTGTGAAGCTGCAGGCGAAAAAATAAGCCTTTGCGGCGCTGCTAAAAAACCGTAACCTGCGAATGAGTACAGATGTTTTAACTCACCGCCTATTCTAGGAAAATAAAGTCATTATCTGCTAGCGATAGTATGACGTTTCTTAAAACCTTCGTTGGACTTCCCATTTAGTTGGGGAAAACGCCGACTTGCTTTGCACCTCGGCGCAATATGCCGCTCTGGGAGTTCTTAATTAAGAAAGCCAACGGGCACAGCATTCGTATTAGACGGGCAAAAAAATGCCGGCTGTTACACCGGCATTATTTAATTACCCTTACTATCGGTTTAGAAGCTAAGGCGCAAATCCACACCATAGCTCTTCTGCTCGCCAAAATACCCTGCTTGGTAAGCGCCTAAACTAATACTGTGAACTTTGTATTCCTCGTCAGTGAGGTTACGGCCCCACAGCGCAACTTCTAGCCCCAAACGGCCTAGACTAATATCCGACAGAGCAAGGCGTGCGTTTACCAGACCGTAATCGTCGAGGAAAAAACCGCTCATATCGTCATTAAAGGCGGTGCCGTAGCGCTCATCAGTCCACTGATAGTCGATACTGGCGTTCAACATCATCGGGCTAGACGCGGAGCCAACGGCACGCATATATTCTAGACCCACGGTGTAATTGTGTTCTGGGGCATAGGGCATCTCAGCCTGATTCGCGAGATTTTCACCTTCGGTCTGGCTACCGCCACGCTGGTCAATGTACTCGATAAAATCGGCATCGGTATAGCCGTAGGAGACCTGCATAGTCAGGCCGCGCATTAACACTGCCATGACATCGACTTCAAAACCGTCTATCTGCGCCTCACCTACGTTAAACACATCGGTGAGGAAAATGGTGGCGTTGTTGGTAATCTGCTGCAATTGCATGTCTTCGTATTCAGCGCGAAATGCCGATGCATTGACGCTGATGCGATTATTTAACCAGCTGGATTTCACACCCAGCTCGTAAGACACCATATGCTCTTCATCAAAAGGCGGCGTAAAACCGTCTTCGGTACTGCGCACATTGTAACCACCGGACTTATACGCGGTGACCACCTTAGCAAAGGTGCTCAGCTCCTCAGTCCAGCTGTAATCCAAAGTCAGGCTAGGGTTAAAGTTACTCCATGTCGCACTGTCAGATTGCTCGCCACCGGTAAAGTACACCGCGCTGTCTTTGCGCGCCGCACGTTCATCAGCGGTGTAACGACCACCTAAGGTAACATCCAAACGGTGATCCAATAAGGCCGGTGACCACGTTAATTGACCATAAGCCGCATAGGCCTCTGACGTCGAATAGATCTGGCGATCTTCCAAGGTCACCGTGGTCACGCTCGGCGGTACTAGCGGGTTCGCGGGCAACGGCGCGGGGGTTTGCACAGGAACAGTGTCGGTTTCTTTTTCAGTGCCATGCTCTTTAAAGTAATAGATGCCTGCGACATAGCGCCAGGCTTCGCCGTGCTCACCGACAAACTGGAACTCCTGGGAAAACTGATCTTGTTCAATGCCAACACGGATCTTAAAGCCGGGGGAGCCGCCGCCATAATCTTGAACAATGTCTTCCGCTAATTCCCGGTAGCCACTAATTGATTTCAGCACGCCCCAAGGGGTGTCAAGGCTGGCAATGAGACTATGACCGCTGACTTCCGTGGCACTAGGCTCAACGCCACCGTTCCAACTGCCACTATCACTGCGCTCGGCGCTGGTATTTGGGAGCGCATTTCCCGGTGATGAGGTAACCTGGTAGAAGTGTTGTGGGCCGTCGATATTCGAAAAATCGTAGGCATAATCGATCGCTAAGGCGTCGCTAAGATCCCAGCGAACGGCGGCGCGACCAGCCTGCTTCTCTTCCTCTCCGAAATTTTTACCGGCACCGGTATTCTCTACCCAACCGTCGTGGCCCGATTCCAAATAGCTAATTTTGCCGGCAAAATCGCCCACCTTGCCGCTCTCAATCTTGCTTAAGGACCGCCAATAACCGCGATTACCCGCACTAAACTGTTGGCTAACCGCAAAATCATCGATGGGCTTTGCGGTAATTAAATTGATAGCACCACCCGTGGTGTTGCGACCGTATAAGGTGCCCTGGGGGCCACGCAATACTTCGATACGCTCTAGATCCGCAACATCGCTGGTCAAACCAATGCTACGCGCCACGTAAACGCCATCGAGATAAATTCCAACGGCGGGGTCCTGCGTCGACTGACTGTCGTTATTACCCACTCCGCGCATAAACACCACGAGGGAGCTGCGACTATTCGGGAAGGGAGTAATGGTGACATTGGGTGCCAAGCCAGCAATATCGCCGAGATCACTGATACCAAAGCGCTCGAGCCGCTCGCTTGAGAAGGCGAGGATCGAGATGGGTGTGTCTTGCAGGGATGTTTCACGCTTTTCAGCTGTAACCAGTATTTCTTCTAGCGCCAAGTCATTTGCCGCCTGTGCGCCATAGGAGTTAAGCGCAAACGCTATCGCCAGAGCGGATGCTCGGCAAACAAAATTGCTCATTTCAATCTCACCTGTGTTTTTATTATTGCGATATTTACCGCAGCCCAGATACAAAGAGCATATTGGCAGTTTTGGCCAGTGCTGAGCTATCGTCTGAATGGCTTATCGGTAAGACCGCCTATGGCCAAACCATGTTAATGGTACTTCTGCGCCATCGCGGCCGAAACCCTCTTGGCGACGATGGCGAAGCGTTACATTAACGCTAAATCGCTGCCATTACGCTGCCATAAATAGCGCCAAACACCAGTACCAATGTCGCTAGACCGCCAATACCAAAGCCTAGGCTCCGTTTTTCGGCGGCGACTAAATAGCCTCGGCAATACAGAGCACGACCGAGCACGAACAATCCGCCCAAGCCCGCCGCAACTGGCGCACTAACGTAGTTTGCAAATACCAACATCGCCGGAATCACGACAACCATTTGCTCTAAGGTATTTAACTGTACGCGGATCATTCTCTCCAGCTTAGGGTCGCCAGTCATGGCGGGCGCCTGGATGCCGGTTTTACCCCGAGTCGCACCCACCATCATCACAAACACAATGTACTCAAGCAAAATAATACTGATTACGACGCTAACTAATGCCATTTTCTTATTCCTATTTTATAAAAATCCAAGAGGCTCATGTTTGTTTCTCAATCGCCATTAATCGTCTGTTTACGAATTAACTGCTGCATACTTTGCTGTACATCAGGCCCCAGTAAAGCCACCCAGCGCCGCGACAAAGATTCCAAACGCTGGTCTACCCGCAGTAATTGTTCATTATCGCGGTCTTCAACAAGCAATAAGCCCTGCTTAATGAGGGTGTCCATATAAACACGAAACAGGTTTTTATCGAAGTATTCCGGCGCTTCTCTGCCACTTAAAATAGCCAAGCGCTGAGCCATTTCAATGGTGTGCTGCTCGATCTGTTTGCGGGGTGCCGGAGTACTGGAGATTTCCTGCACCAATAGCAAGCTGGTCACGGTGTAGCGCTCAAAGGTCTCCCGCAGAATTCGCCCAAGACCGGTCAGTACCGCGTAAGTTTCAGTTCCTACATTGGCGCGACTCAAGGTACCGTCACGCTCGTTGCGACTGAGCAAATTGAGATCAACCAAATTATTAATTTGATCTGCAACCGCCTCGGCACAGTCCGCTATACTCACGCGTAAAAACAGTTCTTGTTTTACAAATGGATAAAGTAAAACACAGGCTTCAATTAGCTCAGCCTCTTTAACTGTCTTGCTATGGCGGAAGAATCGCGCAATCAAGCTCGGTAGTGCAAGCACATGCATCACCGAATTGCGGTAATAGGTTAGCATTACCGCTTCTTTACCGGTGGCGGTCACAATGGGCCCCCATGGGTGTTCGATGCGCGAAAGCCCTGCCGTACGAGCTGCTTGCTCAAAAATCTCCGTGGCACTGCCCTCAGGCAGCGTGACGTCTGGGCTGTAAGGCAAACGCTTCAACAGAGCGACAAAATGATCAATCTGCAGCAGCAACTCGTCTTCCGCCATCGCGCGCTGCGGACTAGACAGTAGAATCATCGATACCAAGCCAATGGGGTTTACCACCGCCGCCGCATTGATCCGCTCCATATTCTCCTGAGCAATATAATCAATAACTGCAGGCACAAAACTTTGATCCCCTTGCTGGGTCAATTTGCGCCAATTCGGCTCAATATGGCTGAAACATTCGTCCAAGCTCAGTGGTTCACCAAAGGCTATATGCGGGCTGCCGTATGAGGACTTAAATATTTTCCGCGCCTTTAACAGCCCTCCCGCGGACTCACTTTGTTTTGCTGCGCCGCGCAGTTCTTTTACATAGGACGCACTTTCCACCAGTTTGTCATAACAAATATAAATAGGAACTATTGCCACCGAGCGGCCGGGTTGCTGAATAAAACTATCTACCGTCATACGCAACATCCCCTTTTTCGGAGGAAGTAAACGTCCGGTGCGACTGCGACCGCCTTCAGGAAAGAATTCCACGGGGTAGCCACGACTCAAAATCACATCTAAATACGACTTAAACACCGCGGTGTAGAGTGGTTGATCCGCAAAACTGCGGCGGATATAAAATGCGCCAGCGCGACGCAACATGCCACCAACCGGCCAAAAGTTCAAATTGACCCCGGCGGCAATATGCGGCGCCACTAAACCTTGCACATAGAGGGTGTAGGAAATAAGTAAGTAGTCAAAATGGCTGCGGTGCGAGGGCATGTAAATTAATTGGCGACTATTTGCAGTCTCGCGCAGACGCTCAACATGATGACTATTTAGTCCAGAGAAAATCTTTCGGAATACCCAACTCAGAATCAATTCTAGCGCGCGAATCATGCGGTCGTCATAATTGGCCGCGATCTGCTCGGCCATTTTCCGAGCCTTCTTTTTTACCGCATTAACATCGGCGTCTGGACCACTGAGGTCACCGGCTATTGCATCACGTACCGCCTGACGCCGCAGCACCACATCAATGATTTGTGGCCGAGACAATAATCGCGGTCCCAAGCTTGCCGTCGCCCGGCGTGAGAAATAAAACGACATCATTCGCGCCAGCATTGCCGCCGCGGCTTCTGGGTCATTCTTGCGCGCCACAAATTTATCAAAGGTTAGCGGCTGGGCAATATGCACCAGCACATTGCG
>NZ_JBFJWS010000183.1:0-6454 GCF_041623545.1 Zhongshania sp. | reverse complement strand
GCATTGCTTTTACAGGCCGAGGGGAGCAGCTTTTGCGCCGGAGGCGACATGAACTGGATGAAGCAAATGGCGAACTATAGCTACGAGGAAAACCTCGCAGACTCAAGAAAAATCGCCGCAATGCTCCATAAGCTAAATACCCTGCCCGTGCCAACCATCGCTCGAGTACAGGGGGCCGCTTATGGCGGGGGGGTAGGCCTTGTCGCCTGCTGCGATATGGCCGTCGCCAGCAGCAACGCCAAATTCTGCCTAAGCGAAGTAAAGGTCGGCATGATCCCAGCAACCATAAGCCCCTACGTGATTGCCGCCATTGGCCAGCGCGCTGCTCGGCGATATTTCACAACCGCCGAGGTCATTAGCGCACCAAAAGCACTTGAACTCGGGCTTATCAGTGAATTTCGGACCAGCGATGCAGAGGCAGATCAAGTTATAGCCGGTCTAGTAAAAGCTTTACTGAAAAATGGCCCACGCGCAGTAGGAGAGGCGAAGAGGCTTGCACTTGAGCTGAGTAACCGCCCCATTGATGCCGAACTTATTGAAGAAAGTAGTCGCCGAATTGCATTAACCCGCGACTCCAGCGAAGGCAAGGAAGGGCTTAGTGCCTTTTTAGAAAAGCGTAAACCCAATTGGATTCAATAAGCTAAATATCAACACAGCAGGTAGCGTTTATGAGCACAGACAAAAAAATATTAATCGCCAATGGCCAGGGCTTTTGGGGCGACAGCCTCTTAGGCCCACTGCGTCTCGTAAAAGAAGGGCCGCTTAATTACTTGACCCTCGACTATCTGGCCGAAGTCACCATGAGTATCATGCAGCGGCAAAAAGAGCGCAACCCGGAAGCGGGCTACGCCACTGATTTCGTGGACATGCTTCGAGAGATTCTGCCTACCTGCAAAGAAAAAGGCATTAAAGTCATCGCAAATGCGGGCGGCGTAAACCCCAAGGGTTGCCGGGACGCAATTCAAGCGGTGGTAAAAGAACTCGGCCTCACCGGTGTTAAAGTCGGCATAGTGGAAGGCGACGACATCCTTGAGCAATTGCCCGAGTTGATCAAGTCTGGCGAGAGCTTTAAAAACCTCGACAACGGCGACGCACTCGACACTGTTCTCAGCCGCTTATCCAGCGCCAATGTCTACATCGGCGCCAAGCCAATCGCTGACGCCCTTGCGCAAGGCGCTGACATTGTTATCACTGGTCGTGCCACCGACCCATCACTCGTCCTTGCGCCGCTTATTCATGAGTTTGGCTGGTCGATGGAAGATTACGACAAGCTCGCGGCCGGCACCGTTATGGGCCACATCCTTGAATGCGGCCCCCAATGCACCGGTGGCAATTACAATGACTGGCGCAATGTGCCCAACTTCGCCCGTATTGGCTACCCCATTGCTGAGGCGAGCGCCGACGGCAGTTTTGTCATCACCAAACACGATGGCACTGGCGGTTTAGTTAACGTCGACACGGTGACCTCCCAGCTACTATATGAATTGGGCGACCCAAAAAACTACCTCGGCCCCGACTGCACCTCTGACTTCACCAGCATTCAGCTTGCGCAAGACGGCAAAGATCGCGTGCGGGTTAGCGGCATCAAAGGCTCAGCGCCCACGCCAACCTATAAAGTGTCTATGTCTTACGCCAACGGCTACAAAATTGTTGGCCAGCTCACCTACACCGGCCCCGACGCCATCGAAAAAGCCCAGCTTGGCGCTGAAATTCTCTTTGAACGGGTGGGCATGTACGGCAAAGAAATTCCAAAGCAAGACCGCTTCGTTGAATTATTCGGCACTAACGTTTGCTACAAGGGCATTGTTAAGCAATCTGAAGAGCCCGCTGAAGTCATGCTTCGCGTTGGCGCAAAGAGCGACGACAAAAGCCTGCTGAATATTCTCGGTCGTGAATTAGCGCCGCTTATCACCAGTGGCCCCGTCGGTGTTACCGGATTCGCCGCAGGGCGCCCGCGCCCTGCGGAGATTGTTGGCTACTGGCCCGCACTGATCGACAAAAACAAAGTCACCACCACCGTATTGGTAGAAGAGGTATAACATGGCGAAAGTTAAATTGATGGAGGTTGCCATAGCCCGTTCCGGCGACAAAGGCGACGGCAGCAACGTCGGCATTAAAGCAAACACCCCAGAACTCTATCAGTACTTGGTAGAGAATCTGAGCATCGCCCGAGTTAAACAGCATTTCTCTGAAATCTGCTTCGGCGACATTCAGCGTTACGAGCTGCCAAACTTGCAAGCGCTTAATTTTATTCTAGAAGATTCATTAGGTGGCGGCGGCACAGAAACCCTCATCATGGATGCTCAAGGCAAGGTTCACGGCCTAGCCCTGCTACATATGGAAATGGATATTCCTGACGCACTGCTCGCCAGTAAAGCCAAGTAAGCACATTGTGAGCAGCATCCTCGATCAACTGCGCCAAGGCGCTCGCCAACAATTTCTTGCCGGCAAACCGGCAAGAATTTTGTTGCCTGAAACCAGTGATGAACGGGTTATCCAGGCTGCAAATAGCCTGCATGAACTCGGTCTCGTTACGCCTATTTGCTTAAGCGCCCACAAGGACCTGAATCCGCAAATAGAAGTATTCGAATCTCAAACGGACTGCGAACACTGGCGCAGCAAAGCCGTGGCTGAGCTACTGCGCCTGCGCGCAGCTAAAGGAATGACCGAAGCCAAGGCGCAAAGCGCAATTGAAAATCCACTGCTACTCGCTACGCTATTAATTGGCTGCGGCTACGCCGACGGCGGTATCGCGGGATCAATAGCAACAACCGCCGATGTTTTACGCGCAGGCATCCAAGGCCTTGGTTTAGCGCCTAACGCCAGAATCGTATCCAGCTACTTCCTTATGGAATTACAGGATAAACGCGTAGTCACCTACGCCGACTGCAGCGTCATTCCAGATCCAAATAGCGAAGAACTCGCCCATATTGCCATTGCCAGCTCAGCGGGGCACCAGCGCTTAACCGGCGCTACCGCCAATGTCGCACTGCTGTCTTTTTCAAGTAAGGGCTCTGCCGAACACCCAAATATTAGTAAAGTTAGGGAAGCAGTCACCATCGCAAAATCCCTTGCGCCCTTGCTAAATATTGACGGCGAATTGCAATTTGACGCCGCAATTATACCGAGCATAGGCAAAAATAAGGCACCGAACTCTAAGGTTGCTGGTCAAGCCAATGTCTTTGTTTTTCCCAATCTCGATGCCGCAAACATCGCCTACAAAATCACCGAAAGACTTGCTGGCGCGACAGCGCTAGGACCGATCCTGCAGGGTTTAAACAAACCCTGGATGGACCTATCAAGAGGCTGCAAAGCCAGTGATATAGTTGATTTAGCGGCAATCACGGCAATGCTCGTAGACAAGTAATTCGCCAGCCTTGGGATCGAGCACCGGACGATAGACGCTTAAAGAAATTTGCTATCGCTCACCAGATGCTCGCTTTCGCAAGCGTGATTCTGCACAGCAAGAGAAATCGCACAAATTCGTAGCCCCTACGAACGCGAGGACCTTTTACCGCTTAGCTTTCAGGCAGAAAAAGGACAAAACCTAACTAAAATAATCCGGCTTGCCCGCCATCCACAAGTCGCCCCAAAGCTGGCCACCACCATCAACGGTCAGCACTTCACCAGTTACAAAGCCCGCCGCATCCGAGGCTAAATATGCACAGGACTGGGCGATTTCCCAAGGTGTGCCAAAGCGCTTCATTGGATTAGAGCGATCGAAGGCGCTCCTCGCTTCGTCGGAATAAACCCCCATACCTTCAGAGAAAATAACACCAGGGGCGACGCAGTTAACGCGAATACCATATTCCGCCCACTCTACGGCAACCGTTTTCGACAAATGAATAACGCCCGCGCGGGCTGCACAGGTGTGCGCACCACCCGCCATTCCCCGCGCCACTACCGCCACCACATTTACCACCGCCGCGCGCTGCTTGCGCTCACGCCATTGCCGAGCGGCGTGCTGCATCATATACCAGCTGCCATTGAGGTTATTGCCAACCACAGCGTCAAAGCCATTTTTAGAAAACTCAATAGCGGGCTGAGGAAACTGACCACCAGCGTTATTAATTAAGACATCAAGGCGGCCGTATTTTTCAAAGACTTGCGCAAACATTACGGCAACACCGTCATAGTCACGGATATCCTGAACAAGGTACTCAGCGGAAAATCCAGCAGCACTTATAGCCGCGCAACAGGCTTCCAACTTAGCCTCGGTACGACCAATAATTACTACCGTTGCGCCCAAGCGCGCTAACAGCCAGGCAGTTGCGCGACCAATGCCACTACCGCCACCACTGACCAACACCACTTTTCCACGAAAACTGTCTTCGCCAAACAAGGTCTTAGCTTCGGCGAAATCGCGGTCGCTCATTACGGTGTTGGCGTCAGACATCTTGATCAAACATCCTTATTTGGCGAGCAATTCGCCCGCAATAATTAGCTTGCGAACCTCAGTGGTTCCAGCGCCAATTTCCAATAACTTGGTTGCGCGGAATAAGCGGTTCATTTCTGACTCCCAGATATAACCACTGCCACCGTGAATCTGGACGCCATTATCCAGCACCGTATTCAGACTATTGGCCGCGTACATAATTGCCGCCGCAGTTAACTTATGAATTTCACCACGACCAGCCTCGCCGTGACCAACAGACTGACAAGCACTCAGCGCTTTATAGGTCATCAACTTCATACTTTCAATAAGTGTGTACATATCAGCTAACCGCGACTGTACCATCTGAAAGCTCGCAATGGGCTTTCCAAATTGCTCGCGAGTTTTAGCGTACTCGACGGATAGCTCCAAAGCACGCTCCGCAATACCGACGCAAATTGGATTTATCATTGCGCGCTCTAGATCCAAGCCACTCATAACCACTTTATGGCCTTGATCCAACTCACCGACAATATTTTTGGCAGGTACACGGCAATCTTCAAAAACCAGCTCCGCCGTCTGACTCCCCCTAAACCCCATTTTTTCTAGCTTTTGCGCGACCTTAAAGCCGGGCGCGGTGGTTTCCAGCAGAAAAGCAGTTATACCCTTGGAGCCCGCATTCTTATTGGTTTTCGCGTAGACCAACACTACATCGGCAATTGGCCCATTGGTGATGTAAATTTTAGTACCGTTAAGCACATAGTCGTCACCATCTTTTACGGCGGTTGTGCGCATAGAACCCAGGGCATCAGAGCCTGCACCGGGCTCTGTCAAACCTAGAGCGCCAATTTTTTTACCGGCGCAAACATCTGGCAGATATTTTTCTTTCAAATACTCGCTGCCGTTGGCAAATACATTATTGGCAAACAAATTATCATGCACCACCCACGCCAAACCAAACGCATGATTCCAACGCGAAAACGCCTGCGCAATAACCCCGCACGACATAAAATCTAATCCGGCGCCGCCATACTTAGAATCAACCGTCACGCCCAGCAAGCCTAACTCGCCCAACTGCGGCATGATATCTTCTGGCCACCACTCATCGTTGTCCATACGCTGCGCCAACGGATACAACACATCACGACCGATACGATCGCAGTGATCTAATAATTCACGGTGCTCGTCGGCTAGCTCAAAAGCATTAGTCATAGTTACCTCTATAAATCCTGTTGATGTGCTGCGCTATACGCGAAACACGCCGTAATGGGGGTCATCAATTGGCGCATTTAGTGACGTAGCAATGGCCATACCCAATGCATTGCGCGTATCCGCAGGGTCAAGAATACCGTCATCCCACATTAGCGAAGAGGTGTAATACGCGCTGCTCTTGTGGTGATAATCGGCAATAATCTCTTCTTCAATACGGCTTTTCTCGTCGTCAGCCAACTCTTTGCCTTCGCGCAATAACTGATTAGTTTTAATCGTAGTTAAGGTCTTGGCAGCTTGCTCAGCGCCCATGACCGAAATCTCGCTATTGGGCCAACTGAACAAAAATCGTGCATCGTAGGCGCGACCACACATGCCATAATTACCTGCACCGTATGACCCGTTGGTCATTACCGTGAACTTAGGCACATCGACACCGGCTTGAGCCATAATCATCTTGGCACCGTCTTTGGTAATGCCCTCACGCTCGTATGCTTTACCCACCATATAACCAGTGATGTTTTGCAAAAATACCAGCGGTGTTTTGTTCTGATTACAGAGCTGAATAAAATGCCCTGCTTTTTTCGAACTGTCGTTGAACAAAATTCCGTTATTAGCAACGATGCCGACCTTATAACCCCAGATATGCGCGTAGCCACAGAGCATGGTCTTGCCGTAATTGGGTTGGTACTCGTGGAAGCGGCTGCCGTCTACAATACGGGCGATCACTTCCATCATGTCGAACTGAGTTTTGATATTCGCAGGAATAATGCCATACAGTTCTTTAGGGTCGTAATACGGCTCTTCAGATTCCTGCTGCTGTGCATCCCATTTTTTCGGAGTACTCCACTGAGCAACAATTTCTCGACCGAT
>NZ_JBFJWS010000182.1:0-6458 GCF_041623545.1 Zhongshania sp. | reverse complement strand
TCTTTAGGCGGAAGTGGCTCAGGTAAACGGCTGTCGCGCACACAGGCGACCAAGGCATCGACTACCGCACTTTGTAGTTCAAGCTTTACATCCTCTGGTGTCTCATCATGATAACTCCAAGGCCCCGTAATATAGGGTGCCCTCTAGATGAGCCAAGGACATCGGGGTGTCGTTATTTATAGTCATAGTCTTGGATTCTTGGTTCGTTTAACTCAGATTTTGCCTAGCTTTCAGAATAAATGCAATAACATCATGCCATTGTATTATAGAAAACTGTTGTATCGTCAATTTTTAACAGAATTTTATCTACAAGTAAACAATTCAACTAAAAGCTCTTTACCCCAAGCTATACAAAGCTAATACACGATAAACACAGGATCACACCGGCGGCGCATACCGCTCACAAGCGAAGACCAAAACTGACAAGTGATTAGCTATGTGAAATGATTTACAATTCAGGCGACTATACAACCCCCTCCATCATATAAATAAGCATGAGCGACCACAGTATGGACAACAGCGACTCCGCAAGCCCCAAAGGCCGTCATTCAAAATTTCAAATCTTTCGAGCCAACGGCGCTGAATCACTAATGGATTCAGGCAATATGAGTGTTGAATTTCCTAGCGATGTACGCCCCCAAGTAACCGAGGCATCCAAACATGGCCTACTTGACGGCGACCAAGTCAAAGTTCTCTTTGACCTACCGGGCTTCAGCCTAATTCACGCTTGGATCAAGAAAAACTACCCACTGTCATTACACACCCATGACACCGACTGCCTGTATTTTATCGTGTCTGGCGAATTACGCTTAGGTAATGAGCTGCTGGGCAAAGGCGACGGTTTTTTTGTACCCGCCAATGTCCCCTACACCTACCTCGCGGTTGGCGACAACGGAGTGGAAATATTAGAGTTTCGTCACAGCGGGCAATTCAACTTCAAGTCTTTATCCAAAGGTAATTTTTGGAACAAGGCCATTGAAACCTGCAAAGCGGAGCAAGCAGCTTGGCAACACGCAATATCACCATTGGCGCTTAATGCCCAACACGACGACACGGAGAATGCAAAATGAGCGAACAAACACAGGCAATATTAGACGCAGTAGCCGACCGCTTCTGGACGGCACTCGACAAAGGCAATATGGACGAAGTGATGGCTTGCTGCCTGCCATCTGCGACCACCTGGCATAACTTCGATCAAAAACTGCAAGACTTCGCAGAAACCAAAGCATCGTTAAGCAGCTTTGTGGAAAACTCGATCTCTCGACACACCCGCGATATTCAACGCGAGTATTTTTCCGATGGCTTTGTACAAGAGCATATTCTTGAGGTTCAATTTAAACCCGAGTCACCAAAAGTTGCTTGGCATATCTGCGTGCTAATGCGCTTCAAGGATGGCAAAATTAATTCGCTGCGCGAGTACATAGCACCCCAAGCGAGCTTTACGCCCTGATTCAGCAAGGCGCTAGCTGCACTTAGGGGCGCACTGACAACGCGCGCCACGGTGGTCCGAGATTACTGCCCCAGACCGCCGTCTAGACTAGCTAACGGCCTTCTTAGCTCTGGGTTTACGCGGCGCCCTTTTTGGCTTCGCGCCTCCCCCTGCTGCCGCAATCATGTCGCGCATTGCCTCCTCAAGACACTGTCGATAGAAATCTGGATCCGGAAGAAGATCGCGACAGGCAGTGAATGACACCATAAATCCACCGTTATAACTGGATACGCTATGCAGTAAAGCACCTCCGTGCAACAGTGGCGGACACCCTGAGGACTGCACTAACTTCGCGCCCAATAAATAGAGTGGAGTCATTGGTCCCGGCACATTAGTCACCATGGTATTTATAACCGCTTTCGCGTTAACACTAATTACCGGCATGACTCGACCAACCGCGCCAACCAGCGCGCCGGGTAAATTGTGCACGACTTCAAGCAGCACTTTCATCACCACGCCCGACTGTACCGCTTTCTTCTCTCTGGTTTCCGCAGAGATTGCTGCCAAGCGCTCAATTGGATTGACAATATCCGTGTGCATTGAGGTAAAGATCACCGAGACTTGATTACCGCTCGCGCCAGCGTTTTCTGGGGTGCGGGTAGAAATGGGCACAGCGGTAACAAGTGATTCTGCCGGTAGCTCGCCCTTGGCGTCCAGGTAACGGCGCATACCCTCGGAAACTATGGTCAGACAAACATCATTGATAGTCGCACCAGGAACTTCTTTGCGAATAAGTTTCAATTCATCAAGGGTGCAACGCGCCTCATCAAAAATGCGATGCGCAGAAACCGGCGCATTGAATATAGTTGCTGGCACCTTCCGATCTCGCGCGTCCTCTTCTTTCTTATCGCTGCGCAAATCATCTAAGGCGGAACGCAACAACTTTGAGCTATTGGACATCAATAGTTTCGCAATTGCCAAAGGCTTACGAATACTATGAATACCAGCACGACGGAGTAGTTCGCGATTACCTGGCGTAATCTCAGGCTGCCAGTTATCCTCTAGGACTGCGACGGGTTTATCTGGGCTGTCTTGATGAAGTACGGTCGCCAAACCCACCCCCGACTCACCATCTATCGCACAGTGGTGGATCTTTAGTACCGTTGCAAAGCAACCTGGCGGCAAACCTTTGATGCTGTCAAGACCTTCAATCACCGTCATTTCCCACGGTGGACGGGTCATATCAAGCGGGCGTGACACCAGACGCGAGACCTGCTCACGAAACTGCACCCAACTACCTGGTTTCGGTAATGCTAAATGGCGCATATGAAAGCGCAGATCGAAATCTTCATCCTCGACCCAGTAGGCGTAATCTAAATCAAAGGGCACGCGCACAATCTTCGATCTAAATCGATTCGCAGCGGGCAGGCTTACTCGAACAGCCTCGAAAATCTCTTCAAAGCTTGGCGCCTTATCTGGACATGTTGAGGGATCATAGACACTGATCATCGATATGTGACACGGGGTTTTCACCGTTTCCATTAACAGCAGCGCGGCATCTATTGGGTTAAGTTGTTGCATACTTCCTCCATCACTAAATAATTATTGAGCCCGAAAAAATCGTTCTGACGTTAATGGCTAAGTAAAACAACAGTTCAGCGCAGAGAAGCTTTTGGGCTGACCTTTAACTCACCACTATTCTCTTCTTCCAAAGTTTCTACCAAGTATTGGCTAGATAACTTCCTATCCACATCACTCTTGGCGAACACGCTATCGAGAAATGCGTGGGCAGCCAAGGTTGTAAACATATGCTGACGACTTGCTTTCATCGCAAGCTTAACCAGGGGTTTGGTCGGCACCTCACTTTCGCCGGGATCCAGAATGCCCATGGGCTGACCGCCGAGCATGCCCGGGAAATCAAATTGCCGCAGGGCGTCTTCACTCTTCTCGCCCGCAAACATGAGGCAAGCAATGCTGTCCGGGTTTTTAAACATCCACAGCAAGGTGGACGCCTGCTGGGCAAACCCTGCATGCGAACCCATTTTTAGCGTGAGCAAAGTACAGTCTGGAATACGCTCGAATGCGGTAAGGGCGTGCACGGCATAGGGCACAATCGAATCGGTATCTGCATAAACCATCAGCGTCGGCACCGCAGGATTGGCAAAAAATCGGGAAGAAAACATACTCGTCGGGCCGCCAATACATATAGCAGCTTTAATTCGCGGGTCCCGCAATTCCTGGTGAAAGGTCGTCAACATCGAAGTCAAGCAGCCTAGGGACAAGCCCACCGCGGCAATGCGATCAGGGTCTATCGTTTCGAATAGAGCGTCATTGGGATTAGCGTTACGTGCTAATAGTTGATCCAATACAAAACGAACATCACCTGGCTGATTGACAATATCGAGCCCATTAGGCTTGTCCGGAGCATGACGACTCGTCAGTGGAAAATCAAAAGCAACAACCGTATAACCGTGGCTGGCCAGAAATCTTGCCAAATACAAACCTTCGCGCCGATTGGACATAAAGCCATGACAATAAACCAGCAGCGGCCCAGCCTCTAGCTTAGCTGCGGGACGCCATACCTCTCCCTTCAAAATACGGTAGGGAGTGCCTTTGAATCGATTATAGGCAGGGCTCGGCCGCGTATCATCCCGCCACTCAAATCGCTCACTAATAACGCCGACCGCACCGGGGCGAAAGCGAGATTGACTTTGCTCCCCATTGGGCGAGGTCTTCGCGGCAACACGCAGCAAATAACGACCAAGGAGGGCTGGAATAACGGCTATTGCCTTACGATTGCGCGCAGTCTTCATACTTCATTATTATCCAAATGAAACGTCAACTCACTCGCGAGACAATACCCTGCCTCAGTTAGCCAACGCCGCTAAAAATAGGGCAATGGAGCCCACTCGGCTATGCTGATCCGCCACCATCGATTACGAGCTAAAACCAATTCTCAATAAGCAGCTGACTTAGCCTTTAAATACATTGAGCCAGTGCCATTGCATTATAATATGCCATGCTTGCAAAAGAACACAAAAGCAATATTGGTAATTAATAACAATCCGTCAGCTTTTATAAGGCCAAGCTGAGTCACAACCCCTCGAAACCAAAGGACCACTCAAGGGCTGAAAACACATCACCCCTACACGAGCTTTACCCCAAATACCCTATCCCCATGCGCAATGACCGAACCATAACTTACGCAAATCAACCTACACATTTTATGCGTCTTACAGAGTCTAAGTCGCAGCGCCGCTTTTTTTCAGCCAGCGATGACTATTAAAATACACAACCGCAACCATCGCATTGAGCACCGCACCCGCGAGTTGCGAATACCACAGACCGTATTCGCCCCAAAAACTTGGTCGCGATAACAAATAAGCCAGTGGAATTTGATTTAACCAGATACCCGCCAAGGTTAGCACCATGGTATTAAAGGTATCTCCTGCACCTCGAAATGCGCCGCGTAAAGCCAACAAAATCGCGATCAACGGCATCGACAACATAAACACCCGCAGCACAAAACTACCGCTGGCGACCAGCTGTATATCCCCCGGCACAAAAAGGTTAATAATTGTCTCTGCCGACAGAAAAACAACGACACTCATAACGGACATCATTGCAAAGTTAAACAGCGCCGCAATTCTAGTCATACGGATCGCAAGTGAAATATTCCCCGCACCAATGCTTTGCCCAACCAGTATCGATACCGCCATAGAAATACTAAACGCTGGAATAATCGCAAATGAATACAAACGAAAAACGATCCCGTAAGCTGCCACTGCCACAGTACCAAAAGCGGCAACCAACACCGTCATGATCGACAAGACCACGGCTTGCATAGAATGCTCAACTGACGCCGGGACGCCAAGTCGAAATATCTGCCCAATCATCGGCCAATCAGGCAGTAGATCTTTCAGGCGAATCTTTAAACCAAAGCGGGCCTGTAACATTAACTGCAAACCCAGCACCGCGGTAATTAACTGAGTTATAAGCGTTGCGTAGGCCGCGCCGCTTACCCCTACAGCGGGCATGGGCCCCCAGCCAAAAATAAATAAAGGATCGAGAACTGCATTAATAATCACACTCGACAAAATAATCGGTAATGGTGCCTTCGACTCCCCCATGCCGCGCAAAATCGCTATTGCCGCGGAGCTGAGCGTTAATACCAAGGCACTGGCAAAGGTAATCCGCAGATAGCTGAGCGTCGCATCAAAAATCGACGCATCAACCCCCATTAGCACCAAAATCTGCGGCGCGAGAAAATAGCCCGCAACGCTTAGCGCGACAGAAAACCCACTGAGGCAGGTTAAGGTTTGAGCTGCCACCTTATTCACATCATCGTGTCGCTTCGCGCCAATACTTTGCGCGATCAATATCGAGCCTGCCAACGACAAGCCTCCACCAAGGGAAATCAACAACAAGTTTATCGGCAGGCATATCGACACGACCGCAACCGCATCAGCACCTAAGCGCCCTACCCACAGCGCGTTTATGATGTGGTAAACCGTTTGCACAAGACCTGCAATAACCATTGGCCCAGCCAAGCGTAGGATTTGCGATAGCACCTCGCGATTGCTCACTAGCGTCATATCCGATTCAGCACTTTGCACAGCGGCCACAGTCATCCTTTTATAATCGCGGCAGCATCACTATCGCCACCCTTGCTGTCAGCGTCGTCGCTCTCCACGCGCTGCACAATAAGTCGAGCAAGCTTTGGGGTAATCCAGCGCTCAACATTCTCAACCATCACGTAAACAACGGGCACCAAAACCAGCGAAAGCACCGTCGAGCTTATCAAACCACCGATAACAGCAATCGCCATAGGCGAGCGAAACTCCGAGCCTTCGCCCAACCCCAAGGCAGTCGGAATCATTCCCGCCCCCATCGCCAGTGTCGTCATCACAATTGGCCGAGAGCGCTCACGACAAGCCAAAATCAGCGCTTCTTTTTGAGGTATACCTTCTCGCGTTCGCTCAATAGTGTATTCCACCAACAAAATTGAATTTTTCGCCGATAGCCCCAT
>NZ_JBFJWS010000181.1:0-6476 GCF_041623545.1 Zhongshania sp. | reverse complement strand
GTCAACATCGGCGTGTGCACACTGCCGTGGGGTTGATGGCAGTTACTGCAGTTTTCTTGAACTGGCGGATGTTCCCATAAAAAGGGGCCTCGCTTTTCCGCGTGGCATTGAAAACAGGTTTCGTTTACTGAGCCTTTACCTAGCATTGCCTCTGACGGGCTGCCGTGGGGGTTGTGGCAGCTAGAGCAGGTCATCAGGTTGTCAACGAGGGGGTGGGCGCTAGTCTTGTGGATTTGCGCGCGCTTGTCTTTGTGGCAGTTAAAGCACACCTCCTTTTGAGTTTCCTTAAAAAGTACCGGATCCGGAGATGTGTGGACCTGATGGCAGTTGGTGCAGGAAACATCGGCAAATTGGTGCTGGCTGCCGTCCCAGTGACTGCGGGCGCTGTTTTCATGGCAGCCTAAGCAGGTTTTGTTTTGAACGTCGACCGGGGTTGCATCACCGTTAAAGGTGACCGTGGGCTTGGCAGGTTTGCCATTAACATACTTGCTGAGGTGTTGAGCGCTAGGCCCGTGGCAGCTTTGGCAGCCCTGCTTGTTCATTGGGCTATCGGGGTGGCCTTTTTGGCCGTGGGGCGTCGTTAAGATACCTGCCGCTGGCTTCATTCCCGTTGCGCCGTGACAGCCTAGGCAGACCTGTGGATCCCCCGGTGCATAGCCGGCGGTATTTTGCGCGGGTGGTGCCGCTAGTGCCGTTGAGGTAATGAGTAACAGTAGCAGTGACGTAAGCCATTGTTTGACCATAGGGATACACCTGTCTCCGGCTATTGAGTCTATTAAGACTAGCTCATTAACGGGAAATTGCTTGGTAATATGCTCGTTTTAGCGCATTGCAGGCTAAGTACTTACCCCTAGTGAAGTTCGCGTGTTTTATGACATTTGGGGCGCTACGACAGTAAATTGGTGACGACGGAGGCCAGTGCTAAGATGGCTTGCTTGCCATCGCCCTGAAAACTTGAGCCATGCATGGTGGCTAGGGTGCGCGGCTCCAGGTTCGCTAAGCGCTGCAACGTCGCCACGGTGTAGGGGGTAAAGGGCATGTCGTGGGCCAATGGGCCTAATAGACCTTCGCGCATTGCCACTTCGGCGCGGGTGCTAATGTCGTCGCGTGTCAGTGGTTCGGGGTCGCCGCCGTGAAAAAACAAATCCGAGCAGAACAGCGTCTTTGCCGTCTCGTCAAAAAAGAGGCCAGCATCCCAGCCATGGGGAACATGGGGGCAGGCTAAAAATCGAATTTGATGTCGGCCGGTATTCAATATTTCCCCGTCATCAAGCCCCCGCGCTTCACGACAGGCGAAATCGCTGAGATTGACCATCGCCGCGACTTGGCTACAAACCGCCTGGGCGTTCGGGGCAAGGCCTAATAGCGCATTCAGTGCGCCGCACTCATCGGCTTCAAAATGACTAAAGCCAATCCAGCGTAATTGGGCGGGATCCATCACCTCACTAATACCACTTAGGGTGTCGTCGAGCATGTTTTGGAAGCCCGTGTGGATAAGCAGTGGCTGCTCGTCATGAATAAGAAACTGGTTGAATTGAATGCCGAACTGGGGGTGAAAGGTCGATATCCGGAAGGTGTCCCGTGCAATTTCTGTCACTTGCGTTTCCATGTAACACACTCCTGTGCTGCCGATGAAAATGACTAAACTACCTTTCTCTAAATTAGCACGCTTAAGTCGCTTCTGCATGGGGAGTATTGCGCGACGCTTGCCACTAAAAAATCCAAGGCCCAGGGTGGCACGTACAATATCTCTGCCTCAATACGGTATCATTGTGTCAATCTTGGGGCCGTGTTAGTACGACGAAATATCAACCACGAGTATTATTGATGAAACTGATTATTTTTAGCGTTGCGACATTGTTTGTTGTGGCGTGCGCCGGCACTAAGCTAAAGGGAAGTAGCGATTACAGTTATGTGCAGGGTCTAAGCTACAAGACGGTCAATACCCAGTCCTTAGGCGGTGATTTGTATATACCTAATACCTCCGGTCTTAAGCCTGCTGTTGTGGTGGTGCACGGCGGTGGCTGGACTAATCGCAGTGGCGATATGGGTGGAATTAGTCGGCGGCTCGCAAAGGCTGGCTTTGTGGTTTTCAATATTACTTATCGTTTAGCGCCAGAGCATCGTCACCCAGCGCAAATTGAAGACGTCAGCGCCGCCTTGGAGTGGCTTTATAGTCACGCGGGTAAATACCAAATAGATCAACAACGTATTTCCGGTTGGGGTTACTCGGCGGGAGCCCATCTCATTTTAATGGCGGGCTTAAATAGGCAGCAACCGCCATACCTGAGTAGCATCGTTGCTGGCGGCACCCCGGCGGATCTCACTGCGTGGCCAAACTCGCCGCTCGTTTTGAAGCTTATTGGCGAGCCCATGAGTGAGGCCAAGGCGGCTTGGCAAAATGCATCGCCTGTCAATCATGTCTCTAGCAATTCGCCGCCGGTATTTTTATACCACGGTCAGTGGGACACCTTGGTCGAGATCGAACAAATGACAATGATGAAATCTGCTTTGGCAGAGAAAAATATTCCGGTAGAGAGCTATACCGTTAAATTTCTCGGTCATGTCGCTACCTATGCATTGGCTGGTGGCGCAGAGCAACGCGGTATTGAATTTACCAAAGCGCAGTTTAGCAACGCGCTTAAGAACTAAGCTCGCTGCGAGTTACTACAATTCATCAGCGCGGCGGGCCGCTGCTGTGTTTACTTTGCGATGTGCGGACCTTTTTGACCGGCTTCATTACTTCCTTCGCCCAATCTTTAAACTCATAGAGCAGGCCGCTGCCATTCTTGCCCTTGCCGGCACCGTCGACCGTTTTATACATGATCATTTTCTTGGCAGGATTACTGTGATTTGAAATGTCGATGACGCGTCGTACTGACCATGCTTGGCCTGCCGCACCATTGGTGTAAAGCCCGCCGATCACTATATTAAATTTCGCTTGGGATTCGCTGAGCATTAGCTCATCGGCTTTGTCGATGATGTATTTTATTTGCTCTGGCGCAATGTCGATAACCTCATCAAGTGACTCCATTGCCAATTGAATATGACGAACATGGATGTTTGAGGTTTCCGGGCTATACATGGATTTGTCGTACTTCATTAGGCTTGATGGGTAGCGGCGCCAATGAAATAAATTATTAAAAACGAAGGCGAAACTAAAAATAATCAAACAATTGATGAGTGTCGGGAATAGTAAAAAGCTAAATCCCAAATCGTGAACTGCATTACCCCCGACTACTGCGACCAAGGCAGTGGCGCCACCCGGCGGATGAATACAGCGCAATACGTGCATGGTTAATATCGCAAGGCCAACGGCGCAACCCGCTGCGATATAGATATTGTCGATGACTAAGGCGCAAATAACCCCAGCGCCGGCTGACAATATATTGCCGCCAAATAAGGGCCATGGCTGCGACAGGGTACCGTGGGGGACGGCCAACAGTAATACTGCAGATGCGCCCATGGAGGGTAATAGCGTCATCGCAAGTGTGTAATTGGTCAGCCAGTCAGTAACAAAAAACACGGCACAAATACTGAGCGCCGCGCCAATGCTAGCGATTATTTTTTCGTCTGCCGATGATCGCGCTTGAATACCGATAAATTGTTGCAAGGCCACTATTTTATTTCCACGGCTAAGCTACTGGCAGCACTAATCTGCTTTGGAAGGATGTCGGCGAGAGTGCGCTGACGCATGGTGTTCATAAATGCATTCGTTGCCTCAAAGAGCAGTCCCTTTAATTGGCAGCTAGCCGCGATTCTGCAGGGAGGGGTGTCGCAATTGACGGGCTTTAAGCTCGTTTCAAAATCTTCAATGACACTAGCGAGATTAATTGCAGCGGGTTGGACCGCCAAACGAATACCGCCGCCATGGCCGCGCACCGACGCTAGGTAGCCGAGTTTGGTTAATTTCACGACGACTTTGGCAATGTGGTTTTGCGATATGCCGTAGAACTCGCATATCGCTTTTATATTGGCGAGCTCGCCTTCGGGTAGCTGGCCGAGATAGAGCAAAATTCGAAAGGCAAAATCAGTCTGCTTAGTGAGCTGCATCTTGAGGTGTGTCCGAAGGGGTTTACCGGAATCAAAGGTGCATGTATGATACCTCTTTTAAAGATGCATTGAAAATGCATCTTTGGTTCTGCTGATTGAGGAATGAACGAGTGACTACACTATATGAGCGTATAGGCGGTGAGCCCGCGGTAGATAAAGCAGTTGATGTGTTTTATGAAAAGGTAATTGCCGATGACCGCATAGCGGGCTACTTCGAGAATCTTGACATGTTTGCCCAGGCTAAAAAGCAGAAGAAATTTCTAACCATGGTGTTTGGTGGGCCTAGTGAATATTCGGGTTTGGATATGCGTCAAGCGCATATCCATTTGGGCTTGGGCGAAGAGCATTTTAACGCCGTAGTAGAGAACTTGGCACTCACGCTAAAAGAGCTAGGTGTCACGCCCGAGGATATTGGCGAAGTTGCAAAAGTTGCTAACAGTGTTAAGGATGAAATATTGAACCGCTAAGATTAATACAATCCAGTGATATGTCCATTCAATGTGACTTATTGAGTGGCCATATCACTTCATTTACTTTTCAGCCAAAAACTCATGTAAGGCCGCAATAAACAGCTCAGGCTGGTCGTGGTGTATCCAATGCCCAGACTTGTCGAAGCTAAGTGTGCGATGGTTTTGAAAATGTGCTCCTCGGCCATCAGTAGCGGGGTTGCTAGTCCAGCTTTCTGGGCCCCAGCATAGCAGTGTTGGCGCGGTGATTTGCCGCCAGTATTCCGCCAAATCAATCTCGAAATCCTCCGGTAAGAAATTTCCTGTGGCGGGGTCGTATTTCCAGCCAAAGCCATCGCTGTATTCACGCACGCCATAGCGGGTGAGGTACTCCGCTTGTTCCGCGGAGAGGTGAGCATTGGCTTTGGCCATGCGTGCGGTGGCCTCGGCTAAGTTCGCGAAGCGGCGCGGGGGTCGCGTTGCCAAGTACTTTTGTTTCTCCAGCCAGGCTCTGCTGCGGCTAACAACGCCTTCATTGTTCCATTGTTCAATAACATTGGCAGATGGTCCCATGGCATCCACTAGTACTAATTTGTTCACGCGCTGAGGGTATAGCGCGGTATAGCGGGCGCTGGGATTGCCGCCCAAGGAGTGAGCGACGATAGTAACCTGCGCGGCGCCGAGGGCATCGATAAGATTAGCGAAATCTAATAGTAAAAGTGGATTGTGATAGAGGCCTTCTGCTGACCACTGGCTATCACCATGACCGCGTAAATCCACGGCAATCACATGCCAGTCTTTGCACATATGGCGCGCAATGTGATCCCAGCTGCGGGCGTGGTCGTGCATACCATGGACGAATATCAATAGCGGCGCCTCGGCGTTGCCCCAGTCAAGGTAATGAAGCTTTAAGCCTTGCGATACAAAGTGTTTAGAGGCGGGTTCTCGTGGTTCGGTCATGTTTGCTCCGAGCGTAAACGGCACTGATTCAGCCGGCTATATTGATAGTTAAAGTTATTGGCCCAAGGATTATAAGTAAATCTGCGTTAGTTTTCTTGATTAATTCCCGCCGTTTGTAGAATGTAAGCGGTAATAAATTGTTATGCTGGGTTCGGCTCCGCGGATAGCAGGGTCGTTACGACGCGGTAAATTGAATGCTCATTGCAGTTATATACAGGTGACCTATATTGCTTATACCTGACTGCGGTTTAGCTTGCAGTCCAATTGATGGATGAATTTGATTATGTTGGGACTGTGGCAGCGCTCTATGCCATTAATTATACGAAAAGTTGCCGCGATATTTGCGGTATTGCTAGTGTCGCAGTCATACGCCGCTACAGCGCCTAAGCCGGTCAGTGTTTGGACCTTCTCTATTTATGGCGCCGAGATTACTGAAAACTATTTGCGGCCCTTTTTTGAAGATATTTTTCAGGCTGTTGGGCGTAGCTATGATGTCGTTTACGGTAGTGATGTAAGCCGCCTTAGCTCCGAGTGCACCTTAAATAAATACGATATTGTGTTTGGTAGCTACAACCTCGAAATGCAAGACTTTGAGCGGGTCTGCGGTTATCGCGTGGTTGCCCTAACTGATCAGGATATTCATATTTATATTCACTCGAATACGTCGCCTAACAATGTGCGCTCTCTGGCGCTTGTTCAGGGAGTTCGCGCTGGAGATGTGCAAATATTCGGAAATAAGGAATTAGTCTATTATTCAGACCATGTACAGGCTGTTTTGGCGATGTACCGTGGTGACGTTGACGGTGTGGTTAGTAGTGAGACTGGCGTTAAGCGTCTTCTCCCAAGTCTTAGTAAACAACTAAAAGTGGTATTTACATTCAAAGAAAAGGGCCACGCTGTGGCGCTTTTTTCTCCCCATTATTTTGCTAGTGACGAGGGACAGCGATTTCGCGCCTTGCTGTTAGAGAACAGGCCGAAAAGTGTTGAGATATTTGTTGAAGGTATTGGCTTGGGGCC
>NZ_JBFJWS010000180.1:0-6504 GCF_041623545.1 Zhongshania sp. | reverse complement strand
GTGCATTCCGATGTGACTTCATTTAAAGAGGTTGAGCGCGAGGTACTGCGCTTGAACCGTAATTTGGAAGATCGCGTGCGTCTGCGCACTCAGCAATTAGAAAACGCCCTGGTCAGCGCGGAGGCGGCCAATAGCGCGAAGGCGGCATTTTTGTCGGTAATGGGTCATGAGATCAGAACACCCATGAACGGGGTTATCGGCATGACCGATTTGCTTTCCAAGACGACACTGGATCGCGAACAGAGAATGATGGTGGATACTGTCCGTCGGTCTTCGCAAAGTCTGCTAGCAACGCTTGATCATATTCTCGATTATGTCGCCTTGGAATCTGGCAGCGTGGAAATCATCCCGGAAGAGATTCAGTTAGTTGAGTTTATTGAAGGACTCGTTGATAGCGTGGGTCTTGACGTTGCAAAAAACAAACAACGCTTTATTTTGCATGTTGAGCCAGGAGTGCCGCCAGTGGTGCTGGCTGATGCAGGGTATTTGGGAAAAGTCATTCGTAATTTGATAGATAATGCGATCAAGTTTTCGGTCTACACGGTTCCCCAGGGTGTTATCCAATTGCGCGTAGCCTTGGCGGCTGATCAGGCCAATTTGGCGTCTGGGCAGCAGCGTTTGGAAATCAAGGTTATTGATAATGGTATTGGTATTTCCAGCGAGCAGCGTGGTCAGCTTTTTGAACCCTTTGTACAGATAGAGAGCAACCGAGCTCGTCGCTTCGGGGGGACGGGCTTGGGGCTAGCAATTTCGGCACGGATTGTGGCGTTAATGGGGGGGCAGCTTGCGCTGAGTAGTGGCCCAGAAGAAGAAACTTGCTTCACGGGTACGCTTGTTTTCGATGTGCCAGAGGTGGCCGTTGCCATTGAAGAAGCCCGGAACATCGAGATTCTTGCGTGTATTCCTGATCCGCTTTTACACAATGCCTTAGCGGCTATTTTAGAGGTAAACGCCTATTCGGTGACGTGGTTTACTTCGACTGCGGAGTTGAGTTCTGCTGTGGCAGAATTGACCGTGCCGGGCGTCGTGTTGGCGTTGGCGGCCGACCAAGATACACTGAATTATTGCGCCGAGCATAATTTGAAAGTACTGAAATTGAGTGAGCGGCCCCGAGACAAGGCTACCTTGCGCTTAGATCTTGTGTACACCGATCCATTGCTTCCTTCTGCATTATTGCGAGCATTAGAGCGCGAGCAGCGCGTATTAAGCATCGGCTTATAAGGGTTCGTGCTCGCAGTTCTAGACTTTGACGACATCCTCTGCCTGTAAGCCCTTCGGGCCACTGATTAGGCTAAATTCAACGACCTGTCCTTCATCCAAGGTGCGATAGCCATCGCCGCGAATAGACCGGAAATGCACAAAAACATCACTGCCTTCGCTGTGGCTGATAAAGCCGAAACCTTTTGCGTTGTTAAACCATTTTACCGTGCCGGAAACGCGTTCACTCATCGTTGTACCTCGTTGAATTTTTCAGGGCAGGAAATAAAGTAATAAACAATATGACTTTGTGGATTAATACGATTTTGAAAAGCATCAGCGCTGCAGCGCAGGTTTGGGTATGGCTGAAAGCTTAGGGAAAACGAGGGCGTTGCAGGAGCTGCGAAAGAGGGGGGCGCTGCAAAGTGCAGCGCTTGGCAAATACGTGCAAGCATCACTATACGGCGGTATATCAGGCCAGTGTTGAACCCTACTATAACTGCTTCAACGTATTTGTCTACGCTTTCTGCGGCAATAGTAGGGGCTATGACCTTTGTTGTGAGCTTTTACAGGGCTTGAATACTCTTGATTTGCTCAGACAGGGTTTGTTGCGCAGCTTGTTGAGTCGCCAGTTTTTCTTGCTCCTTGGCCACGACATCGGCAGGCGCTTTATCTAAGAAACCGGCATTGCCAAGCTTGCCCTGGATGCGCTGAATCTCTTTGTCGAGTTTTTGCACTTCTTTTTCAAGACGGGCAATTTCAGCCGTTTTGTCGATTAAGCCAGACATTGGCACCAAGACTTCCATGCTACCCAGTAATTGAGTTGCAGACATGGGGGCCTCATCCGTGGCGAGAAGCCACTGAATGTCGTCTAGTTTAGCAAGTTTGCACAGGGCTTGGCGGTTGCTGTTGAGGCGGCGAAAATCTTCATCGCTGCCATTCTTTAGCAGTAGGCTAAGGGCCTTACCCGGTGGCACATTCATTTCACCGCGAATATTACGGACGGCCAAGATAACGCCTTTTAGCCACTCGGCATCGGCAATGGCGTCATTGTCAATTTGCTCGTGCTCCGCCAGGGGATAGGCTTGGAGCATAATCGTATCGCCCTCAGCCTTCAGCTTAATACCAGCTATCGGTGCGACCCGCTGCCAAATTTCTTCAGTAATAAAGGGCATAAATGGGTGGGCCATGCGCAAGGTGGCTTCTAAAACTCGAATCAAGGTGCGGCGAGTGCCACGCTTGGCTTCTGCACTGGCGTTGTCGTCCCAAAGTACCGGTTTCGAGAGTTCGAGATACCAGTCGCAGTATTCATTCCAGATAAATTCATAGATAGCTTGCGAGGCATGGTCTAAGCGGTAGGCGCTCATGGCCTCGGCAACGGCCTGCTCAGTTTGCTGTAGGCGGGAAATAATCCAGCGGTCGGCCAAGCTTAGTTCAACTGCTTCGCCGTTAATGCCGCAATCTTGCTCGTCGGTATTCATCAATACGTAGCGGGCGGCATTCCAAATTTTATTACAGAAGTTGCGATAACCTTCTAAACGTCGCATATCCCAGTTAATGTCACGGCCCGTCGACGCCAAGGAGAAAAGGGTGAAGCGCAGTGCGTCAGTGCCGTGGGCGCCAATGCCGTCAGGAAAGGTATTGCGGGTGGCCTTGGCAATTTTTTCAGCAAGTTGTGGCTGCATCATATTGCCGCAGCGTTTGTCGAGCAGGGCGTCGAGCTCAATACCGTCGATCATGTCCAGTGGGTCTAAGACGTTGCCCTTAGACTTGGACATTTTCTGGCCTTGCTCATCGCGGATCAGGCCGGTGACATAAACAGTTTTGAAGGGTACTTGCGCCTCGCCGTTTTCGTCTTTATTAAAGTGCATGGTCATCATGATCATGCGCGCCACCCAGAAAAAGATGATGTCAAAGCCAGTGACTAAGACGTCTGTTGGGTGGAAGGTTTTTAGGCGCTCGGTCTGTTCGGGCCAGCCTAATGTGCCAAATGTCCAAAGCGCGGAGCTGAACCAGGTATCGAGTACATCGTCATCTTGTTTGAGCTCGAGACTGTCGGCCAGCTGGTATTTTTCTCTGGCCTCAATCTCATTGCGGGCGACATAGATATTACCTTCAGCGTCGTACCAAGCGGGAATGCGGTGACCCCACCAGAGCTGTCGCGAGATGCACCAATCCTGAATGTCCCGCATCCAGCTAAAGTACATATTTTCGTATTGCTTGGGCACAAACTCGATGCGGCCATCTTCTACTGCTTCGATCGCTGGCTTAGCGAGCGCGGCGGTGGCGACAAACCACTGGTCGGTGAGCATGGGTTCAATGACGAGGCCAGAACGGTCGCCGCGCGGCACTTTTAGGCCGTGATCGTCGACTTTCTCGAGTAGGCCTGCGCTGTCGAAATCGGCAACGATGGCTTTGCGCGCCGCATAGCGGTCTAAACCGGCATAACTGGCGGGCAATGTTTTGTCGAGGTCAGTATTTTCTGAACTATCGCTATTGAAGATCTCTGCTTCTGGGCGAATGGCCGCGTCTTTGTCGAGGATGTTAATCATCGGCAGTTTGTGGCGCTGGCCGACCGCATAGTCGTTGAAATCGTGTGCGGGGGTGATCTTTACACAGCCGGTGCCGAACTCGCGGTCGACGTAGTCGTCGGCCACAATTGGGATTTGTCGGCCAACCAGTGGCAAGGTGATGAATTTGCCGGTCAGTGACGCGTAGCGCTCGTCCTTGGGGTTGACCGCCACAGCGGTGTCGCCAAGCATGGTTTCGGGACGGGTAGTGGCAACCACGAGGTAGTTCTTGCCGTCGCTGGTAGTGGCGCCGTCCGCTAGGGGGTAGCGGAAGTGCCACATAAAACCTTTTTCGTCCGAGTTTTCGACTTCAAGGTCTGATATAGCGGTGTGCAGTTTTGGGTCCCAGTTAACTAGGCGCTTGCCACGATAAATGAGTTTGTCGTCGTACAGACGAACAAAGACTTCTTGTACGGCTTTGTAAAAACCGTCATCCATGGTGAAACGTTCGTGATTCCAGTCTACCGAGGCGCCAAGACGACGCAGTTGGCGGGTAATGGTGCCGCCGGACTCTTCCTTCCACTCCCATACTTTGTCTAAAAATGCCTCGCGGCCAAGGTCGTGCCGGGTTTGGCCTGTTTCCGCTGCCAGTTTACGTTCTACCAGCATTTGGGTAGCGATACCGGCGTGGTCGGTGCCCACTTGCCATAGGGTGTTTTTGCCCTGCATACGGTGGTAGCGAGTGAGGGCGTCCATGATCGAGTCTTGGAAGGCGTGCCCCATATGTAGACTGCCGGTGACATTTGGCGGCGGGATCATGATGCTATAGGCATCGCCCTTACCCTGCGGGGAAAAATAACCGCTTTCCTCCCAGTTTTGATACCACTTGCTTTCGATGTCGGCGGGCTGAAATGTCTTGTCCATGGTGTCTCGATAATCTGTTGTAGCGATAAATGACGCCGAGCTAGCCATGGCAGAATACAAAGGGCTAGCGTGGGGGCGGCGATAAAAAGGGAGCAAGTATACTGAGTTTTAAGCCTACTGGCCAAAACTGTCAACGGGATTGCAATGTTAGGTTTTAGCGATTGGGATGGTCTTGCTGGTACCAACGTTCAAGAACGTCCCGATCTAGATTGAGCAGCCGCTTGCGCAGTTCGGCCTCTATTCCCGGCATCATTGAGTCGATCAGATCTTGGATAAAGATTTCTCGTTCGAAATCGTCGTCGTGATGATGGTTAGCGTAGGCTTTAGGGCTCGGCGATGTGGTGGTGAATTCAACGCCGGTATCGCTGAATCGCATTTCCTCAATGTTGTCGTCGTACTTATCTGGCGCGCTTTCGATAATATCGTCTAGTACCGGGATGGAGGCGGGGTCGATTCCCGCCGTATCGACTAGTACCGCTTGTAAGTCCTCTAATTCCCCAAGCAGGGGCGTTTTGTCGTTAGCCATAATGGGGGTCAGCTGTTAATAGTGTGAGAGTTAAGCGGGTAGCCACGATTTTTGTAAAAACTATAGCGCTGGCGAGACGCCAATAAGCTGGTCTCGTCCTGACAAACGATTTCAGCTAGGCGTTGGAATCGGCTAAAAAAGCTTGGCATGTCACGCGCCGTATTGATGAGTACATCGCAATGCTCACCGGCGTATTCGCCACAGCCCACCAATACCGGGTTGTTGTCGCCGGGATGGCAGCTATGGGGGATGAAACTTTCGTCGCGGAAATCCCACAATTGTTGATTGAGGGTATCGGCGGCGTCGCTATCTTCACAGTGGATGTACACGTCGTGGCCACTTCGATAGGCCTTTTCCGCTAAGCGGCAGGCGTACAGCGCCGCCGCAGTAGCGGTTTCTTGCTTAAGGATATAAAAGTCTATCTTGGTCATTGTTTAGCTGCCGACCTTACTTATTAAGTAGTGGCAAAGCAGGCTAACGGGGCGACCGGTTGCACCCTTGTTGGCGCCAGCAAGCCATGCCGCGCCGGCGATATCGAGATGCGCCCAGCGATATTCCTTGGTAAACCGTGATAGGAAGCAAGCGGCGGTGACACTGCCCGCTTCAGGGCCACCAATATTGGCCATATCGGCAAAATTGCTGTCTAACTGGTTTTGATAATCATCCCAGAGTGGCATATGCCAAGCGCGATCTTGGGCGAGTCGGCCCTGCTCAAGCAACTCTTGGGCAAAGCTGTCGTCGTTGCTGTAGAGGCCCGCGGCGTGTTTTCCCAGGGCGACGACGCAAGCGCCGGTCAAGGTGGCAATATCAATTACCGAGGCGGGCTTGAAACGACCAGCGTAGGTCAGGGCGTCGCACAGTACTAAGCGTCCTTCGGCGTCGGTATTGAGAACTTCAATAGTCTGGCCTGACATGCTGGTCACCACGTCGCCGGGCTTAGTGGCGCCACCGCTGGGCATATTTTCAGCGGCGGCGACGATGCCGATGACATTGAGCTTTAAATCCATGTCAGCGATGGCACTCATTGTGCCGACCACGCTAGCGGCGCCACACATATCGTATTTCATCTCGTCCATTTTGGCGCCGGGCTTTAAACTAATGCCGCCGGTGTCAAAGGTGACGCCTTTGCCAACCAATACATGGGGTTGGGCGCTTTTCTTGCCACCTTTGTATTCAATCACAATTAAACGCGCGGCTTGGTCGCTGCCAGCGCTGACTGAAAGCAGGGCACCCATGCCCAGTTGTTTCATTTTTTTCTCGTCAAGTACGCTCACCGTAATTGACTGGAATTTACGGCCAAGGCTGCGGGCTTCGCTGGCGATGTATTCTGGGGTGCAGATATTGCCG
>NZ_JBFJWS010000179.1:0-6567 GCF_041623545.1 Zhongshania sp. | reverse complement strand
GCGCAGACCAACAAGACGGGGCAGAAAGTGTGTGGAACTGCCGTCTGGACTGGCGCCAATACCGGTGTAGGCCATCGTGAATTTAGCTTTGTCGGACGCCAAGACCAGGTCGCCGGAAATAGCTAGACTGAAACCCGCACCGGCCGCGGTGCCATTGACTGCAATGATTAGTGGTGCCGACATCCTTGCAAAGCGGGCGTTAGCTGAGTGTAGGTAGGCAGTAATTTCCTTCAGTAATATGGCAACATTGTCGCCGGCATCTTGAAAGCTCATCACATCGCCACCGGCGCAGAACATTTTGCCGGTGCCCGTGATAATAACGGCGCGAATATCTTTGTCTTCATCACAGCGCATGGCGGCGAGCATCAACTCATGGGCCATTTCCAAATTCAGGCTATTGGCCGCATCAGGGCGATTTAAGGTGATTGTGGCAATGCCGTCAGCTTGTTCCCACAATAGCGTTTTATATTCGTGCATAGTCATTTCTCGGGGCTAGGGATAAATAATTGCCAAGAGGGTAATGGAGCTTATCGTCTGGGTCAATTTGCTTTACTTTAGCAGGCAGGTTTTGCGAAGAATGGGATACAAATGCGGGTTTTAGTTTTGTCGGCCTACCATGCCGATAGTCATCGCAGCTGGCTTGACGGCTTAATGCGATATTTACCTGATATAGACTGGACGGTATTGAGTTTACCGCCACGGTATTTTAGCTGGCGAATTCGTGGCAACAGCCTGACATGGGCAATGTTGAATCGAGAAATCCTCGCCGCCGACTACGACGTGGTTATGGCGACATCAATGACCGACTTGTCGGCTTTACGGGGACTGGTGCCGGAGCTATGCCGTTGGCCCACGGTGGTTTATTTCCATGAAAATCAATTCGCTTATCCGCAACGCCAGCAACAACGCCTTGGGGTCGAGCCGCAAATACTCAATATGTATACCGCTTTGGCCGCGGACAGAGTGGTATTTAATAGCGAATATAATCGCCAGACTATGTTGGAGGGGTGTGATCACTTGCTCGCAAGATTGCCGGATTATGCGCCTCGGGAGCACGTGGCCAGACAATTGTCTCTGGCGACGGTTCTGCCTGTTGGGATAGCAAGCTGTGTGGGTAGACATAGTTCACGTTCTTCCCCAGAAAGTCGGCTTAAGGTGCTTTGGAATCATCGCTGGGAATATGACAAAGGGCCAGACCGGCTGCTGGCACTGATGCGTGAGTGCGACAGGCGAGGTTTGCCGCTCGATGTATATATTGCGGGTCAGCAGTTTCGTCAGCGACCACAAGAGTTTGCGCAAATCGAAGCCTTGATGGCCAAAAGCGCGACACTCGACTTGCAGCAGTTTGGCTATGTGGAGCAGACTCAGCAATATCAAGAAATGTTATCCACTTGTGATGTGGTGATTTCGACTGCGATCCACGATTTTCAAGGCTTGGCGGTATTGCAGGCTGTGGCGGCGGGGTGCGCGCCCCTAGTTCCCGACCGGCTCTGTTATCCCGAGTGGTTTGCTGCTGGGTTTCGCTATCCACATAGCCAAGATGCCGTCGCGGAGGCGAGTGCAGCAGCGGAAAAACTTGAGCAGCTTTCGGTGGCTAAGCGTAGTGGTAATTTACCTGTCGCGGATGTTTCGTTCCTGACTTGGCGGCAATTAGCCCCCCAATACCGACAATTATTAGAGGACTTGGTTAAGACCTGACCCGCCTCGAGTGTACTTTTTGTGAGCAATACAATCAGCGGTGACAGCGCCGAGGTGAGTCAGTATCATAAGCGCCTTTAAATTCACATCGTAACTAGGTTTGCGGCAGCGGGCTTTGTTTTCGGTTTTCGGCAATAGGACAATATTATGGGCAAGCAGCGGGTACTTACCGGCATTACCACCACCGGCACACCCCATTTAGGCAATTACGTGGGGGCGATTCAACCTGCTATTGCTGAAAGTCAGCGCGGTGAATACGACGCGTTTTTCTTTCTTGCCGATTACCACGCACTCATTAAAAGCCACGATCCCGCGATGGTCCACCAGTCAAGCCGTGAAATTGCGGCAACGTGGTTGGCCCTTGGCCTCGATACTGATGCAACGACATTTTATCGTCAGTCAGATGTGCCAGAAATTACCGAATTGAGTTGGATACTGACCTGTGTCTGCGCCAAGGGCCTGATGAATCGTTCACACGCATATAAAGCGGCGGTACACGACAATGAACAAAAGGGCGACGACCCCGATTTTGGGGTTACCATGGGTTTGTTTAGCTACCCAATTTTAATGGCGGCGGATATTTTAACGTTTAATGCCAGTAAAGTACCGGTTGGCCGGGATCAGATCCAGCATATTGAAATGGCCAGAGACATGGCTCAGCGCTTTAATCACCTCTATGGTGATACGTTTGTGTTGCCCGAAGCCGTGGTTGGCGAAGATGCTGCTGTCCTCAGCGGTCTTGATGGCCGTAAAATGAGCAAAAGTTACGGCAATACCATTCCACTGTTTTTGCCAGAAAAGAAGCTACAAAAGCACATCAATAAGATTAAAACGAATTTACTTGAACCCGGCGAGCCAAAAGACCCAGATACCTCGACCGTATTTGAAATTTGGCAGGCTTTTGCTACCGCCGAACAGACGGCGGATATGCGGAAGAAATTCGCAGAGGGCATCGCGTGGGGGCAGGCTAAAAAGGATTTATTTGAACTAATTAATACTCAGGTAGCGCCTGCTCGTGAGCGTTATGAGGCGCTGTTGCTCGATGGCGCACTGCTGGAAGCCGAGCTGTTGAAAGGCGCTGAGAAAGCCCGCGCACACGCGGCGCCAATGTTGGCGAAGGTCCGAAAGGCGGTTGGTCTGGCCGCCTTTTCTTAATTTCGACGCTCGGCACCACTTAGAATGAGGCGTTGAAGGATAAGCCAGCGGGGCTTAAGGTAAATACCAGTTTGTTGCCTTTGCGAATACGAAACTGCGCTGCTTGAGTCTCAATATGAAATTGCGTTTTAATTTTTCGGTGTTCTGGCCATGCGCTGGTGTCGCTTTGCTTGTCTTTTGGGCTCAAGTGTAAGGCGGCCCACATGTGCGATAGTTGCGCAAGTTTACCCGCGCTTGAGCGCTCTGCGTGGGCGGTGTTGGCGAAGCTCAGGGTAAGGGCCGTAATGAGTATGGCGAGGCTGCAAAAGCTCATGGCACAATCTCCTTTTAGTGAGTGTGCCTCAACTATAGGGATATTGCAGGGGGCTAATATACGGGTAAAACGCAGCTGTGCGCTGGCTCACATAACTGGACGGTAATACGGCCCTGAGGGACCGTATTACTACGTACTTTTTAGAAGTCTATGCCTAGTTCAATAAAGGCGGCACGGGGTTCACCGACAAAATAGCGGTAGTTGCCAAAGGCGTAATCGGCGCGTTCTGCGTAGTCTATATCGGCAATATTGTTTATCCGCAGCACGGTATATACCTGCTCATTTAATTGCTGGCGCCAACGTATCTTGCCTAGGGTGTGACCGGGGTAGCGGTAAAGGTTATTCCCTTCAAGGAAATACTCACCTTGGTATTGCACTTCAAACTCAAGGGTGGTGCTTGAAAACGGCTGCCAGCGTAGGCGTGTGCTCGCCAATTGTCGTGGCGCGGTGTCGAGTTCATTACCTTCCGGCGCGAGCGCATCGTTGCCGTATTGGTGTTTGCTATAGCTACCTTGTAATTGCCATTGCAGGCTTGGACTGAGCTGCCAATTAAAATCGGCTTCTATACCGCGATCTAGGGTTTTGCCGTCGTTGATGTTGCGACGGTCGCTGTCCTGAATAATGACATCGTCTTTTTGCATCCAGTACAGAGCAACACGATAGTTCAACGCAGGCCAAATACCCCTGAATCCGACTTCCACGCTATTCAGTGACTCTTCGTCTAAGTCAGCATTAAGTTGTTGTGCCTGTAGACGATATAATTCCGCTGCCTGGGGAGCGCGAAAGCCATGGCTGGCGTTGGCAATTAGGTCGGTATTGGCGCTAATTGATTGGATGATTCCGAGGTTAAATGAGCCGTTTTTAAAATGCTCCTTGTCGTCTGAGGGGCGAGCATAGCGGCAGCCATTGGGCGCACAAGCGCTGCCGTTGGCGGCGGTATTGCCACTAATCATATTGTTTTGGTAGTCATAAAATTGCAGATCATAGCGCGCACCAAAATTAATCTTCGTGCTTTTCGCTGCCTGCCAATCGCCGCCGATAAACCACGCGGCATAGAGTGCATCAACGTGGTAGTCATAGTGCTGGCCGGTAGGGAAGGAGGCAAAGCTGGGGCGCGCCTGTGATTGCTCTAAATAAGCAGAGGTTACCTCCATATCAAAGCCGTTATAAAGCGTGGTGTTGTCACTGTAGTTTTGATAAAAGGCCGTTTGTACGCCCACGCTGCGTTCACCGTTTTCTTCAAGGGGGGTACCCGGAAGAAAGTGTTGTAGGAAGGCCATTTCGGTATAGCGCGCATACGGTGTAACGACGAAACGTGAATCTTTGTCGCCTTCACGTTCAAAGCGGCTATAGAAACGAACACTTTGACTATTGCGGTAGGCCTCGGGGTTGGGGTTTTCACGCTTGCGACTACTGTCTTTATAGGCATCCTGACCAATAAGGTAACCGGCGGTTTCTTGATTTAGATTGCTGGCAGACAGCAAAGACTGGATTTCCCAAATATCACCGTGGTAGTCGTGGCGGAAATTGAATTTCTGTTGATCAAAGCCTGAGTCATCTTTGTAACCGCCATCGTGATTGCCCTGGGCACTTATACGGTAGCCGTGCTTGCCTGCGGTATCGCTGTGGCTGAATTTGATTCGACCATAGTCATTGGGGCCGCCCTCGATAGATAGGTGGGTCTCAGGCTCAGAGGACGGCGCGGCGCTGATTACGTTAATTACCCCGTTCAGTGCATTGGAGCCATGTACGGCAGTACCTGGGCCGCGAATGACTTCAATACGTTCTGCTTGCTCAGCGTTGACATCGAATAAGGCATTTACATTACAAAAGCCGGGCGCGCGCAGGGGAATGCCATCCTCGGCGAAATAAAATGCGCCGCAACTGCCAGTACCGGTCAGCACTGCTGAGCGAATGGCGGTGAGATGTTCTTGACCGTTGCCGCGGCTAACCCAAACACCGGGAGTTTGGCTGAGAATTTCGCTGATATGAGTGTGGCCGAGGTTATCGATATCCTGTTTGTCGATAATGCTTATCGCTAGGCTCTGTTCTTTTAGCTGCTTTTCAATACGGTTAGCGGTAACCGAAACGACTTCTTGAGTTAGCTCGGTGTCTGACTTGGCTGCAAAACCAGCGCTAGGCAAAAGGCAGATTGCCAGAGCCAGTGGGCTTATTTGTCTTGTTATCATTCGAGAGACTGTCCTTTAATTGAAACCCTAGATTTAGCGATTGTCGCGTTTTTCATAATGAATAAATAGGCCTTGCGCAGTGCTGAGTAGCTCGTCTACGCAATAACAATTGCCTTCGATGTGTATCTGTCGGTCTTCGACCTTACTAACTTGGCAAGTAAAACGCAGCATTTTGAATAGTGGGGTGGGCTTGTGATAGTTGATCTGTAGGTTGGCAGTATATCCCGGGGTGGCGTTGGCGATTCCACAATAGGCAAGAACCTGGTCATATACACCACTTATAATACCGCCGTGCACGCAGTCTGGAGGGCCTTGGTGGATTAGGCCGAACTTGCCTTCGGCGATCATTTTATTTCCTGCGCTATAGATCTTAAGCTTGGGAGCGATGGGGTTGTAGTAGCCGCTAAAGGGGCTGCAGGGCAGGATTTTACGGAAATCATTACCATACTCAGGCTCATAAAATTTTAACATTTTACGATTGCTGAGGTTCGTCATTTTTTGATTGAGCAGTTGCAATGTCGATTCAATATCCGCTAGGTCGCTGTCGCTGCCACCGAGGGATTGGCTGGCTTCTAGGCTGATGCTCAGCTGTTCGATTATTCCCTGTAATTGTTGGCGTTGCGACTCGCTTACCGACATCGACGAATTGACTCACTGGTGAATTATTGAGCGCCTGAGTGTAATAGCCCTGAAGGCGATTGGAAAGCGCGGGTGATGAGCATATTGTAATAATTGCCTATCACCGGGCCTGGGCTATTGGGGCTTTTTAGTTATTTGAACTTTGTGAATAAGCGAGCGCGAATCGGATTACCTGAAATATTCGGGTGTATTTCATATCTATTTGATCTTTAATACTATTTTTGGGCGAAATTGGCTTTATGCACAAACGATGTCTGCCCGCAATTTTCGCGGTTACTTTTCTGGCTGGCGCCACGCATAGCAATGCGCACTCTTTTGGTATTGTGTATACCTTACCCTTGCCATTTTGGCTGTATGCGTGGGGGGCTATGACGGCCTTGCTTGCATCCTTTTTAGTATTAATTTTTGTCGATCAGCAGACGCTGCTTACCGCGTTGGGGAAAACTTGGGATATTCGCGATACCGCGATCATACGCATCGGTAAACGTTATAAATTACTCGCTGTATTTAAAATCCTGAGTCTTGCCGGTTTACTGCTGTGTATAGCGAGTGGCCTCTGGGGAGTGAACAGTC
>NZ_JBFJWS010000178.1:0-6583 GCF_041623545.1 Zhongshania sp. | reverse complement strand
CCCGGCATCGACAATGATGACGAAATTGTCTTTATGGCCAGCGACGCCGGCGAGATAAAAGAATCATACAGCTTTAGGGCCGATTGGAAGTCAGTGCAAATCGTCACCTTGCTTGACCCACTGCAGCCTGAGGCCAGCCCGCCTAAGGCGGTTTACCTCGTGCAAAAAACCGGCGGTTCGTCGTTCAATGCTAGCAACGGCTATGTGAACTATCAGCGCAATGCCGATGCCGACCAGTGGATTGACCGCGGCTTCTTTGCTGACGACGACCCTGAAAAACTCGGCAGCAGCAATACCGGTTACGGCCCTAACGTTGGCGGCAGTGTCTGCGACGATGGCGTTAACGTTAGCCGTATATCGAGCGACCGCTTCCCTCGCGATGGCACGGTGGTCAGCACCGACACCTACCGCTGGGAAGCCAGTGGCCGCTGGATGGTCAGAGACATTCGGATTAAATCGCCGAATGACGATACCACTGACAGCAATTATTGGCAGAGCCGCCCCGACCTTATTGACCGCTGGAAAGGCCGCGCCTTTCAGCAAAGTCCTGACTCAACCGTATCGCTGGTCGGCTTTGAAGATGAACAGGTCAACTGGGAAGCCAACTCGACTATCTTGGGTGAACGCCAAGGCGCCGTGCGCGCCATCCGCGAAGTGTGGGGCGCCGACTCTGGCACCAACGTCACCAAAACTGAGAGTTTTTATAAGGAGCTAATCACCTACCGCTACCGAATTCGGGTACACCCCATTCCACCAGACGGTTTATACACCTCTTGGGATTACAATCGCGCAGCGATGGTGCCAGCGGCAGATGAAAACGTACCCGCCGGTCGCTACTACACCGTACTGCGGCCCCAAGGTGTGCCGGTCGATGGCGTGAACGACGACTTCGGTCAAATCGATAGCCTGTGGGGATCCCCCGCCTTTTTCGATGCCCCCGATCCAAGCTTTAATTTGGCGCTGGGTTTTGAAAACTGGGAGCAGGTATCAGGTAAAGGCGATTCTGGCTCACTGGTGTATATCTTTGAGTTAAAGAATGCCCAAGCCCTAGCCAACCCGTTGATTGTGCCCTACTACCGGGACGACGCCTGTCTTGATGACGGCACTGGAGACGACCCCGTCGCGCGACCTTGGCCTGGCGAAGAATCGACTGACTTGCGAGTCCAAAATGGCTACGAAGCCTTGAATGATTACACGCCCTACGCCAGCTTGCGCTGTGATCAACGCCAAGGCGCTTTTGGTGCTCACGGCATTCACTACTTCTTTACCCACGACAGCGACAATGCCTTTACACCGGCACCAGTAACGGAAATAGACGGCCAGCAATGGCAGTTCATGGTGCCAAGTGCAGCACCGCAAAATGTGGCCGAACCCTATGCAAATACAGTTCGTTCACGTCTAGTGCCGGTTGTCATTAACGCCATGCCGAGCTATTAACTAAACTCAAGACGTCGCTACTGGCTCTCGCCCGTAGCGACTGCCCCTCCCCTCATAAATACCTATCTGCCACACAGCTTTGTCACGAAAGCATATAAATGTATACTAAGGCGCTGATTCTTGTATCAGCACTGTGGCGATTTCACACCAATAATGACCAGCCGCAACATTAGGCTTTACCCATCAGCAAAAATTATCACTAAAGGCCCCTGCGCCAATGGTGGCAGCTAGTATTTTTTATTTCGTCAGTACTGAGGTTAATGCATGAAGTTCGCAAAACTCCCTATTGCCCTACTTATCTCAACAACGCTCCTTAGCGCCTGCGGCGGCTCAAGTTCCAGCTCCAGCAATAATTCCGGCAGTGCACTTAAACAGGGGCAATTCATTGACTCCCCAGTTCAAGGCCTAAATTACACCCGCAGTGGCCTCACAACGAAATTCCGCACCCTTGCCAACGGTATTTTTATATTTAAGCCCACTGAGCTTTTACAATTTTCTGTTGGTGACATTCCCCTTGGCAGCGCACAAACAGACACTAGTACCCGATTTGTAACGCCAAGCGTATTGGCAAAAGGCGACGAGCAAACGCGAGTTAATATCGCCCGCTTTTTACTCACCCTCGATGACGATCAAGATCCCACTAACGGGATTACTATCAGTCCCACAGTACAACTTGCCGCACTCAGCTACACTGGCACTGCCGACTTTAGCCAATTAGATAACTCTGATTTAGCCCAGTTTGCGCAAACGGCCAATGGCGGTGACAGTCGCCCCCTAATAAGCGCCGACGCGGCGGCGCGCCACCTCAATGCCAGTGAAGCCGATATTGCAGACGGCGGGTTTGACGGTGACGGCGGCGGTGACGCTGACCTCGACGGTGTCAGTGACGCCAACGACCGCTGTCCAGAAACAAGCGCCGGAGCAACAGTTGACACCCGCGGCTGCACCGCAGAGCAAGGCATAGGTGACGCTGACGAGGACGGTATTCTTAATGAAAACGACAATTGCCCCAGTGTTGCCAATCCCGAGCAATTTGATTTTGATAAAGACGAACTCGGCGACAAATGTGATGATGACGCCGATGGCGACGGCGTAAAAAATGATGACGAAACCGACACGGACCCTCTCAACCCCGACAGTGACAGCGACGGTACCATCGACGGCGACGACAATTGCCCAGCCCTTGCCAACCCAGATCAAGCCGATTTTGACGAAGACGGCCTCGGCGATCTTTGCGACCCCGATCAAGACAATGACGGCGTACTGAATGAAGAGGACGCCTTCCCCTTTAACAAAGACGAAGCGACCGACACCGACGGCGACGGCGTGGGCGACAACAGCGACAACTGCCCAGACACCGCCAATACTGACCAAGCCGATTTCGACGACGACGGTATGGGCGACAGCTGTGACAGCGACCAAGACAATGACGGCACCCCTAACGGTAGCGACGCATTCCCCTTCGATGCCACTGAAACAAGTGACACAGATTTAGACGGCGTCGGTGACAATGCAGACGAAGACGACGACAACGACAACGTGCTAGACACCGCGGATTACTGCCCACAAACCCCGCCCGAATCGACAGTGATCAACAGTAATGGCACTGGCGCAAGTACGCAAAACGGCTGTACTACTGAACAAATAAGTGCAAATTACTGCGCCGACGGCAAACTCAAAACTGCTGGTGCCAGCTATCAGCAATTAATCCCCTCTCCTAACTTGGCAAGCTCAGGCGATCCATTAACAGTCAGCTTTGAAGTATTTGAACCCGGCACTATTGATTGCAGCAAGCTCGCTGCCGGCGCTCACCCGCTCATCCTCCACGGCCATGGCTTTGGCGGCAGTCGCACTACAAGTGCGGGTAGTTTCCAAACCTATTTAGATCAAGGCTATACGGTGATCAGTATTGACCAGCGTGGCTTTGGCGACAGCTCTGGCACCATTCGCGTCATGGACCCAAAAGCCGAAGGCGAAGACCTAACCGCCATCCTAGATTGGGCTGAGACCAACTTATATTACACAGCGTGGCGCAATGACAGTCGCGAAGAATTTACGACGCGGCCAACCACAGGCACGAGTGAAGCCGACGGCGACAATATCGTGGTCGGCGCCATCGGCGGCAGCTACGGTGGCGGCTATCAGCTACTATTACTGGCAGTCGACGAAAAAAATCGCTTAGACGCTTTAGCGCCCGATATCGCATGGCATGACCTGCGCTTTAGCCTCAACCCCGGCGATACCATTAAAACCGGCTGGGACTTAGCGCTGGTCGCTGGCGGTGAGTCGGCCAGTTATCAGGAGGGTATGGAAAACAATGAGTCGCCCACAGATCGTGGCTTGGATCCCTTTGTTAAAGAGACCCTGGCGCAAGGCGTAGCGACGAATGAGTTTCCCCGTGAAGCGTTAAAATGGTTTAACTACCACAGCCCCAGCTTTTGGTGCGCAAACCAAGGGGCGACTTACATGCCCTATAAAGCAGCTGCATGGGATCAAGACCCAAACGCCATTTATGTTCCTGAAAGTAATGAGCCTAACGAAACACCAGTCGCAGGTTCTGTTGACAGACAGCTACCGCCAGTCGATGTATTACTGACCCAAGGCTTTAGAGACACACTGTTTAACTTTAATGACGCTTGGTGGAACTACCAGTGTCTATCGTCACTAGGGGGTGATGTAAGGCTGTACACCCACCAATCAGGCCATATCCTAGGTGTTGCTGCATCCAATGAGCAACAACCGAGCAATAGCGGTGCCCCGATCACTATACCTGGCTTCCAAGACGGTGGCGGCAAGCAGGCCTGTGGCAGCACGAGCCTTGCCTATACCGGCGGCAACAACGGCTTTGTGCTGAACTGGTTTAACAGCAAACTTAAGCGGCAAGATATTGACACCGGTAGCAATGATCTATGCTTGTCGCTTGCTGACGATGATGCTGTAAATGTCGCCGCCGAGAACTTTATTGCCCCCGGCGGGAACGAGGCCGCTTATACCAGAATAAAAGTTTCAGCAGACAATATAGCCAACGGCGCTCTCGCTGCGGCAACCGTCACTAATGGCCCAACCGTGATTGAACTCGCTCAGATCAACAGCGAGCATGGCGCTATTCTGGCCGGTATCCCCACACTGTCAGTGGTCATTAGTACCGCAGACGGCGCGGCCCGCTCAGCATTGCAAGATTGCAGCCCCCCGCAAGTACCGACATTGCGCACCGGCTGCGACAGCATTGTGTTTGTCGGTATTGGTCAGCAAATCGGCGGCGAGGGTTACTGGGATTTAGTTGACGATCAAATTTACCCACTGCGCGGCCTAGGCGAGCACAACGTGAACCTCAACGGTATTGCTGAGCGTATTAGCCAAGGCGATAAACTCGCCTTGCTCGTCTACGGCTACCACCCGCAATTCCCCGCCTCATTTTCTCGCGATGAAACCATTGCGGCAGTAAATCTTCGCGGCCAAGTGGATCTGCCCCTCTACGCAGCCACCGCAGAGGGCAAGATTGATCTCGACAATGGGGGTTCAACTACCTTTAATCCCTGCGGCAATCCTGAAGCAGATGCGAGCGGGAGTGTCGAATCACTCCACTCCGGATCAAACTGGACCGATTTTGAAAACCTCGACAAAGATCGCGACGGCTGCGTTCAGGGCTATTCTTTTGCACGAAACGCCAGTGTCGATGTTGTTCGCAAGGATGAGCAAGAGGTTCGCGATGCAAACACTAGCGTCTTTAATCTCGATGTTCCGGAATGGCTGAGCTATGTGAAATGCGCTGAATCCATGACGTTGTGCAGCGCCAACAAAACTTTTGTCGAAGTCGGCAACTTTGATGACGACGCAGACAATGAAATTCGCGCAGAACTACCTTCAGTACAAGACGGCATCAACAGCCTTCAATGGAAGCCAAACCGCACTGCCGCCGCCGTGGGCTTTAACTACGCACAACTCGGTGGCGCTACCCAGCCCTTGATGCGAGTTGAATTCGCCACCGACAGCGCCATTGGCGATCAGCTCGTTCGCAATGTAGGTGGGGCGGAACCGATCACACTGCAACAAGACGATAAAATTATCGCCGTGCTGTGGCATCAAACCGGCAAGGGCGCAGGTCTGCACGAAGTCAACTTCTTCAATGCGGGACAAATCGCTGACATCCATCTGTATTTACTGCGCGATGGCGCCTCAGATAATTTCTACCGTAAGGGCGGTTTAACATCACTACAGGATTTTGATCCCACTACGATGCAAAATTCCCCCGGTTGGTTGGCAGCCTTTATCAGCGAGTGGAAGGTGAAAGAAATCGCCTTTGATACGGGCTTCACTACAGGCTCCGAAGCACTGATCATTGATGACGTGGAAATGATTATCCATCAACCATAAGCGTTGAAAGCGTGACCCTAAAAGGCCAATACCGGTTTCGGTATTGGCCTTTTTTCTATCCGCTAAGCTGGCCGCGCCGCGGCAGGCCCAGCTATGGCCATGGCTTTTATATAGGCCGGCCGCTGAGAGATCTTCTCCACGTAGGCTTTAACGTGCTCAAGATCGTCAATGCTGCGGCCACCAAACAATGGCAAGGCGGTTAAATTAAACATCACCATAATATCGGCGCAGCTGAACTCCGGCCCGGCTAAGTAGGCCGACTCCGCCAGTCTGTCGTTCAAATAATGGTAGTAAGCATCTTCACGGCGCTTGGTCATTGCCTTAATAATATCTGTAGCTCCGCCTTCGCCGCCCTCTCCCATTCCTAACTTGGTAAAAAACAGCTGCTGTAAATTATTATTAAATTGCATCCAGTACAGATAATCTGGGTAACACTCGTGGTCTGGGGCAATACTGAGCTTCGCCTGACCGTAGCGCTGGCTAATATACTCAACAATCGCCGCCGACTCCGCCATAACCCGGTCGCCGTCGCGAATGATCGGCGATGTACCTACTGGGTGTAATGCGCGATACTCCGGCGGCGCCAGCATGTCCGCGCCGCGATCAAACCACTCTAATTTATACGGTAGATTGAGCTCTTCCATTAGCCACACAATCCGATCCGATTGCGATGCGCCGAGGTGGTAAATTGTGATCATCATTGCCTTCCTTTCTGTTTTACATTGTAGTTATATCTTTATGCGTAGCACCTACGTTAACAGGCTACATTTGG
>NZ_JBFJWS010000177.1:0-6584 GCF_041623545.1 Zhongshania sp. | reverse complement strand
TAGTGTACAACAGCGCTGCTTAATAGTTTTTGCGCGGCAAATTGTGTGGGCAGGAATTGAATATTGCCTGAGGGGGTAGTCGGTAAAATAGTTGGGGGTGGCGCTGAGCAACAATGCCTCGTCTTCTATTTCCGAGGCACTGTAAGGAATTGATGTGAAAAGCTATTCAATATTCTGGATCTGCTCCCGCATTTGCTCAATTAACACTTTTAGCTCCACTGCCGCCTGAGTGCTTTCAGAAACAACGGCCTTAGATGACAGGGTATTGGCTTCGCGGTTGAGTTCCTGCATAAAAAAGTCGAGGCGACGGCCGCTGGCGCCGCCCTTATTAAGGACTCTGCGCACTTCTGTTACGTGGGTGTCTAGGCGGTCGAGTTCTTCGTCGACGTCAGCCTTCTGGGCGATAAGGGCAATTTCAGCCTCTAAACGTTCGGGGTTGAGTTCTACTTGCAGTTCGGCGAGGCGTTGCTGGAGTTTTTCGCGCTGGGCGACGACGATGCCGGGCATTTTGCTGCGAATGTCGGCGACGATGGCGCTGATGCTGTCGAGGCGCTGAGTGATGAGGTCGGCCAGGGCCTGGCCTTCGCGCTCGCGATTCGCTATATGTTCGGCAAGGGCTTGTTTAAAGCCCTCAAGTAACTGGCTGCTAATGGCGTCGCCGTCGACACTTTGGGGCTCGAGTACCCCGGGCCAGCGCAGCAGTTCAAATACATTTATGGGCGCGGCGTGGGCAATGTCGGCCTTGAGCTTGTTCGCGGCGTCGAGAATCTGGCTGGCGAGGACGTTGTTGAGCTGCAGCTCTTGCTGTTGGGTGTGCATTTGGATCTTTAGGGCGCATTCTACTTTGCCGCGTTGTAGGCTTTTGCGCAGGGCGTCGCGGAGGCTGGGCTCTAAATTGCGCCAGCTTTCCGGCAATTTAAATGATAGCTCCAAGTAGCGATGATTGACTGAACGGAGTTCCCACGTGGCGCTGCCCCAAGGGTAGTCGGATTGCAGATGGGCAAACGCGGTCATGCTGCTGGTAGTCAATGTCTTCCCCTAGGTATTAATTAGAAACGGTATTCTAAACTTTTTAGCGCGCTTGTTCAGTAGTGATTTGATTTGAGGCTGGAGAGTTCGATACCGAGAAGTTTGGGGCGGGGGTGGCTTGGCAGGTATAATCGGCGCCACTCTTTTGAAAACCAATGGAAAAATATGATGACACGACCCAGTCAACGCGCCAGTGATGAAAAACGTCAGGTTACAATTACTCGCAATTACACCTGTCACGCGGAGGGCTCGGTGTTAATTGAAATGGGCAATACCAAAGTGATTTGTACTGCCTCAGTACAGAATAGCGTGCCGGGCTTTTTACGCGGCAGCGGCCAGGGCTGGGTGACTGCGGAATACGGTATGCTGCCGCGCTCAACCGGTAGCCGTATGGATCGAGAAGCGGCGCGGGGCAAACAGAGTGGCCGCACCCAAGAAATTCAGCGCTTGATTGGCCGCTCACTGCGCGCATCTATCGATTTAACCATGCTGGGTGAAAATACCATTTACTTGGATTGCGACGTCATTCAGGCCGACGGCGGCACTCGCACTGCATCAATCACCGGGGCTTACGTTGCCTTATCTGACGCGGTTGCCAGCCTGCAAAAGAAAGGCTTAATTACGGGGAATCCACTGCAGCAGCAAGTTGCCGCTATTTCAGTTGGCGTTTATCAGGGCGTACCGGTGCTGGATTTGGATTATGCCGAAGACTCTAATGCTGAAACCGATATGAATGTGGTCATGGATGATAAGGGCGGCGTGATTGAGGTACAGGGCACAGCAGAAGGCGCAACCTTTAGCCGGGTCGAGATGAATGCAATGATGGATTTGGCAGAGAAGGGTATTGCTGAGTTGATCGAGGCTCAGCGCGCGGCGCTGGCCTGATTGTTTACCAGAAAGCCCTTAAAAGGGGCTTTCTGGTAATTCAAAGTCATAATCCATGATCACCGGTGCATGGCTGCCAAATTGCTGAACCTTGTATATAGCGCCGTATTCTACTCGTGGCGTCATATGTTCTGAGGTAATTTGGTAGTCGACACGCCAGCCGTTTTCACCGGGCTGGCCGTCTGGCCACCAGCTAAATTCGTCTGGATCATTATTGATCAGGCGGAAGGCGTCAGCGTAATGCTGCTCTCTAAATAGCCGATCCATCCACTGCTGTTCTTCAGCCAAGCTGCCGGGTTTGCCGTGGTTGCCCCGAATATCCTGAATATCGATACCGCGGTGGGCAATATTCCAGTTGCCGCATATGATGAAGTCGCGACGTTTATTGCGTACCTTGGTCAGGTGATTGCCAAATTGCTCAAAAAACTGGTTTTTGCGGATTAGGCTGGCGCTGTCACCTTCTTCGGCCGTGGGGGCCAACAAGCTGCCGATACTGATATTGTCGAAATCAGCCTGGATATAGAGGCCTTCCATGTCGAAATCTAAAAAGCCCAAGCCGGTCATAATTGCTTTGGGAAGATTTCGGCAATAAATGGCAACACCACTGTGTTTACCGTCGGCAGCATCAAAGAAATAGGGGTTGTAGTCACGAGGAAAGTAGACGTCGTCGCGAAGTTTATATTCGGCAATGCCCAAATTCTGGATGCAGATAATGTCGGCATCTTGCTTGGTGACCCAGTCGAAGAAGCCTTTTTTTGCAGCATCTACAATGCTGTCAGCGCAAAAGCTGATGATTCTCATGTGTTTCCTATCGTGTCGATAACGAGGCCGTGGTGACCAAGCTTTAGCGTTGAGGTGAATCGTTATAGCGAGTTAATACGCCAAAACTCAATGCAAAAGTGGCGTTCAGCAATAGCGTGGCTGAATTTTCGATATAAACAAGGCGTTAGACTACAATGAAACCCTATTGACAACAATCGCAGTAAGAATTATCTGTAAAAAAACACCGGATTAATAGCCGATGTTCAGTATTTTTACGGACAATTGCACGCATTTCGTGTCATAGGTGAGGTTTTCTGCGTAGCTGAGTAAAATAGGCGGCTACTTACTAGAATATAGGCAATTGGAATTATAGATGAGCATTACACCCTATCAGCAGCGATTCATTCAGCAGGCAATTGCCAGTGAGGCCCTGTGCTTTGGCGAATACACCCTCAAGTCAGGCCGCGTTAGCCCCTATTTTTTTAACGCCGGCCGCTTTAGCAGTGGCGGGGCGCTGGCGGCATTAGGGCGTTGCTATGCCGATGCCATCGTTGCCTCGGGCATAGAATTTGATGTGCTGTTTGGCCCAGCATATAAGGGTATTCCCCTCGCGGCAGCAACGGCCTGTGCGCTGGCGGAACACCACCAGATGGACGTACCCTACGCCTACAATCGTAAAGAGAAGAAAGACCATGGTGAAGGCGGCAGCCTCGTCGGCGCGCCGCTCGTTGGCCGAGTGTTAATTATCGACGATGTTATCACCGCCGGCACGGCAATCCGTGAAGCAATTGCTATGATTGTTGCTGAGGGCGCTGTTGTTGCGGGGGTAGCCATCGGGCTTGACCGCCAAGAGCGGGGGCAGGGCGAGCGCTCGGCAATTCAGGAGCTGGAGCAAGACGCCCAGCTGGCTGTAGTTAGTATCGTTGGCTTACAAGATATTGTTGCGTATTTATCGCAATCGACGAGAGACGACGATCTGGTAGCACGTATCAATGCGTATCGAGAACGTTATAGCGTTGTTATATAAATAGCGTATGAAGTGAAATAGTGCCGCTCAGGGAGACGAAATAAGGTGATTATGGCTCGCGTTCTACTGCTGTTAGCGCTGTGCGGGATTGGTTTGTCCTCAGCCTATGCTCAGAGCATTTACTATCGCTATCCCGGGCCCGAGGGTACGGTCGTGATCGATGACAGCATCCCCCCTGAGGCTGTGCCCCGGGGCTACGACATCATCCGCTTGGACGGCAGCGTGGTAAAAACCATTGCGCCTAAGCTTAGTGAAGCTGAGCGCAAGGCCCGGGAGCTGGAGTTTGGAATTGAGGAGGCGCGAGCCGAGGCTGATGCAAAATCTCGGAAATGGGATGAATCCCTTTTACTGCGCTATAGCAGCACTCAAGATATTGATGTTGCTAAAAAACGTGCGCTAAATGATATAAAAGTGCGGATTTCGATTTTAAAAAGCAATCTGTCAGTGATTAAGCAACAGATTTATAGCAACCAAGCTGAGGCGGCTGAATTGGAGCGTCGCGGTCTTGCGGTGCCGGTTGAGTTGACTGAAACCTTGGCGTCATTACGGCGGGAAGTAACCTCCACCGAAGAGAATATTGTGACTCGGAAAGAGGAGTTGGAGCAGGTCGCGAATAATTATGAGCGCGACAAAAGCCGCTTTGCGGACCTCCAGCAGCAGGTGGACTCACGTCGACACTATTACGCAAAACCTAAACGCTAACGAAATATTGTCTCGCCGAGTAGCTGCCACTGCTCGTCCCAGTTCTCGGTGGGCAGTCGTTTAAAATCACTGCGTACAAATTGGCTAATACGCCCCTCGGCAGCGGCAATAAGGAGATTGGCGGTGCTGTTTGCGGTGATTCGCGTACGCATGCCTTCGCGTAACTCAGCTTCGCGCAGTACCTGTTTTAATTGCGTTTCCAAACGGTCGTAGAACTGAACCACCCTACTGCGCAGGCGCTCGTTTTCCCCCGCCAGCGCATCACCGTTGAAAATGCGCGTGATGCCGGGGTTGCGCTCAGTGAAGGTGAGTAATAATTGCAATATTTTGGCTATTTGCGCGAGTGCTTGCTCTTCTTCGCTGAGAATGAGGCTGACACGACTGAATACCGAATCCTCCACAAACTCAATTAAACCCTCAAACATCTTGGCTTTACTGGGAAAGTGGCGGTAGAGCGCGGCCTCAGACACCCCCACTTCTGCCGCGAGCTTGGCGGTAGTAATGCGGGTGCCGGGCTGAGTTTCGAGCATTTTGGCTAGTGCTTGAAGGATTTCTTCGCGTCGAGAAGGACGTTTATTCATAGGGTGTAGATGACCTTGTGCGCTGGGTTTATTGGTGCTGAATTAGTCGAGCGCGCTTTGCGTATTGGTGATCAAGGTACCAACGCCGGTATCGGTGAAGATCTCCAGCAATACGGCATGGGGTACCCGGCCGTCAATAATATGGGCGCTGACGACACCAGCATTCACCGCAGACAGGGCGCAACCAATTTTTGGCAACATGCCGCCGTATATAGTGCCATCGGCAATCAGCGCGTCGACTTGTTCGGTGCTCAGGCCGGTTAATACCTTGCCGGATTTATCGAGCAGACCTTCGATATTGGTAAGCAACATCAATTTCTCGGCCTTGAGTACTTCGGCCACTTTGCCTGCTACCAAGTCGGCGTTGATGTTGTATGACGCGCCATCTGCGCCCACGCCAATCGGCGCGATGACGGGTATGAAGTCGCTATTCACCAGCATGTCTAAGACTTCGGTGTTGATTTTTTCAACTTCGCCAACATGGCCGATATCAATGATCTCGGTTTTTGCCAAGTCTGGGGTGCGCTGAGTGACTTTGAGCTTTTTGGCGCGGATTAGCTGGCCGTCTTTGCCGGTGAGGCCAATCGCTTTGCCGCCATTGCGGTTGAGCAGAGATACGATTTCTTTGTTAACAGAGCCGCCCAAGACCATCTCCACGACATCCATGGTGGCGGTGTCGGTGACACGCATACCGTCGACAAAATGGGATTCTATAGCTAAACGCTTTAGCAAGTCTCCAATTTGTGGGCCGCCGCCGTGAACCACAATGGGGTTCATGCCCACGAGTTTCATGAGCACAATGTCGCGGGCAAACTGTTCTTTGAGTTTGTCGTCGATCATGGCGTTGCCGCCAAATTTGACCACAATGGTTTTATTAGTGAAGCGCTGAATGTACGGCAGGGCTTCGGTAAGTACGCGGGCAACATCCCCAGCGGCGGTGCGACTCATAGACATGGTGGAATCTCTTGCGGTCGGTGGCGAAAAAAGACGCCTATTAAAGACTATCTGCCAGCTTGGGATCAATCCTTGCTAGCAAATCCTTGAAGTCATTCTGAATTCGGCTCAGTGCAGCTTCGCTGTCGGCCTCGAAGCGCAGGGTAATCGCGGGGCCGGTATTGGAGGCGCGTATCAGACCCCAGCCGTGGCGAAAGTCGGCGCGCAGTCCGTCGATTTCGGTGAGGGTTACCTCGGCAAAATTCTGGTTCTCGGCAAAGGTTTCCACAATGGCGAATTTGCGCTCCTCGTCCACGGGAATGATGATCTCTGGACTGCTGAGCATGGTGCGTTGAGTACTCAGAGCGTCGTCCATGCTGCGGCCTGCAAGGGTGAGAATTTCTAGCAAGCGAGCGGCGGTGTACATGCCGTCATCAAAGCCATACCAGCGCTCTTTGAAGAAGATGTGGCCGGAAAATTCGCCGCCGAGTAATGCGCCGGTCTCGGCCATTTTACGTTTCATATACGAGTGGCCACACTTCCACATGGTGGGACGTCCGCCGTGTTCAATAATCAGCTCGGGTAGCAAACGTGAACATTTAATGTCGAAGAGAATTTCGGCGCCGGGGTTGCGCACGACCATGTCTTGCGCCAAAACCATCATC
>NZ_JBFJWS010000176.1:0-6599 GCF_041623545.1 Zhongshania sp. | reverse complement strand
GGCTTATCTAAATCTAATTGAAAGAGCCAACTGTCTTTATTGCGGATATTTCAATGGCCTAATGGCTTACGTGACGGAAGTCGCGGGCAGAACCGAACAGTATTGGTGCCCCATCAAGCACGCCCAAGCACTGAAAATTGAGCATAGCCGCTACCGCAAGTTCGCCGCCTTCGGCGACAGCGAGGACTACAAAAAGCGAGCGCCAACGCTGCGCCGCGACTTTGGCGATATCGACAACCCTGAAAGCTAACTCAGCGCGCCCGAGCGGCAATACGCCGATACTCACGGTATTGCGGGGTCCAAAAATTACGCTCAATATCGCCGCGCAACTCCTCGTCGCTGCGCTCGCTGGCGAAACCCTGAGCCTGGGCAACTTTCGCCACAGCAAAGGCGATGGCCTTACTCAGCTCCGCCAGCGCGGTAATCGGTGGCAGCAGGACATTACGGCGCTGATGATGAGCGCTGGCGGCCTCTGCGAGACAGCGACTGGCGGCCATCAGCATGTCGTCACTCACGCGACTGGCCTTACTAGCAACTACACCTAGGCCTATTCCAGGAAATATATAACTGTTGTTGCACTGGGAGATCTCGTAGTGCTCGCCCTTATATTCTACTGGCGCAAAAGGACTGCCCGTCGCGACAATCGCCTGGCCATCAGTCCATTGCAATATCTGCTCAGGACTTGCCTCAACATGGCGCGACGGGTTGCTTAGCGGCAACACAATAGGTTGCGCGCAGCGACGATGCAGCTGACGAATAACTTCCTCGGTAAACAATCCCGGTTTACCCGACACACCAACTAATACGCCAACATCAATATTGCTCACCACATCTAACAGGCTCGGATAAGCATCAGCCTTACTTTGCCAGTCATGCTTTGCGGGCTGCGCGAGCGCTTCCTGAAAATCCAGCAAACCGGCCATACCCCGACTGACCAAACCGAAGCGGTCCACCATATACAACTGGGAGCGCGCCTCGGCGTCGCTAAGCCCTTCTTCCACCATTGCGCGAATCAACTGCTCCGCGATACCACAACCTGCCGAACCTGCACCAACAAATACAATATTCTGGTCGCGCAAGCGCTCGCCTTTACGTGTGCAGGCCGACAATACGGTACCCAAGGTCACCGCAGCTGTGCCTTGAATATCATCATTAAAACAGCACGCACGGTCTTTGTGGCGCCGTAAAATCGGCATAGCATTGGGCTGGGCGAAATCTTCAAACTGGATAAGCACGCCAGGCCAGCGCCGCTGTGCAGCCTCAATAAACTGATCAACAAATTGGTCGTATTCTTCCCGGCCAATACGCGGATGCCGCATTCCCATATACATTGGGTCGTCGAGTAAAGCCTGATTGTTCGTGCCCACATCCAACACCACCGGCAAGGTATACGCGGGACTAATTCCGCCGCAGGCGGTATACAAAGACAGCTTACCAATTGGAATACCCATGCCGCCGACACCCTGATCGCCCAGGCCCAACACGCGTTCACCGTCGGTCACAACCAGTACCTTTACGCGATCCTTACTGACACTATGGAGAATATCGTCCATATAGCCGCGATCTTCGTAAGAAACAAAAATGCCCCGCGCGCTGCGGTAAATATCGGAAAAATGCTCGCACGCCTCACCTACCGTCGGTGTGTAGATGATTGGCAACATTTCCTCGAGATGATCGTTCAGCAAGCGGTAAAACAAGGTTTCGTTATTGTCCTGTACCGCACGCAGATAGATGTGCTTATTGATTGGCTCATCGAAACTGCAGTATTGCAGATACGCTCGACTCAGCTGTTCCTCAATGTTTTCGTAGCGCGGCGGCAATAAGCCCATCAGATTAAAGTTGCGACGCTCCGTCTCTGTGAACGCTGACCCCTTATTCAGCAGTGGAGTCTCCAACAACAAGGGACCGGCGTAGGCGATGTACAGGGGCTTATCAGAATTCATTGAACACTCTTCTCTAGGGGGCCGCAGGCAATAGGCCCGGACATTCTATATATGAATAGCGGCGGCGCATGTTAACAAACTTTGCTCCCGCTCGCAGCGCGAGCTAATTCGCTAAGCGCGATGCCATGCAATTTGCCAGCGGCGCAAAAGAAATAACTTACCGCATATATATATCAGATAGTTGGGCAGGGCACGAAGTTTGCAGACTCAACTATTGCCATCGCAAAAAAGGAAACTCACAAGATATGAAAGACAGCAATAAACAATCCAATTCCGCAGAATTAGCAACAATCATGTATATAGACGACACTCCGAGTGAGCTATACCGCATGAACGCCATACTTGAGGGGTTTGGTTTTGACACAATCTTTTGTGACAAGCCCAGCGACGCCGTGCAAATCCTATTGGTAGAGCATGTCGACATCGTGCTGTGTGACTGGCAGATGCCAATCATGTGCGGCCTAGAGGTGTGCAAGAGCGTCAGTCGCAGTCCTGCAATGGGCGACCCTTACTTCATTATGCTGACCGGTCGCCGCGAACGCTCGGATATGATTGCGGCGATAGACGCCGGTGCGGATGATTTTCTCTGCAAGCCAGCAGCGAGCGAAGAACTGCGCGCCCGCCTGCAGGCAGGCCTCAGGCGCTTAGATCGAGAGCGGGCAAGGCGCAATCACCTACGATTAGTATATTAACCAAGTGAACCCTGCTTCGCTCGACGACAGCGATAAATAGATGAACTCGACCTTAGCTCATCCGCTAAAGCTAGTTAGATCCCGCGCAGCGATACCATTGTCCTTGCAGTAAGCGAGGTATCTATCCATCGCGGTGCGCCAGTTTTCAGTAGCCAGAATTTGATCATTCTCATCTAAATAGACGAGCTCACCCTGCAAAACAACGAACATTAGTAGTTCCCCCTCACCGACCGCTTGCGGGGTATGGCGAGTACCAGCAGTTTCATATACGCAACTACCAGGACCAGCAACCCAGTCATGCTCGCGATATTTCCACTTACCTTCCACCGTGTAGACGATAACCGTACCGGTGTGGTGGTGACGCGCTAACTCTAAGTCCGCCGGCGCCTTCATCATCAACACCATCTCACCGCGCACCGGGTCAATTTTGAAATACTTCATGAATACCCGATCGTCATAGGGCGTAAAAGGCACCCAAGGAAGATCCTCTCCATTGATGCATGCAGTATCAATCATCTCGAAATTCATCATTTTTATAATCTCTTGTCTAGGAAAAATCTCTTATCTGGCACCTTGGCCCGTGGTCACGCGTGATAGTTAAAGTCTACGGAAACAAGAGAAAGAAATTTGACGTAAAACGAACATCATTTGACTAATCACGCAATATCGCCACTATTAAGCGGCACTCGACTAGGCTGTAACTTTTGCTGAGGTTTTTTTCTAGTTTTTGCGGCACCCTCAGTAGCAGAACTACTCTCAATATTTAAACCATAAGCCTGCTCGATTTCCAGTAACGCATCCTGAGCGTACACAGCAATATTCTGCATATGCGGCAAGGCATCGCGACACGCTGTGAAACCGAAGTTCACTTTCCCTGCATAACTTGTACAAGTGATATTTAGACATTGTCCGTGGGTTGGCACTGATACCGGATACATAGCTTCCATCCTGGCTCCCATAAGGTAAAGGGGCTCAGCAGGGCCCGGTACATTTGAAATAGTCACATTGAAATACGGGCGAATACCAGCAGCCACTCGAGTTGCCGCCTGAAGTACCACAGGGACCATAAAAAGATTACTGTATTGACCAGCCGCTTCGGCGGACATGCTGGCAAGGTGCGCTTTCGCATTGGCCGTGTCCGCTGCAATATTTAATAGCCTCCGCTTCGGATCAGCCACATCCGTAGCTAAACTAGCAACTATTGCGCCCACCGCGTTACCGCCCGCCCCGCCGCCAGACTTACCACGCAGACTCACCGGCACCATGGCAGTTAAGCTTCGTCGCGGTAGGTTATTTGACTCCTTTAGGAAACGCCGAAGCGACGTTGAGCATACAGCAAGCACAACATCGTTTACGGTTACACCTGCTGCGCGGGCAACCGCTTTAATACGTCCGAGACTAAAGTGTTGAGTAGCGAATCGCCTTTGACCTGACACCGACACATTCAAAACCGAACGGGGCGCGAGCATTGGCGCAACCAGCGTTCCGCTGCTACCTACAGCAGACATCGCCAACTTTCCATACGCCTTCGCAACCTCGGGCAAGGCCTTCATCTGCGAGGCTATTTTTTTAAACCTTGGCTCTGCAACTTCTCCCCCGCTCTGCTGATACGATGCAGACCACGGCGCTGCTGTCGTCGTGTTGGCATCCGTAGCAAGCGCTCTCACTAGCAAGCGCATCGCCGTGACGCCATCGACAAGGGAATGATGAATTTTTATGAAAAGCGCAAAGCGATTATTTTCCAGGCCTTCTATAACGTGGCATTCCCAAAGTGGCCGGCGCTGGCTTAGGCGATGGCTATGCAGCCGCGATATCAGCTCACCTAATTGACGCTCGCCGCCAGGTTGCGGCAAGGACAAATGCCGAACATGATATTCCATATCCACATCGCTATCGGTTTGCCACGATGGCAAAACTTTAGATTCAGGAGAGCGCCGCAACTTCTGATTCCACGGCGCCGCAAGTTCAGTTACATTGCGCAAATGCTGCACCAATTTTTGCATATAGTCGCTGGCGGCATTTTCCGGATGAGAAAAGATTTGGAGTCCCGCCACATGCATCGGGGTATCGTGGCTTTCCATATGAAGGAAAGCGGCATCAAGTACTGACATAAATTTAGTCACGGATAGTCTCCAGTGTATGTCTTGCTAAAAAATGCGGCCGCGCGCATATACCCTAGCGGCAAACTACGGGGAAAATGTTAAAAATATTTTATTGATAATGAATTGAAACTGCTGGCTAGCTAGCGGACCAAACAGCAGTAATTCAATTTAGTCTGGCTTCGGCTGATACCAAATAGGCGAAGTGTAAGCGCGCTCCTGAGTCGTCATTTCCGCCTCAATCGGGGCGACTACACCAAAGTGTTTGGCATCATAGGCGGTCCACCTGGGGGTAGGTATTTCTATAACCCGTACGTAATACAATGCGCGCTGTTTGGCATCGAAGTCTGGATCGATCCAATACGCGTTTAGCTGGGCTGCGCCTATGCTATTCGCATACGATGCTTGGGGTACGTCAACGGTAGACCCGACGGGTTTCACTTTCCCCAACCAGGATTTCCGTTTATCGCCACCCAAGGCGACGTCATAAACTTTCTCGTGACTTTGATTCGCTTCATCTGTCCACACTTTTACAATCTGAATTCGATCCAGGTTGGCCCCATCAGGGTCCTTCAGCGCCGACACCAAAAACGACGGTTTTACACCGTTGGCGGAGGGGAATAAATCACCGCCCATTGGCACACCCTTACCATAACCGCGCTGCAGAAAATCAGAATGGTTTACGTCTTCCTCTTGAAAATTCCAGCCACCAAAAAATCGTACGGTAATACGGGAGCCGGTTGTTGCATATACTTCGCGGCGCTCAAGTGCATCGAAAATCGAGTCGCGAGTATTTTCCTTCGCCCACACGGCAGCCAAACCCGAGGCCGCCGCTTTCCAGTGCATCACGGTGATATCCTCACTTACATTGGGTGCCTGAGGACGCATTAGTTTTTCATAAAAACGCTGAGGATTATTGCTGGGCTCAACAATAGAGACTTTGCCAAAGAAATTATCTTCCCCTGCTGTAGCAAGGGATGTGTGGGAATCCGTGCCACCAACCAAGCCAAGTTTAAAGGGGTTCTCTCCCAACTGGCCCTGCTGTTCCAAGCCGAGCCTTAATGCCGAGCGAGTGTATTCATAACGCAACATTTCCGGCTTTTTAGTCTCGTACCCAAAATTACCCTTATCCCAGGTTTCGTAGTCTGCAAATTCGTCATCTGGTGACAATAGCGGATGGGTTTCACCATCGCCCTTGATCTGGGTAACCTCCACCAAAGGCTCTAAACGCGAGCGACGCGCGGCGTATTCAGCGTCAAACGCCCGGCCATCGGCGCGCTCTGTTTTAAACATTAAACCGTTGCTCAAATTTCCATTGTGCGGGATCGCCAAGACCCGACCACCTGATTTTTTCTCATAGCCTTCCATCCAATCCCATAGCTTCTCAGGATCGTTAGATTCATAGCTAGAGTAAGGTAATATTGAACTCACTCGGTCGGCATTGTCGCGAAATACAACAACGCGATGCAGATTATTGGCTTGGGGCAAGGATGTCCATTCATAGCCCAATAAGGCGGTAAATTTACCTGGTTCATTGTATTGCTCTGCGTACTTAATAAGACGTTGCCACATTGTTTCAACAAGGGAAGGGGCATCTTTCAAGGGATCTTCGCCGGCGGCAACGGCGCGCATGATCATGCCAAAGGCTTTCTCAGGTTCACCCGCGCGAATATGGTCAAACAACTGCCGACCAAAACCCGTTGCCAATAGATCTTTATTGGCTTCGGCCAGCATCGGCGCTAGGCCAAGATTTTCGGAGTGATCCGCCAACACGATAAAATCAAGGGGCCGCACCAAGCGCGCCTTCTCGCCAAGATTAGTCTCGACCACTTCACCACGTGCAAACCGGTACGCCACTTCCGGTC
>NZ_JBFJWS010000175.1:0-6616 GCF_041623545.1 Zhongshania sp. | reverse complement strand
CGGTATCAGCGCGGGTCGCCGCCAAGCATACGAGCAGTACAATGCGGCCAATTACAATGCTCAAGCCACCCAGCGCCAAGTCATCACCGGCACGCGAGCCCAACATATTGCGGTCTACACCAATGTGCAGACGGTGAATGCCCGCCATCAAAATATTATCTCTACTCGCAGCGCCCTCGATGCAACCGAGGCAGGCTATGAAGTGGGCACCCGCAATATTGTGGATGTTCTAGACGCCCAGCGCCGGCTCTATGCCGCAATGCGCGACTACACCAATGCCCGCTATGACTATGTGGTTAATGTTCTGAAGTTGAAGTTGAACGCCGGCACCCTAAGCCCCGCCGACATTATCTATTTCAATAAATGGCTGCAGGCGTCTGAGTCGGTCTCGCTCAGCGACCGCTCTCCAGCCACCAGCGTTAATCCTTAAGATAGCCATCAATAATCGCGAGTAAGCGCTGTAAGGCGCCGCGATTATTGTCCACCACCTGCTTCGCCGCCGCGCCCTGTTGTGCGCGGCGAAGTGGGTCGGCGAACAAGCCACGCAGCACATCAGCCAGCGCCCCATCGCCATCAATTTTTTGTAAGCCGCCCGCCGCCTCGAGCAAAGCGCTAATTTCAGCAAAATTAAAATCACTAAACCCCGTCACCACCGGCAATCCCCACGCCGCGGGCTCCAAGGTATTGTGACCGCCATGGGCAATTAGGCTACCGCCAACAAAAGCGATATCCGCACAACCCAATAACAGCAATAACTCGCCCATGGTATCGCCTAGCACCACCGCCGTATCACCGGCTACCGCACGCGGAGGGCTACTCGCAACCACACTACTCCGCCGCTCAAAAACAAAGTCACTGTTAGTAATTAATTCCGCCACTTTGGCGAAGCGCTCAGGATGACGTGGTACCAATATCAGCAGTGCGGCAGGCTGCTGCTTTAGCAGTGCTCGGTGGGCCGCCAAGAGCACTTCATCTTCGCCGGCATGGGTGCTCGCGGCGATCCATACCGGCCGCTCACCCAGCCATTCACTGCGCAGCGCAAGTGCCTGTGAGCGCAGGGCGGCGGGAATATCCAAATCGAATTTAATACTGCCCGATACCGTCAAATTTGCCGCAGGTAAACCCAACTCCACAAAGCGCGCGCCATCCGCAGCACTTTGCGCGACAACCTGACTAAAGTGCGAAAAGACCAATCGACTCAAAGCCGCGAGACGGCCATAGCCTTTGGCCGAGCGCGCCGATAAACGGGCATTCGCCAACACCACCGGAATACCGCGAGCTGCGGTTTGACACACCATATTCGGCCAAATCTCGGTTTCCATAATCACTGCCACCCGAGGCTGAATACGATTTAAAAACCGCGCAATCGCATCGGGTAAATCGTAGGGAGCGTAGACATGAAAAACCCGATCGCCAAACATTGCCTGAACCCGCTCGGAGCCAGTGGGGGTCATGGTAGTCACCACAACGGGCAAATCGGGATGCTGGTTTAAAAAGTGATTGATCAACGGCGCTGCCGCAATACTTTCGCCAACCGATACCGCATGCACCCAAAGCCCACCCGTGTGCGTCGGCGGCCTAAAAAAGCCAAAACGTTCAGCCACTCGATGTCGATAAGCCGGCGCCCGCCAGGCGCGCCACAGCAATCGCAGCAGCACTAAGGGCAGGATCAAATAGAAAAAAGCACTGTATAAAAAACGGGCCATAAATGAGGCTTAAACTCCGACTTTCGACAAATCACGGCAATGAATAACGATAACAACTTAAACTGGCCAGCCAATATAGCGAGCCTATAAGCACGCCGCACCTTATAAGCTCGCGTACATGTCTTAGGCCATATTCAGCACTTCCCGCACACAGCGATTAATTCCCCTAGCCGCCTCAGCAATACTACCGGCGAGCATGTAGGCTGGGGTCGTCACCAACTTATTGCCTTCGTCGATACAAACCTCTTCAACCGCACACGCTTGGTGACTACCACCCATGGCGGTAATCGCCGCTGCAGTATCGGCATCACTGCCAATAGTGCATTTCACCCCCGGCCCGAAAATTTTCGCTGCCATGGTTGGGGCAATACAAATCAGACCAACCGGCTTTGCCGCCGCGTGAACAGCCTGTATAAAGCTGAGCACCTCAGGCTGCACATTCATATCCGCGCCCTTGACCGCAAAGTCTGACAAGTTTTTGGCAACGCCAAAGCCACCCGGCACGATGAGGGCATCGAAATCGGCGACCTTGGCTTCACTTAGGTTTTTAACACGTCCCCGGGCCAAGCGCGCTGACTCCACGAGGACATTGCGGCGCTCACCTTCCACGACCTCACCGCTAAGGTGATTCACCACGTGCAGTTGATCGATATCTGGCGCAAAACATTGGTAGCTGGCGTCGTGATTTTCCAGCGATAGCATGGTCAGCACACTCTCGTATATTTCTGAGCCGTCATAGACTCCACAACCGGCTAAGATTAAAGCCACTTTTTTCATTGCTGCTCTCCTTTATTCCTTTGTAAACACAACACGTCGCTCAGGCCTTAAGACAGCGTTCGAGAATCCCCTCGCGCAGCCCCCGTTCAGAAACACGCATCATCTCGATATTCAAGGCTTCAAACAAGGCCAGCACAATCGCTAGCCCGGAACCAAAAATGGACTGGCGATCAGCCGGCAAACCCGCAAAATTTACCAAGTCCAAACTATCGAAGCCGCGCAGGTCTAGTATCAAAGTCTGCAAATCTGCACGGTAAATTCCATCACTGCGGCCACTGCGGGTATTAAGGACCTGCTCTACCGCCACCAAGGTTCCAGAGCAACCAATAACGTTTACCGCGGCGGGCAATGCTAATTGCGCTACGACGCGGTCAAATTCTATCCGCGCGGCACCGACCGCGGCATCAAAATTTTTCTGATCTAATCGTCCGCCGGGGAAATAACGCAAATAGCTTAAACAACCCACGGCAACGCTGCGTCCGCGCAGCATGCGCGCCCCCCGCCCGAGGGCAAACTCCGTACTGCCGCCGCCAATATCCACCACCAACGCTTCAACACCCAAGTTCACTGCGCCACTGCAAACGCCAAGATAAACGAGTTCTGCCTCTTGCTCCCCGCTAACAATTTCCGGGGTCACCCCAAGTAAGCTGTGCACTTGTTTGCAAAAATAATCCGCATTACGCATGCCCCGCAGGGAAGCCGTTGCGACAATATGCAGTGGCACGGCACCATAGGGCTGCAATATCTGCTTAAACTCTGCCAGGCAGTTGAGGGCCCGAATTTGAGCGGCGCCGTCCAATTCCCCGCTGGCACTGCCCGCCGCCAATTGCACCTTGCGCTCAGCAACAAAGCAGCGTGTCCACTCGGAACCCAGCAACTGAGCAATCAGTAAATGAAAGCTATTTGAGCCCATATCGATGGCCGCAATATACGGACCTACAGTCAAATTTACACCCCTGTCTGTTTTCACTTCCGCCTAAATCCTGTGCTATCATCGCACATCCTCAATTTTATGATGTGTAATCGGAGAAATAACATGAGCGACAACATCGTTCACGTCACCGACAGCAGCTTTGAAGAAGACGTGCTGAAGTCAGACGTACCTGTACTGGTCGATTTCTGGGCAGAGTGGTGTGGTCCCTGCAAAATGATCGCCCCCGTATTGGAAGAAGTGGCGGTTGAATTCGCTGGCAAAATCAAGATCTGCAAAATCGATGTTGACGCCAATAGCGATACCCCACAGAAATTCAGCGTACGCGGCATTCCAACTTTGATTATATTCAAAGGCGGTAACGCTGAAGCGACTAAGGTCGGCGCGCTGTCTAAAACTCAGCTGCTCGATTTTATTAACGCAGCGCTGTAATTCGAAATTGCGCGGCCACGCCGCGCAATTTTACTGAGCTTAAAGACTAGACGCCTCTGACTTTCAATGGTAGAGTGCTGACGATCCTTCAAAGAACACCCAATAATTAACCTTATTTTCGCTCCTGCTACACACGTCGAGTTCGTTTCGGCTTTCCGATTCTGCCGTTCCTGCGTCTCGCTCATATCTCGTCTAATTGATACCACTAAACCCATATACCTATGAATCTTACCGATCTAAAAACTAAACCAGCACAAGAATTACTCGACATCGCCAAAGAAATTGGCCTCGACAATGTCTCCCGTTCGCGGAAACAGGACATCATCTTCTCCATACTGAAGCGCCACGCGAAAAGCGGCGAAGATATCCACGGCGACGGCGTATTAGAAATCCTGCAAGACGGCTTCGGCTTTTTGCGCTCTGCCGACTGCTCCTACTTGGCCGGCCCCGACGACATCTATGTATCACCCAGCCAGATCAGACGCTTTAATTTGCGCACTGGCGACAGCATCGCCGGCAAGATTCGGCCACCCAAAGAAGGCGAACGCTACTTTGCATTGCTCAAAGTAGACGAAGTTAACTTCACCCGCCCCGAGCAGTCCAAGAACAAAGTTCTCTTTGAAAACCTTACACCACTGTTCCCTAACGAGCGCCTTACCCTAGAATTGGGCACCGGCTCTACCGAAGATTTAACTGGTCGAATTATCGACCTCGCAGCGCCTATCGGCAAAGGCCAGCGCGGCTTGATCGTCGCACCGCCAAAAGCGGGTAAGACCTTGATGCTGCAGAATATTGCATCGAGTATCATCCGAAATAACCCCGAGTGCTACGTCATCGTTTTACTGATCGACGAACGCCCAGAAGAAGTCACCGAGATGCAGCGCTCGGTTGGTGTGCGCGGCGCCGAAGTTGTCGCCTCCACCTTTGACGAGCCACCAGCCCGTCACGTGCAAGTGGCGGAAATGGTTATCGAAAAAGCGAAGCGTTTGGTTGAACATAAGCGCGACGTCGTCATTCTTCTCGACTCGGTTACCCGTCTGGCTCGCGCCTACAACACCATCGTCCCGAGCTCTGGCAAGGTACTGACCGGTGGTGTCGACGCCCACGCACTGGAGCGCCCCAAGCGTTTCTTTGGCGCTGCGCGTAATGTCGAAGAAGGCGGCAGCTTGTCAATCATCGCCACCGCGCTGATCGACACCGGCTCCAAAATGGACGAAGTCATCTACGAAGAATTTAAAGGCACGGGCAACAACGAATTGCACCTCGACCGTAAAATCGCCGAGAAACGCGTTTACCCCGCTATCAACATCCGCCGCTCCGGCACCCGTCGCGAAGAACTCCTGACCGGTGAAGAAGAGCTGGCCAGAATGTGGATACTGCGTAAATTGCTGCACGGCATGGAAGACACCGCAGCGATTGAATTCTTGATCGACAAGCTCAAAGACACCAAGACCAATGCCGAGTTTTTTGATTCAATGAAAAGGAAGTGAGTCGGGCGTCGGATGTCTGACGTCTGGCGCCAAAACAAAAAATCACTCCGCACTTCAAGTTTGATAGTATGAATCGGAGGTGGCGCACAGCTGCCTCCGACATCCGACTTCCGACGTCAGACCTTCCCTATGTATAAAGACCTCAGAGAATTCATTGCCGACCTCGAAGCCAAGGGCGAGCTGAAACGTATCAAGCATCCTGTTGATCCCAATCTCGAAATGACTGAGATTTGTGATCGGGTATTGCGCGCCGGTGGCCCTGCGCTACTGTTCGAAAACCCCATTGGTTATAACATTCCGGTACTGGCGAATTTATTCGGCACTGAAAAGCGTGTAGCCATGGGCATGGGCAAAGACGACATAAAAGCCCTGCATGAAGTCGGTGAATTACTGGCCTTTCTCCGCCAGCCAGATCCACCAAAAGGTCTGCGTGACGCTTGGAGCAAATTGCCGATATTCAAACAGGTGTTGAATATGGGGCCAAAATTAATCAGCGGCGCCCCCTGCCAGCAAATTGCCATAGAAGGCGATGCCGTTGACCTCAACACTTTACCGATTCAAACCTGCTGGCCCGACGATGCGGCGCCATTAATTACTTGGCCACTGGTCATTACCCGTGGGCCGCACAAAGAACGCCAGAACCTTGGCATCTACCGCATGCAATTAATCGCTAAGAACAAAGTGATTATGCGCTGGCTGTCCCATCGCGGCGGCGCTCTAGACTTTCAAGAATTCAAAAAGGCTCACCCCGGTGAAAAGTTTCCGGTATCCGTCGCCCTCGGCGCCGACCCTGCAACCACATTGGGCGCCGTCACGCCGGTGCCCGACAGCCTCAGCGAATACGCCTTTGCCGGATTATTGCGGGGCAGCAAAACCGAACTCACCACCAGCCTCACCAATGACTTACAAGTACCCGCCAGCGCCGAGTTTATTTTAGAAGGTTATATCGACCCAGAAGAGATGGCTGACGAAGGCCCCTATGGCGACCACACGGGTTACTACAACGAGGTTGATCGCTTCCCGGTTTTTACGGTGACTCACATCACCCACCGCCGCGAGCCAATTTATCACAGCACTTATACCGGTAGACCCCCAGATGAACCCGCCGTGCTCGGCGTTGCATTAAACGAAGTATTGGTGCCCTTGCTACAGCGTCAGTTCCCCGAAATTGTCGACTTCTACCTGCCACCGGAAGGCTGCTCCTATCGCATGGCGGTAGTAACCATTAAAAAGCAGTACCCCGGTCACGCCAAAACCATCATGTTTGGCGTGTGGTCGTT
>NZ_JBFJWS010000174.1:0-6684 GCF_041623545.1 Zhongshania sp. | reverse complement strand
TTACGTGCTGCCTCTTGACCGTCGTAGGCCAGCATGACTCTCTGGGGTTTGGTAAAGGCTTTGTTTACAACCAGCACTGGCTTATGCAAGGCGCGAATAACGGTTTCTAAATGTGCGCCCAACTGGCCTTCGCGGTGCTCATCGCCCCGCACACCCATGACAAGAACCCGAATATCATGCTCATGTTCAACTAGGGTTTCCTGAAGACTGCCATGACGCTGCCAGGTATCAACATCGCTCACCCCATCGGCTTCGACGCGTTGGCGCGCGGCATCCAGCATAAGCTTACCTTTTTCCATCAACAGGCGACTGCGGTGCTGCTCAACCTTAATAAGCTCTTCTAACAGCTCTTCTTGGCTGCCAAGACCGATACTGCCACTCAAATCAGCAAGCGGCGCCTGAGGGCGATGTTCCAAGTTGTGCAGCAGCTTTACTGGCGCGCCAGTTTTTTCCGACAGCCACGCGCTATAATCGCAAACCGCGGTTGTCAGACTCGCGCCATCAATGCATGCCAATATATAATTATTATTCATTAGTGCCCTCCGAGAACTTTTTCAATTTCTTCCGGCTTATCGTGAACACCAAAGCGGTCGACGATAGTTTCACTGGCCTCATTCAAACCAATCAACTCAACGTCTGCGCCTTCACGGCGAAACTTTAATACAACCTTATCCAGGGCCGCTACGGCAGACACATCCCAAAAATGGGCGCGACTCAAATCAATAATCACCTTTTCGTTAGCTTCTTTAAAGTCAAAAAAGGCAACGAATTTATCTGCTGAATTAAAGAATACCTGACCAATCACCCGATAGCGACGCGCTTGGCTGTCATCATCCAGTTGGCTGTCAACATACATAAAATGGCTAACTTTATTGGCAAAGAATAATGCAGCCAATAACACGCCAACAAATACACCAAAGGCCAAATTATGAGTCCACACCACCACCGCAACAGTCGCAATCATCACCACATTGCTCGAAAGCGGGTTTGATTTTAGATTGGTCACTGAGCCCCAATTAAAGGTACCAATCGACACCATAATCATTACCGCGACCAATGCAGCCATAGGGATAATTGACACGAGATCACTCAGGAATACAACCATCGTTAATAGCATGACGCCAGCGACCATGGTCGATAGCCGGCCGCGACCACCCGATTTAACATTAATGACCGACTGACCAATCATGGCGCAACCCGCCATACCGCCTAACAAACCTGAAAAGATATTAGCGACACCCTGGCCCTTGCACTCGCGGTTCTTATCACTACTTGTGTCAGTAAGGTCATCAACGATTGTCGCCGTCATTAATGACTCCAACAAACCGACCACGGCCAATGCCGCGGAGTAGGGAAAGATAATCGCCAAGGTTTCCATATTCAACGGGACTTCTGGCCAGAGAAAGAGCGGTAGGGTATCTGGCAGCTCGCCCATATCGCCGACCGTGCGGATATCCAAGCCCACTAACAGGCTAAACGCCGTCAAACTCAGAATACACACCAGCGGCGAGGGAATCACCTTGCCAATTACCGGCAAGAGTGGGAACAAATAGATGATCCCAAGCCCCGCTGCGGTCATCGCATAGACATGCCAGGTAACATTGGTCAGCTCCGGCAATTGCGCCATAAAAATGAGTATCGCCAAGGCGTTTACAAAACCGGTAACCACCGAGCGCGACACAAAGCTCATCAATTGACCCAGTTTGAAATAGCCCGCGACAATCTGAAAAGCCCCGGTTAACAAGGTCGCGGCTAGCAAATACTGCAAACCGTGCTCTTTAACCAAGGTAACCATCAGCAGGGCCATCGCGCCAGTGGCGGCCGAGATCATGCCTGGGCGCCCACCGACAATGGCGGTTACTACGGCAATACAGAACGAGGCATACAGGCCGACTTTGGGGTCAACGCCGGCGATAATGGAAAAGGCGATGGCTTCGGGGATCAACGCGAGGGCTACAACTAAACCGGCAAGAACATCCCCACGGATATTACCCAGCCAATCCTCTCTTTTTGACAACAACATAAATGACTCTAACTTATTGAATAAAATAGAAATAAAAGAGCAATCGCAGGCATACAGACTAAAATTTTAGGAATACGTTACTCACCGAGCCGCGAATTATACTGCGTTCGAGATAGAAATATGAGCAAAAGCACCGTGAAGCGGACATATTAACATCACTACCACGACATCATGGCGACTACGCTCCGGTTACGCTATTCAATATGGCCAGGACAATCATTGCGTCGAAATTATAAGCGACCTCACATACTCCCTCGACACTGGGACACGAGTCTTCTCTAAAATGCGCGCAAGAGCGCTGTAGTGCTGAGATTGATATCGGTTGTTTTTCACTACATCTGACTTTATAAACGGAAAGGCCAAACACTCTACCATTTCATACCAGCAATATAAGGGCGCATTCAACTTTTTACTGTCGAGCATGTCTTCGTACTGAAATCCGCCACCGAGCTCTCGACAGGCGTCGATAATGTCTGCGTGAGGAAAAGCCGCTTCCAGCTTAAAGCCGGCTTTTTGCATTTGCGTCGACAAACCAATTTCATAGCGTTTGATAAGATCAAACTTCTCGTCGACGACTGTCACCCTTCGCCAAAACTTGCGAAATGCCCTCGACTGAATTGCCGACTGCGAAAAATAGAGAAAAAACGATTGTAAATGATATGCCCGCTCAAAGGACTCCGTCAGCCCCCAGACCAGCTCTGGCGAGGCGTCCATCTGCGTGAACAATGGCTGCAACGGAGTCAGTGGTCCCAAAATACTGTCATTGGTTATTAGCAAGGCCTCCCAGTGCGCCATACTATCCAGCACATAAAAACAGCTCGCCCACGACGCAAAGTCATAACCGACATTTCCTCGATGGACCACTTTATGGCATAGCGTACGCAAGCGCTCCAGATGCCCATCGTCAACATCTTCGCTAGTCACACAGAATACAATATCGAAATCACAATCCCGCAATTCTTGTAAGTAGGCGTAAACAAAGGGAGAGACCGCACTTTTTTCATCATAGGACGCAAAAAAACAGATTTTTTCCCCTGATCGGGGCAGCCCCTCATGAACAGACAAAATCGACTTAGGAATGGGCCCCGATAACAAACGAGACAATCGTGAGACCACTTTATTTAACACGCCTCCCCCAGCCACAGCATTAACACCACGAGTTGCACACGGAGATCACTTTTTCCACCTCTGAGTTAGTCATTACAGGGCTTATCGGCAAACTTAAAACTTGCTCATGCAATAATTCGGTAAGCGGTAATTGCATATCGTGATACTTGGCAAGCGCGCCTTGCTTATGAGGCGGAATCGGGTAATGAATTGCAGCCTGAATACCATTTTCCAGTAAATAAGCCTGCAACTCATCGCGGCGATCACTACGCACGACAAACAAATGAAATACATGAGACGCTGAACGGTCCCAGCTGGGCAGCACAATGCTGGAATTTTGGATGTGCTGAAGATACAAGGCGGCAATGGCACGGCGCTGAGAGATTTCTTTATCCAAATATTTTAGTTTGACCCGCAAAAAAGCGGCCTGCAGCTCATCAAGCCTACTATTAACACCGCGAACATCATTTTGGTATTTTTGATGACTTCCGTAATTAGCGATAGACCTAACTATATCGGCCAGCTCAGCATCATTCGTGGTCAACGCTCCCGCGTCACCTAACGCACCTAAATTTTTACCCGGATAAAAACTAAACGCTGCAGCGTCACCCCAGCTCCCAGAGCGCCGGTCACCGACCGCGGCGCCGTGTGCCTGTGCAGCGTCCTCTAAAACAAGCAGTTTATGGGCCTGAGCAAACTCCATCACCGACGGCATATCCACTAACTCGCCATAGAGGTGAACCGGAAGTATAACCCTTGTCTTTTCAGTTAACGCAGACGCCAAATTAGCTGCGGGCATATTAAAACCGCGTATTTCAGGCTCTACCAAAACAGGGACCAATCCGCTTTCAAGTATTGCGAGAATACTGGCGATATAGGTGTTTGCGGGGACGATTACCTCGTCTCCAATATCCACGCGCCCCAATTCAATCCAGCCACGCAAAGCAAGGCTTATGGCATCCAGCCCGTTACCAACTCCCACACATTGCCTGACGCCGCAATAGTGAGCGAATTCCTGCTCAAATAATTCAACCTCAGCACCGCGAATATACCAACCAGAATCAATAACCCTAGCAGCTGCCTCCATGAGCTCATCACGATACTGGAAATTAATAGCTTTAAGGTCTAAAAAAGATACCATCAAACTATGCCACAACCGGAGTTAACAGCGGGCGAAAACGATTTGAAAAATTATCGAATATCTCCCGCGTCATTGTGAAATACACATTCACATCATCTTCACGACACAGTAGCGCCCCAGACTTCCGATGAAAGCTCACGACTTTCTCATTATCTTTACGTACATCCATATGACAGGCCTCAAAACCCAGCTCGCTGAAACCAAAATCATAGGCCAGCAAAACGCTCTCTAACGCTGAGAAACGGCTTTTTTGATCGGCAACAATCCAACTACCGATGCCGAAGGACTTACGACCACCAACAAAGTCATAAAGGCGAATTGTTCCCAGCGGGAATTGATCCGATGTCCTGAAGATAATGAAATAATATTCTTCGCCGCGGGACTCGCGTTCTTTGTATTTACGCAACCACTCCCGCTGATCGTCGCTCGTACCATCCACCACCGAAAGGTGCTGATTGTAACTAGGGTCTACGCGCAGACGGTAAATAAACTCAGCATCACCTACTTCAGCTAAACGAAGCGATAGCGTCTTCCCCTTAGGCATTTTCATTGCACACTACTCTTGAAATCTTCATAACTACGGATGTAATCATCCTCGTTGTAATGCTTATTCGCTAGCACTAACAACACACAATCTGCCGTAAAATCATGCATCTCTCGCCAGATGGGCTTATCGATCAACAAGCCAGTCACGGAACTATCGAGCACAACTTCTTCACGAACACTTCCGTCATCCAAAATTATTCTGCAGGAGCCAGACAAACACACTAGCACCTGATCCAGACATTTATGAGCATGAAAGCCTCGAGAAACACCAACTTTTGTGCCAAAAATATAATAAACGCGCTTGATCTCAAACGGCACCGTGTCGCCGGCTTCAATCGCGACCAGGGACCCCCGGTCGTCTCCGCACAAAGGCAACTCTATTAATGTCGCTAGTTTCAAAGCCACTTTCCCTTAATAATAATCCGGAGATAAATATTCAATGTAATCCACTACTTTTCGCGCTGCCCATAATATTTCTAACGAACTTAAACTCCGTGCTAATGCCAGATAAAAACGCACGCGGCATCAAAAAAAGGTGTTTCAACAATGCCCGTCGATTCTCGTAAAAGTCCGCCCGAACGATTAAACGCGACGCGCGCTTGCGCAAGGATGCAAACCACACCGGCATCACTCCCGTGAAATGCCGCACATCGTCTATCCGCTGCAACAATGTGTCGCGTTCTAGTCGAATTCGCGCCAAACGACTCTCGATAGTTTCAACCCCGCGCCAAGCGGACGACACACCGACGCCCTCACGATAGTGCAAAACTGCCTCATCTAAATAAGCGACTCGCCCACACAGTGCCGCCCTAAAACCCATAACTAAATCTTCGTATGTGTAGCGATAGTTAATTGAGCCAAATCGGTCGAGCAGTTCTCGCGACCATGCCCCGCTTGCACCGAGGTATATACTGCAAAAGAACGCCACATCGCCGATCATAGGTACTCGGCGCAGCTCCTCCGCAGGCACAACTTCCCCAGTCAAATCACCAAGTTGGTCGATAACCAATGCCTTAGAGTGGATCAACATTGGTTTATCATTGGACTGGTACGTATCAACTAAGCGGGACACTCTTTGCGGCAGCGATATGTCGTCGCCCGCGGCCAGGACCAACAACTCCCCCTGCGCCAATCCCAACACTAAGTTTATATGATCAATTAAACCTAAGTTCTTATCATTGCGGCGCACCACGACATTTCTGCCCTTACCAAACTCCGCAACCGCCTTTTGCAAAAAATCAAAACAGCTATCAGTTGAGCAATCATCCGAGAATATAAATTCAAAAACGGGGTAGTCCTGGGAAAATACGCCTTTCACACAATCGACAATATAGTCTTGCTGATTATAGCAGCAGACAACCACCGTCACCGGTACGATATCGGAACCCATATTAGCGTTTACCTGGCAAGATCAACTCGACCAATGAATCGAAAATCACGAAAATGGCATAAGGTAGAAATAGCGACGCCCCCGGCAGAGTTTGCGAATAAACTTTTCTTGATCGTCCGCTAGTCGCAAAAAGTATTCGCGATTTTGGCGCAAGAATGCTCGTAATTTCACATTAAATACGACGCGTGTATTCGCAGAAAGCAATGAGTTCAACTCTTCCAACAACAACTGATCGGCTCCCGCCAGTAACCCCGACTCAATAACAACTTTAATCAGAGCCATAACATGTTCATGCTTTTTGCTGGCGCGCTGAACCTTACTAGACCTACCTTTCCGCTTCGCATCCATAACAGCATTGTCATCGTGAATTCGATAATAGGACAGCACCTCTTGCCCAGCCTTCAGCTTCCCCTGAGAAGCTGCCACGATCGCCAACCACTGATCATGATAAGGCATCTTTGCCAAACTAGGCCGAGC
>NZ_JBFJWS010000173.1:0-6695 GCF_041623545.1 Zhongshania sp. | reverse complement strand
GTTTACAGATAGAGAATGGACACATTCCCACCCTCAACGCTTCACCACCAGTTTAAATCCTTTTCGATTAGCGCAATTCACGCCGTAAAATTTTGCCAACATTGGATTTAGGCAGATCATCGCGAAACTCAATAAATTTTGGAACCTTGTAAGCCGTGAGGTCTTGGCGACAAAACTCTCTAAGCACGGCCTCGGTCAAATTACTATTTCGGCGTACCACAAAAGCTTTTACCGCTTCGCCGGTACGTTCATCATTAACGCCAACTACCGCGCATTCGAGTACGTCAGGGTGACCGCACAAGACGTTTTCGATTTCGTTGGGATACACATTAAAACCGGATACCAGAATCATGTCTTTGATTCGGTCAACGATCTTATAGAAGCCTTTATCAAGTTTAACGGCGACATCGCCGGTTTTGAAAAAACCCTCTGGGTCGATTGCTTCGTCAGTCGCTTCAGGACGCCCCCAGTAGCCCATCATCACCTGAGGGCCCCGCACCCAAAGCTCACCCTCTTCGCCGTCTGCAACAACCTTGCCGGCGCTGTTCACCAGCTTTACTTCCTGAAAACCCATGGCTTGACCAACACTGCCTATACGGCGCGTGGAAGGCACATTTAACGTTAACGTCGCCGTGGTTTCAGAAAGTCCGTAGCCCTCAAGGAGCTTGGAATTGGTTCGGCGCTCCCATTCACGCGCAACATCTGGCACCAGTGCAGCGCCGCCCGCGATGGAGCTCTTTAGGCTTGACCAGTCAACTTGGTCAAATTTTTCATTTGCCATCAAGCCAACAAACATTGTGTTAACCCCGGCAAATCCAGTGAACGGTACAGACTTCATCACCTCCAACAAGCCCCCGAGATCGCGTGGATCGGGAATTAATACGGAGCGGCCGCCTAAGGCGAAGTTTGAACAGAGATATAAGGCAAACCCAAAGATATGGTAAATAGGCAGCGGGGCAATCAGCAGTGGTGCTGTGTCATCCTCGTCATCTTCAAGGTGTTTAAGGCCTTGCCCGACCCCACCCACAATATTGCCGTGACAGAGCATAGCGCCCTTGGCAACGCCCGTCGTACCACCGGTGTATTGCAGTACTGCCAAATCATCTAAGGTGGGACGCAGCGCTGGCAGTGTCTTACCTTTGCCGAGATCCATCGCCGCTGGCAAGGTAATCAGTGTCACTGAAGCGCCGAGATTATGTTCCGGCGCGGGCTGCGCTTCCATCATGTCAAAAACATTAGTGGCGATTAGCAGTTTGATATCCGTATCAGGAATCACCTTTTCGGCTGCCGCAACAAAGTCGCTGAGCATCACCACCGCCTTGGCGCCGCTGTCTTGAAATTGGTGGCGCAACTCTCGCTCGGTGTAAAGTGGATTGGTATTTACCAACACCAAACCGGCGCGGATAATTCCCCAAGCGGCTACTGGATACTGAATCAAGTTGGGCAATTGAATCGCCACGCGATCACCAAGTTCCAAGCCCGCATCACTACGCAGATAGGCGGCAAAATCACGCGACATCTCATCTATTTGACGAAACGTAACGTCCTGCCCCAAACAGCTAAACGCAATTCGGTCGGCAAATTCAGCGCAGGCCCGATCAAACAGGTCAAGCACCGAAGTGTAATTCTCATCATTGACTGCCTGAATTTGCTTACGGGCATAATCGAAGCGAGGGTCGGTAGCATAGTTCATAGTATAGAGCCCTTTCTGTTTTGTTTATTGAAGGCGATTTTTTGTATTATGATCAAATTGAAACGCAAGGAATAGCAACTGAAAGAATAAATCCCAATCTCCATTTATCAATATCAAATAAGGGCCACTGGCATATAGAGCCGCGGTAGCGCAAAACCATTACCGAACGCGACAAGCTCTTAACAGTTTGTGCCAATTCATGCGTTTTTATAATTACCTCCTTCAGACGCTAAAGCTAGGCGTGGCAAAGCTGCCCTATGCAGCTGCTGACATTGCCTGTGTTTCAGAGGCGACAACAACGCAAGCAGCATGGCGATACCAGTGAGCAGTTCACCGCCCAACAACAGACCGAGCAATAACTTCACGCATTATTTCTGAGGTACCAGCGTAAATCGTTTGCACACGAGCATCGCGGTATAGACGAGAAATAGGATATTCGTCGGTATATCCGTAACCACCATGCATTTGCAAACATTCATCAATGACTTTCAGTGACATTTCCGTCGATGCCAGTTTAATAATTGACGCGTGCTCGGTGGTCATTCTGCCTTCTTTAAATAGACCAATGTACTTTTCTAGTAGGGCTTTAGATAATTCAATTTCAGTTTTACAAGATGCCAATTTAAAACGCGTATTTTGAAATTGGCTCACCGCTTGGCCAAAAGCTTTCCGCTCGCTGACATAGCTGGCCGCCAAACCTAAGGCGCACTCCGCCAAATAGACCGCATGAGTGGCGCAGCCCAAGCGCTCTCTAGGCAGCTCTTCCATGAGGTAGATAAATCCTTTGCCTTCTTCACCTAACAATGCATTTGCGGGGATACGCATATCCGAGAAGAACAGCTCTGCCGTATCGCTGCAATGCTGCCCCATTTTTTCGATCTTCTTACCGCGAGAAAATCCAGGTAGCGATGTGTCGACTAAAAACAGCGAGATACCTTTAGAGCCCGCACTCGGGTCTGTTTTTGCGCATACAATCACGAGATCGGCGTGTACGCCGTTAGTGATAAAAGTTTTAGAGCCGTTGAGAATATACTCATCGCCATCTTTTACGGCATTTGTGCGCATACCTGCTAAATCGCTGCCTGCGCCCGGTTCGGTCATGGCAATCGCTGCAACAGTTTCACCGCTGGCCATTTTCGGGAGCCACTGTTCCTTTTGCTGCTCAGTGGCAATATTGTTGATGTAAGGCGCGACGATATTACTGTGTATGCCGTAACCACTCGCCAGCGAAATAAAGCCCAGCTTGCACATTTCTTCCTGAATCATCATGCAAACATCAACTTCAGCACCCGCGGTGCCGTACTGTTCTGGCATATCTACTAGCAGCAGGCCGGCTTCACCCATTGTGCGCCAAAAGGCCTTTGGCATTAAATGATCGCGCTCCCAGTCATCGTAAACAGGGACAACCTCCTGCTCTAAGAATCGCACAACCATGTCACGAAACATTTCAAGTTCTTCACTATTCGCCGCGGCCATTACTTTTCCCTCGTTATTTACAGACGGATCGAATCAATATTTCACAGCACCTACAGGCCCAAGCCCCGCGCTAAACCCGCCAAAAAATCCACTTTATACCGCTCACCCAGTGCCGCGCCAGGTATTATTTGAAAGGCATGGCAGGCGCCCGCATACATAACAAAGTCAGTGGGCACTCCGGCTTGCAGTAGTTTCTGTGCATAGCGAATATTCTCATCTCTGAATAGGTCGAGGGCGCCGGTGAAAATCCACGTCGGTGGCAGCCCTTCGTAGCGTTCAACTCGCGCCGGTACTTGGGGGGCAATAGCTTCTGCATCACCCAGATAACGCTTCCAAGCAAATTGATTGTGCGCTCTTGTCCACACAAACTCGCCCACCAAGGGGTCGCCCTCATGCCCTGCTGAACCAGTGAGGTTGTCCAGCATTGGGTAGGTAAGCTGTTGATGACATATTGCGTACTCACCTTTATCGCGGGCTAGGATTGCGAGTGCGGCCGCGAGGCCGCCGCCGGCACTTTCACCGCCAACGGCAATGCGCTTGCGATCCACGCCAAGCGTGTGCGCGTTCTCATGCAGCCACGCCAAACCCGCATAGCAGTCGTCTAATGGTCCAGGTATGGATACTTCGGGGGCTAGGCGGTAGTCCACGGACAACACGACGATGCCCAGCGCGGCGGCAACGGCGATATTATTCTCATCGGACCCGGCAGCACTGCCAATAATGTAGCCACCGCCGTGGATATGTAAGTAAGCAGTGCCATTTACCTTCGCTGGAATGTATAGCAAACAACGGACATTACCATCTGGGCCAGAGACCTCTATTTCCGTTCTCTCTACACCTGCGGCCTGAGCATCACCCATTACCAATGCCGCGCTTTGTTGCTCCCGATACCAGGGCAGTATCTCGTCGGTAAAGGTGAAACCCGGCGGTGAAAATTCAAGCAATGGGGACAGTTCAGGGTCTAGCAGGTGTTTTGACGACATAATTTTTTATCCTCGTATCTTCTAACATCACTAAGTGGGGTGTTTTTTATCGATCACTTAGCGTATTTCACCGCCCGATGACAGTGCCTCAAATTTTACTTGATGTAAGCCTTTACGACCGCATGTGTCGCACGGCAGGTCTACACCGGACCGCAACGGCTCTGTTCAAGCGCCGCTATGGCGCCAGAGGGTTCGCCTATCCCCGATGCCCGCAACAGCACAATGCCCCGCTGACTCGGCGACTGTATCACTTCGCCGGAGTAGTCCTTAGGATTGCTGCCAGGACCGATCAAGATCACCCTAACGAGCGTACCAATGCGGTAATGCTCATCGCGGCGATTGCTCATACCGGCGTAGTTATCGGTATTCATCTGGTAAAATTGCATAGACCAATAGCGCTCCGGCACTTTAGCCTCAATCAACAGCGGCCCTTCAGCTAAGTTGTAGATACAACTACCATAGAATAGATCTGGACTGGGCCGCACGATTTCACGGCTGGTTTCGTCCGCGCGCGGTTTAATATACAAAGTGTTGTAAGCCTGCTTTACGCCACCTCGCTGGTAGAGAAGCTCCATCACAAGATTCGGTAATACAAGTGCTAACAGATACTGACCAAGATAGGCGCAGAGCAGAATACCAAGACACCATTTAAGCAATTTCATGAGCAGCCCTCCAGCGTAACTGTCGGTAGGGGCGCCGATTGCGGCGCCTCAAGATAGGCCTTACCGGGCGTATATAGTCGCAACAACAAATCAAAGTCGTGCCCTGAACGCTTACGCCAAGACGGCGCCCCCGAAGGCCCGACAGGTAACCAGTTTACCGTTTGCTCCTCGGCGGCCACATAAATCACCCAACTACCATCTGCGCGGCGGACGATATTCTCGTTATTGAAGGAGTAGCGCTTTTGCTGATTCGGCATCAGGAAATTGTCCCAACCGTAGGCCGTGATACTCCACCAATCGGCATCGTAGTCCATACCTTCAATTCGATAGCGGCAATTCAGACGTAGCGGCTCTTCGTCTAATGAGTCTAAACGGTAATACATGGAGTTTTCACGGGTCGAGGCCAACAGCCCGCCCATAGCGATGGTCGCCTTTAGCATGATTCCGGCATCACTCGAACCGGTGCTAACGTTCGTAATCCAATTGCCATTCTCTACGCTCAGAGCACCAAGACCACTGCCGATGTTACGTACTAAAAAATACACCGAGAGCGCCAGAGTTAGCACCGCTACCCCGAGCAAGCGAATTACCTTCATTACGACTTATTCCTTATTTTTATAATATCGACTTCATATTATGCAGTAGACAATAGACCCTAGCGAGTGCAAACCAAGGAAGACTAGGCCTACTCGCCGCATAAGCAACATAATTGACAACCCAGGAAACAGACCACGCCTAATGGAAGCTGACCGTTTAGGCTTGTGTATTGACCTAATTTTCCCTCCCTTATCATATCCAGCATTGATATGGTTGGCAGGCACCATCGCCAAGAGTTTGGCCGATAAAGAATAAATACCGTCCTTATGGACAACATTGTTGAGGAAATAAAATGAGTCAGTGCCCTTTTGCCAACCTACTGAGCTTGGATACCTATCAAAATGGAATGCCCTACGAAGAATTAGCTCGAATTCGTGCGCAAGGGTCAATGATGTACATGGAAGATCCGGAGAATGGTGTACCGTATTGGGCAGTTGTTAAGCGCGATGCACTGGACTTTGTCTCACAGAACCCAGACCTGTTTTCGTCAAACTTGCAGGGCGCATTTCCAATGGAAGTGCACGAAAGCGAGAAAGAGATCCAAGCAATAATGCAGGAGAACATCATCATCTCCATGGATCCACCTAAGCACATGAAGTACCGCAAAATTGTTCGAGATGCCTTTACTCCCAAAGCAGTGAACAATATGGAAACTTGGCTGCGTCAGAGTGCGCGCGCAATTATTGATCGTGTTGCCAGCAAGGGCGAATGTGAGTTTGTCGAAGATGTCGCCGCAGAACTGCCCTTAATGGCAATTCTCGAGTTATTGGGTGTTCCCCAAGAAGACCGCAAGCAGTTTTTTGAATGGACGAACATCATGGCCTTCGCCGATGACCCAGACCTCGCCACCAGTCGCGACGAAGCCAACACGGTGAGTTTTGAAGTCATGGGTTATGCCGCAGAGCTTGCCGCTAAGCAGCGCGCAAACCCAACTAGCCAGGTTGTTGAAGCCTTATTAAACGGTGAAGTTGACGGCCAAAAAGTCACCGAAGAAATGTTCGCCTGGATGTTTATATTGATTATGGTTGGCGGCAACGAAAGTACCCGCACCGCAACGGCCCATGGCATGCGCCTGTTAATGGAACACCCAGACCAGCTTCAACACCTCGTCGACCACCCAGAAGATATCGCCGATGCCGTTGAAGAAATGCTCCGCTACAACACCGCGTTTATTGCGATGCGCCGGACGGCGACCCAAGATATTGAATGGAACGGATACAATATAAAGAAAGGCGATAAAGTCGTATTACATTACCATGCGGTTAACCACGATGAAGATGTATT
>NZ_JBFJWS010000172.1:0-6744 GCF_041623545.1 Zhongshania sp. | reverse complement strand
TCAATGATTGGCAAAGACCCATTGGATTTAAACGGCCAAATCGCCTTTGTGACCGGCGCGGGCCAAGGCGCCGGTCGAGCAATAGCCTTGGCGCTGGCGCACCATAATGCCGGCGGCATCGCCGTTAACGATTTTGTAAGCGAGCGGGCCCAAGCCGTTGCCGACGAGATACTCGCCCTAGGCATTCCCGCCGTGGCCGCCCAAGCTGATGTTGGCGACCACGCGTCAGTTCAGGCCGCAATGCATTTCGCAGAGAAGGCGCTAGGCCCGATCACACTGCTAGTCAATAATGCGGGGAATGCTGGGCCGTCAGCGACGATGCAACTCTCGCCACTATTTTGGGAAAGCGCGCCAGAGGATTGGGACCGATTCTTTCACACCAATTTAAAGGGTGTCATGAATTGCTGCCATATTGCGTTACCCGGCATGGTTAAGCAGGGTAAGGGGCGAATTGTGACAATAGTATCGGACTCTGGCCGCGTCGGTGAAGCACGTCTCGCCGCCTACTCGGCGGCAAAAGCGGGTGCCAACGGTTTTATGCGCTCAATCGCTAAGGAGGCGGGCCGCTATGGAATTACCGCCAACGCCATTTCACTGTCCACGTTAGAGCCCCAATTAAGTGAAGACGAATTGGCGGCTTTTTACGCGAATGATCGCGTAAAATCACAACTCTCGCGCTACACCCTGCGCCGTTTTGGTCAAGGCGAAGACGTTGCCGGCATGACCTTATTTCTGTGTTCCGATGCCGCCGCGTGGATTACTGGGCAAACCTACCCGGTTAACGGCGGCTTTAGTTTTGCACAGTAACATCACCCTCATGCCCCTATTCCAAAGGAGAAGCATCATGCCCGCGCCCAGTAGCATGCATGGCAAGGCCGCACTCATTACCGGCGCCGCGGCGGGACTCGGCAGGGCCACGGCACTGACGCTGGCCCGTGCCGGCGCTGATGTTTGCCTAGTTGACATCAACGCCGGGGCACTTGAAAAAACAGCGCAGGAATGTCGCGATATTGGCGTTCACGCACTTGCCTATGCGACCGATTTAAGCAGCGCAGATAACTGCCGCGCGGCAGTTACCGCCGCGCTAGAATCTTGCGGCCGACTCGACGCCCTGTGCAATATCGCAGCGGTATTTATTCCCTGCCACAGTGCCGAAATGAACGATATCCAGTGGGAAAAAACCCTCGCTGTAAATCTCAGTGCACCATTCTATTTAATCCAAGCCGCCCTGCCACAATTACTCGCCAATAAGGGCGCCGTCGTCAATGTCACGTCCTGCGCCGCACATATGGGTCAGGCCTACTTAGCCGGATACACGGCAAGTAAAGCAGCGCTAACACATCTCACTAAATCACTTGCAATGGAGTACATGCACCAAGGCATACGTTTTAACTGCGTAGCGCCCGGCGGCATGATGACCGAGCTTGCCCAAGGTTTTCGCAATTTACGCAATCCCGACCCAGAATTATTGAAGCGCTATTCACCCCTGCGAGGCTTAGTGGAAATCGAACACGTAGCCGAGATGGTCGCGTTTCTCGCCACCGACGCCGCCGCAGGCTATCACGGCGCGGTTATCAATATCGACAACGGGATAACCGCCGGTTAAATCGTGTCAACGCTAAAGGAGTTCGTAAATGAATATCGACCAAGATGCCCTCAACACTTTGCTTGCCAAAGACGCAATACGCGAACTTGTGGCCTTGTACTCTCGCGGCGTAGATCGCAAAGATCCCGCACTGCTACGTGATCTTTACACTCACGATGCCACCGATACTCACGGCGACACGTTTGATGGTTGCGCCGAAGACTACGTAGATTTTTTAGAAAATGCATTCCCTTATATGCGCTATAGCGGTCACCACATTTGCAACCATTTAATTTCTGTTAACGGCAATGAAGGCGAAGGTGAAGTCTACGCACTTGCCTACCATATTATTCCCGATCGCAGTGGCGGCTGGATCGAAGACACCATGGCCGTTCGCTATATCGACCGCTACCGCAAAGAAGACGACGGCCGCTGGCGCTTTGCACAACGTGTTGTGTCTTACGACCTGCGCAGCCAACGTCCTGTCACCCCAACAGAGAGCGCGCCCGACCCCAGCGCGACCCTATTGAGCAGCGCACTTTTTGCGCGCGGCGCTCGCCATTAACCATTGCTCAGTTAGACATGATTAATCACCCAATATAGGTACCAATAAAAATGTGGCATATGAGATTTATTAGCGCATGGCTTCCACTTGCAACTGGCCTTACGCTACTTATCTATAGCGGCTACTACGCCAAAAATGCTCTCATCTTTACAACATTGCCGGCGGCATTAATGATTGCCGGTGGCATGCGAATGTTACTCAACCCCGATCTGCGTGGCCCGCAACACGCGGCGCTCGGCGGCGTCGTTGGCGCCCTGCTGGCATTCCCCATCGCCCTGAGCTACGGCGCCCTAATTGCTGCCGCAATGTTTGGTGTTTCTATTTGCGCGTTTATTGCTAGCGGTTGGTTCCAATTACATCTGCAACCTAAATTGCAGGATATACCCGCCCCATTACCCAACCTGGCCTACAGCGCCAAAGTGGCCGTAGACAACGCCTTTTTAAGCCTCATGGCGTGGCTTGCACCGTTGCCGTCAGCCACCTTACTCACCGAAGTGGTTGCCGAATCCAAGGCAGCCCACGAAATATTTATTAAAAATGGCTGGCTAGACAAACCAGAAAGCTATCACCAACAGCCGCCCGAGATAGAATCTTGTGAGATTACGAGCTTACGGCTTGGCGGATTAGAGTGCGAATACCTTAAAGTGGAAAGCGGCTATCTGCCGCCCGCCGCGCTACCAGGAAGTGACCGCTGGCTGAGCTACACGGAAAACAAAACAAGCCATGCATTGATACTACGCAGAAAAGAACCCGCGCCGTGGTTAATTTGCGTTCATGGCTTTGGCATGGGCAACCCCAAGCAAGATTTTGCCGCCTTTAGAGCCAAGCATATCTTTGCAACGATGAAGGTAAACATTGCTTTATTCACGTTGCCGGTACATGGCCCACGCGCCCCCAAAGGATTTAATGGTGCGAAATTCATGGCCTTGTCGCCGATGGATTTTGTTCACGCTGAGTCCCAGGCAATCTGGGATCTACGCAGGCTCATAGGCTGGATTCGCAAACAGGGCGCGACGAAAATAGGCATCTCCGGCATTTCCTTGGGCGCTTACACCAGCGCGGTATTGGCAAGCATTGAAGACAATTTAGATTGCGTTATCGCCGGCGTGCCACCCGCGGATATGATGGCAACCGGAGATTATTTAGCCAGCTCCTTGGAACGACGCCTAATGGCAGCGGCGGGCTATGATGCTGACCGTGACCGCGCGATCCAGAGCGTTGTCTCGCCCTTATCACTCAAGCCACGCGTCCCACATGATTGCCGTTTCATGTTCGCCGCTACCGGTGATCAGTTTGTTCCGATCGAACAAATCAACGCACTTTGGCAGCATTGGCAGCAACCTAAGATTAGCTGGTGTACAGGTGGGCATGTATCGGCACTGATGCAAAAAGCACCGCGAACACTGATCGATGAAGCGATTGCTAAAACGCTATGCGCGCCTTAGCAATCGGAGTCCTTACACGCTTTCTTTGTCGGCGGCAGCACTCACTTTGTCTGCCGCAGCAATGACTTCCTGCGCGGCCACTTCAAGGCATTCACGATAAAAATCAGCATCGGGCACCATCTTGCGACAGGCAACAAACGAGAACATGAACTGGCCGTTATAACTACCAACACTATGCAATACACCGCCGCCATCCATTAGCGGTGGACTGCCAAATAGTTTTACTGCTTTAGCGCCAAGAAAATAGATTGGCGTCGCTGGCCCCGGCACATTTGTCACCATCGTATTACAAAATGAACTTCCGTTAGCCACCACAAGGGGTACAGCGCGCGCAACTGCGCCGATTAATGCGCCGGGTAGTTTATAAACCACTTTCAGCAATACCGACATCACCACACCGTCTTGCATGGCCTTTTTCTTGCCAGTCTGCACGGTAATTGAACGCAGCCGCTCAATGGGGTCGGCAATATCGGTGCGCATTGATACTCGGGTAATCGCTATCTGGTTACCCGTCGCGTCGGCACTGTCTGGGGTGCGTATCGAGATTGGCACCACCGTAACAAGGGACTCTTTCGGTAAACCTTTCTTAGCGGCGAGGTAGCGACGCATGCCCTGTGCAACGATTGTCAGACAAACATCATTAATTGTTGCGCCTTCCACCGAACGCCGAACTCGCTTCATATCTTCGAGTGAGCAAACTGCGTAATCAAAGATTCGATGTGCCGAAATCGGTCCGTTGAGCATGCTGGGCGGCGCTTTCAAGTCAATATCGTCTTCGCTACTTTGCGCGAATACACTCTTCACCAATGCGGTTGCATTCGCTAACACTGGACGAACCAGTACAAAAGGGCTGCGAATACTGTTGATCGCCGCGCGACGCATTAAACTCAAACTGGACGGCTCGGCCTCTGGCTGCCAATTGTCTTCGATAACAGCAGGCATTTTATCTGGGCTATCTTGGTGAAGCGCATTAATGATTGCCACACCCGTCTTACCGTCAACCGCGCAGTGATGCACTTTTAGCACGGTGGCAAAACAACCTTTAGGAAGACCTTCAATGCCATCTAAACCCTCGATAACGGTCATCTCCCACGGCGCTCGCGCTAGATCGAGGGGCCTAGAGATTAAGCGCGACACCTGTTCGCGAAACTGCGTCCAGTTACCTGGCTTGGGCAGCGCGATATGGCGCATATGAAAATCCAAGTCGAAGTCTTTGTCCTCAACCCAATAAGGGTGATCAACATCAAAGGCCACCCGCACAATCTTTCGACGAAACGCCGGCGCGGCGGGCAAACTCACCCGCACTGCCTCAACAATATCTTCAAAGCTCGGCGGCTTACCCGGACACGTCGAGGGATCGTAGACACTGACAGTTGATACATGAAACGGGGTTCCCGCGCTCTCTAAAAATAATAGCGCGGCATCGATAGGGTTAAACTGCAGCATAAACGCTCCAAAATGATCGGCGAATTTATAATTATAGAGTGCCAACCCAATTAATGCACATAAGCCTGCGCATTAAATCACCTTTGTTTCTGAATAGTAAAAATGACTCTCGACTCAATACGTGACAACTACGCCATTCTCGGTGCGATCGCCCGCTTGGTAAAGCTGGTCATTTGCAACAAGTTTCGGGCTACTTTACCTAGACGCAATGGCTTCCAATTATCGCGCTGCTGCGGAAGCAACTTGTGTAGCAAATACAACACTAAAGCATTGTGAGTCATACCTGCATGACTGGCGCGAATACGAATATTCTGGCAGTGATCACTCTCACTCTTGTCTACACACATCTGCCAATCGGCAATACCGTCACTGCAAGTAAAAACCGAAGTAAATGGCACCGGCGGTGTTTTATTGACCAATTCAGAATAATGCGACAGCTCATCATGATCGGCAGGGTTTAATAATTTATACAGTCTGCGAACATTTTTACTCTCAATTGCATCTGTCGCCACAAGAGAAACATTAAAGGGTGAACCCAGCGTAATCACCTGCCGAATTAAATCCGGTTCACTATTGGCAAGAGCACGCGCGTAAAAACCACCCAGACTCCACCCTATTAATGTGATTGGCCCACCCGTTTCTGCGTTAAGGCGCCTCACTTCTTTCATGGTTTTTTCAAAGACATCTTTACGCATACCAAAATTTGCGCCATTACCCCAACCCACCGCGGTATACCCCATAAGATTTAGGGAGCCGCGCAATTGCGCTGTTAGAACATCGTTGGCCATAAAACCGGGAATAACCATAACGCCGTGGCCGTCGCCATGACGGCTGTCGTGAAGCAGGGGTTTGAGAACAGTGAATGCGGCAGCTTCATATAATGCGCGAACTTCAATAATACGATGGAAAAGACGGAGCTTATTACTTACGGCCATTTAACATCTCCCGCGCAAGCCCTACAGCAGATTGCGCATTTCATTTATTAGTCTTTTTATAATCCAATGAATTAAGCATAAACTAAATTAAACGCTTTTAGGAAAGTATTAAAGTAATTCGGCTGCGTATATTACCTACGTCGATCACCGCACCAAACGGCTACAAAAAAAATGTTTTTAAAAACAGCCAGTTAACCGACGCTGACAACCACGATTAAACCGTAAAAAAACCTTTAAACTGCATATTTTTATAATCAATCTCAAAAAAAAGGGAGGCTTAGCACTACGCCACAGGAGAAAAGCGCACCGCAATCAGGCCAGCGCTATGTCGCCAACGAGCTGGCTCCCGCCCATAACTAACATAAATAAGGTGACTAAGCCCGCCACCCTCGCAAGCGGCTACCGGCGTCGCAATTTACAATTTCGCAGTTAATAAACCGCCCTTCCTCCGAGGCAAGGAAGATCGCCAAATTAGCAATATCTTCGGCCTTGCCATGAAGATCTGATAGCTGCATAGCCTGCACCCGGTCATAGGTTTCCTGACTTAAGCTCTGCTTGCTAGCCGCCGTTTCCATAATGCCCGGCGCAATGGCATTCACCCTAATTCCGTCTTCGGAATAGACATTCGCCATACCGTAGGTAAGCGAATTCAACGCCGCTTTGGTCACTCCGTACACGGTCGCTGGCGCATAGCTAGCGATCGAAGATTGGTTAATAATCAGCCCCTTGGCGCTAGCCAAAGAGGATCTCAAGACCTCCGCAATCAAC
>NZ_JBFJWS010000171.1:0-6754 GCF_041623545.1 Zhongshania sp. | reverse complement strand
CTGTGGAAAGCTTTGCTAAATTGCAGGCCGCTGCTTACGCTCAGCGCGAGCAAGCGCCGGTGGCAAATTTGTTGGCCCTACTGAATACGCGTAGTGAATGGCGTAAAGAAGAGCTTATTTTGAGCATGGCTGGCAGTGCCAAACTTGCGCGCAATTGGCCGGCAGTATCTGAGTCGGCCGGCCTGCGTAGGGTCTTAGGTAATGCCTTGCCCGACGGTATGGATATTCGGGCAGGCGAGAGCTTTGCCGCTTTCATTGACGCCCCTGAGCAATCTCGTTTGCGGGTGACGGTACGAGCAATAACACCCAGTTACCGCAAGGCAGTGCCGGCAAAAATTGCGTTGCAGCTTGATGATCAGCTTCTTGAAAAAATGTACCTCAGTGAGCAAGTACTGAGCCGCGAATTTCCCTTGCCGGCGGGTGAACATCGCGTCGTTTTGGCTTTTGTTGATCCACTGCGTCAAAACCTTGCCAGTGTGAAAGTCGAGTACTTGAGTGCTGGGCAGTGGTTCAGTGTGGACGATGAACAGCAAACTAGGGTGTTGGCGGCGAATTCGCAAACGCCGCTGACTATGTATATGCACGACGCCAAATGGTTGCGCGTAGATCAGTTTACAAACGACAAAGTCGAGCGAAAATATCTGTTTCATCCGGGTGGCGACTTTAATGTTGCCGCCGCATTTAAGACTACGAGGGGCTTGTTTCGCGTGCATTCATTGCAACAAATTGACGCGGATTTGGCTGCCGAGTCCTTGGCGGATTACCGGTTCTATCAGCCAGCGTTAACTGTGTTGCAAGAAAGAGCGACGACACTGGGTGATACCGGGGCGGGGGAGCCTGGATTTGCTTTGTTTGGGGAGGAGCCGCAGCGCGACAGTTGGGCGACTATTGGCGCTTATGTTAAGTACAGTGAACGCAGTGTGCTGGGCTTACAGGCAAGCGCAGAAAAGCAGCGCGCTTTAGAGCTCGGTGCGCACTTCCGCAAAAAGCTTGATAATTGGAATCACGCTTACTTGCGCAGCGATGTATTTGAGCGCCGTGTAAATGCTGATAATTACTCGATTGGCAGTGAAAATTGGCTGGATCTCTACCCCAGCGGGCGGCCTTGGACTGCGCACTTTAAATTAGATGGATATTATCAGCTAAGCGATAATGCATATCTCGATCAGGCGTGGTCACTGAATGGCGATTTTGCAATAAAAATCCCCCGAGATTTTAATTATAAAGCTGGTTTAAGTCATGAGTTTGCGGTTTTTGTCCGCGAGTTAAGTCTTGATTTGGCCGATATTCAGCGTATCGACACCGGTGCAATGGACATTGATGTTTTTAACCGCTATCGGGATACTCACCGCGACGGATGGCGTTATCAGTTGGATGTCGATTACGCACCCTACCGTGACAGTATTCTGCAAGGTGAATTTAAACTGACCGGCAATCAGCACAGTGATAATCAGTTTGTCGATAATGCCCGCGCCGGGGTGACTTGGCAGCAGCTATATGGCGACTGGAAAATCGATCTTGATTACAGCCTCACACAATACCTTGGTGATAGCGATCGCGGGAATGGCTATTTACAGCAAGCCGCAGGGCTGGGGCTTGAACGTATTTGGTGGCAGCCACGGTGGCGTTGGAATGCTAGAGCTTATCTTAGAGTGAATGACGGGAGTGGTGGGCCGGAAGCGGGAATCGAATTGAGTTTAGATAGTCATGAACGTCGTGGCTTGAAAGATTTTAGCCCGCGAGAAACCGCATTTAGAGATTTGCGAGTATTACGCTATCGCTATCAGCGTGATGGCATGGCCGTAGTGGAATAGCGCAATGAAAAATCAAATTAAAGCCATAGAACAATTGTTACTTAGTCAGTTATCGGCTATCGACCGGCCGATCTATACCAAGCCGGTGAAAACCCTTGCAATAGAATTTTTGAATCAATTCGATCGCAAAGAAAACGTATTGACCGTACCTGATTTACGGGTGCGTATTTTAGAGCTGTTGGTGAAAGAGCTAGACGCCGTCGAGCGCAAATTAAATCAGCAGGAAAATTGGTATGCTATTTTTGTAAAAGAGTACCAATCAGCAAATTCTGATGCTGATGGCCGTTACCATATCGCCTTGTACTTAAACAAGCTTGGCTGTAGTCGCCGTCAAATTCGCGGCGATTTACGTGCGCTCTCACGCTGGTTTGGGCTAGAGGCGATACGCGATCGCTATTTAAAACACTTGTCAGAATTAGAGCAGAAGGCGGTGATGCTGTGCAATTTATTTGCGGGCCTGTTCGTTGAAAATGCCTTGGCGAGTAATGAGGAAGCGGTGCAAGCACATTGGCGTCGCTTAGATGTAGAGGGACATACCCTAGCATATTGCACCCATCGCAGAAGTCGGCGCTTGGCTCAGGCTGCGTTTGAGTGTTTATCGAAAACACTGCGTACCCTGCCGGTAGATAATTTGCCGGTACAGGCTGACACGATTAGCTATATTTATCAGATTTGTCAGGATCAGCGCCGCTCGGTTTGGCTGCAGTGTGAGGCGCTGAGCGTTATTGCCTTTTTACAACCAGAATATTTTGCCCGCGCAGTTAAACTTCGTTTGCAGGACACAGAGAGTCCCGATGCGCTTTTTTATCGTTATCGAGTGGTGACGGTTCTCTGTGAACATTTTGACCGTATACCCGAGGCGCGGGCGCTGCTAGGCGATATCCCAAATGATCCCAGTGGCTTTGTTCGCCAGGGACTTATCAACGGACTGCAGCGTTTACCCAATGATGTTGTTGCAGATTTGCTGCCCGGGCTGGCAGTTGATCGAGACCCTGCTGTGCGCATGGAACTGGTGCTGGCGTTACCGCAGCTGGCCGACAAGGTAAGCGGTGAAGATTTGTTGACGCTCATACTTAATCGCTTACAAGTGGAAGACGATGAACTGCTGCTCAGGGCGCTTATTGAATACTGCCCGGTATTGCATCGTCAGGGGCAAAAAAGTGCGCAAGTCGAGCATTTTTACCAGCGCTTGCGCGATGCCCTTAGTGAACTGAATCAACATCATCCACTGACCAGTATTCGGCGGTTTGCTGCTATCGGTCGAGAAGAGCTGTGGGCTATTCAGAGTGCACCGCCCTTACTCAAATACTTGCAAGAAGGTGTTGATGCGCTGGCAATGCACAAAAGTGTGCGGGTTAATCTTCCCGCGGGCAGCGATCGCGAGGAGTTGGGGCGAACACTGGCGCTATTGGGCCGTAAACGTCATGGTCTGGACGCGCAAGTGTCTAAGAATACAGTGCGTTTAACCGCGGGTTACAAAGAAAAACTGCGGCTGTGGCGCGTTCTCCATGAGGTGCGCCATCCTGCCACTGATAAACGTCAGAATTATCCCCACTGGCGCGGTAAGGTGTTTTACGGTCTAGACTACGCTCCGCCGGAAGGTTTGTGTGAAATGAGCCCAACCACCGTTCCGGGGGAACCACTGCATATCGATGATGAAGGTGGCTGGCGCCCCTGGTTGCCGCTGCCGGATCAGTTAATCTCAGTCTTAGATACAAGCTGGCCGACTAAAACCCTATGTATTTATACCGCAGAGGGGATAACTGAGCTCGTGCCACCGGACGGTGTGTGGCAACGAGCGCGCGCTAAATTTATTCTTAGTTGGAAGTTTGCCCATTACGCGGCGTTGCGCAATGCCCAGAATGAACAGGATCCGCGTCGGTATTTGGAGGCCGTCACTGCGCTGGGCTTTACGGTGGGGATTAAAGCCTATAGCGAATGGCCGCGGCAACCGGCGGTTGTGGAGCCCCGGGTACGGCGATTTTTCCCTGCATTTATTCCGCTGCCGGTAATACTTGATGAATACTGGCTTTCTGCCCAACAATATTTGTATTCGGTTTACCACAATACGATCAGCCAGCTGGCCTTGTTCTGCTTCGTATTTGCAGCAGGATTCTTTTCCCGGCATATGGCAATGGGCGTGTTAATGCGCCGTGGCCGCCAGCGTTTACCTTTGGTGATCGGCGGCTGGGGCTCCCGCGGGAAGTCTGGAACCGAGCGCTTAAAAGCCGCGTTGATCAATGGTCTCGGTTACTCAATTGTTTCTAAAACAACAGGCTGTGAAGCCATGTTTTTGTATGCGCCTGCCAACGCGCCAATGAAAGAACTGTTTTTATTCAGGCCTTATGATAAAGCGACTATTTGGGAACAGGTTAACCTAGTGCGCATGGCCGCGAAGCTTGGAGCGAATACGTTTCTTTGGGAATGCATGGGCTTAACGCCGCGCTATATTGAAATTCTACAGCAGCAGTGGATGCGCGACGATATTTCGACTGTGACGAATTGCTACCCAGACCACGAAGATTTACAGGGGCCGTCGGGGATAGAAATTCCCAAGGTTATGCAAAAATTTGTACCGCGCAACGCGGTTATGCTAACTACCGAAGTAAGTATGCTGCCCTTGCTTGAAGACGAAGCCAGGGCGAAGAATACTGAACTGCACTATATTGATTATCGTCAGGCCGCTCGAATCCCCGAAGATATTCTGGCGCGATTCCCCTACGAGGAGCATCCCAATAATATTGCTTTGGTCGCGACGATGGGGGAAGGCTTGGGTATTCCTAGAGACTTTGCTTATAAAGAAATGGCCGACAATATGGTGCCGGACATTGGCGTGCTAAAAGTGTTTCCCCCAGCCCGGGTAAGAGGGCGAAGTTTGATTTTTGCTAATGGCATGTCGGCCAATGAACGTTTGGCGTCACTGAGTAATTGGCGACGCTTAGGTTTTGATGAGCACAGTCTAGCAGCGGACCCCAATATTTGGGTGAGCACCTTGATTAATAATCGCGCTGACCGGGTGTCGCGCTCGAAAGTGTTTGCCGCATTAATGGCAGAGGAACTCAGTGCTGATCGTCATGTTTTGATAGGCGGTAATCTCGACGGCTTACAAAACTACTTACACAGCGCTTGGGATGCGTATATTGAGCAAACTATGGCGGAGGTCGATGCTGTAACCGCCGGCGCGCGTTTAGTGTCGATAGCCAATCGCCTGCGGGTGCCGCAAACTTTTGCTGAGGTTCAGGGGCGGCTGCTGGCCATGTTGCGGGGATTGGGTTTGACCGAGGCCGCCGCCAAAGCTGAGACCTTTGCCGATAGCACGCGGCTTAGGGAGTTTCTTCATAGTGTGCATGGTGATTATATCGAGGAGCTACGTCAGCAGTTTGAGTATGATGTAAGGCGACTTGAAGAGTTCGAAGTGTGCGCGGAAGGCCATAATATTAGCGCTATTACGCTGCAGCTTAGCGCTTGGTTTGTTGAGAGTATTGTTGTTTTAGAAAATTATCATGCCGATGGTAATGAGGTTATCAATACCATTATCGATAATACGCCACCGGGTTTGACCAATCGCTTAATGGGCATGCAGAACATTAAAGGTACGGGCTTGGATTTTGTGTATAAGTGCCAAGCTTGGGATAAATACTATTCCCTTGGTGAAATTGTTCGCAATGGCACCATTGAAACTTCCTTGCCAGCTTTGCGCGAGTTGGCCGGGGCGGCACATTATAATGTGTTAGAACAGGAATATTTGATCGCTTTGTTAGACGATGTTGAAGAGCGCACCGAGTTGCAAAATGAAGAGAGCCAAGTGGAGTTACAGCGTGTTAGACGTATTTTGGCAGATAGTCTTCCGCTTGAAAATGGCAGTGAGGATACAGAAGACGCCGATCATCGTCCGCTAATACTCCGGTGGCTAATGGATTTAATAGAGTCTGTTCTTGATGCTGGCGAAGCGATAAAACGGCGTAAAACGGCCGATTTAATTTATCGAGAACTGATTGCCGAGCGTATTAGTTACGAGCGCGCCGCGGTGGAATTACGCAAACTTAATAGGGACCAAAAAGGCGGTTGGTTTAGTAGTAGTAATTAAACGGACTTTGCCGCTAATTACTTTTTTAGCCTAATAAGCGATTCTGATTTTTTACTACCGCGCTAGATTTCGGCAGTCGTTATTATTTTTTACACAGCTAAAGGTATCTTCGCTGTGACTAATGGGAAATTCAGACATGCATTATTTACCTGTAAACAGGGTTTTAGGCAGCTCCCTTCTTAGTCTTGTACTTCTGCCGCTATTGGTGGCTTGCGGTGCGGGCGGGCCGGGCGGGGTAAATTTAAATACTCAGTATTCAAGTGATGAAAAAAATTATCGAGCCAACTATGAGGGTACACTAATTAGCCTTAGTGGCCGGGTAGTCAATCTTGCAGGTGAGCCGCTGCCTTTCGTGCAGCTGAGCTTTGTTGATAGTAGTGGCGTAACGACGACTAGCGATAGCGAAGGCCGTTTTATTCTGACAAATTTACCGCGTCGCAATCGCCTGCTTAAAATCGAGGCGGCAAATTATCGCAGCGAATTTACTGTTGTCAATTTACTTGCGCCACTCACGGAGTCGTCCCTCGATATCGGTGAAGTAGCGCTAATTCCAGATCGAGATCAGCAGGTGCGCTTCATGTTCGGCGGTGATGTTGCTTTTGGCCGTCGGTATTTGGATCCATTAGAAATAACACCGAGAAATGAAGTACCAAAGGATCAGCCGGGGGCGATAATACGCAGTAGCAGCCCCCAATCGGGAACACAGTCAATTTTGCAGTGGATACGGCCCTATTACTTGGATGCCGATTGGGGCGTAATAAATTTTGAAACCCCCTGCACGCATCGGCCGGATACCCCGCACCCGACAAAGGAATTCGTATTTTTTACGCTGCCTGAAAGTTTGCCCGCGCTG
>NZ_JBFJWS010000170.1:0-6817 GCF_041623545.1 Zhongshania sp. | reverse complement strand
GGGTTTGCGGCAATCATGGTAGCCTTACTGTCAGATTTGTTTTTCTTGCCGGCGCTAATGCACTGGTTAAAACCAGACATGGGACGTAAAAAGGCTCTGGCTGTTTCCGCAAAGGTAGCGCAAGCCTAGACGACGATATTACTTTTTTAGTATGCCATCGACCATTGCCATTGCACTGTCAATGGCATAGCGGGGGAAATCAATCTTCTCTGGGGCAATCATCAATGCAATACCAATGCCGTCGAATACCCCGCGTAAGCCTGAGGCAATTGCATTGGCATCGGTTGTTGATTTGAATTCCTTTTGCTTAATTCCGAGCCGGATGATGTCAGCGAGCAAGGTGTGGAAAAGCTGATATTGATAATGCATTAGTTCGCGAAAACGCGGTAAAAATTTTGCTTGCGCAAAGAAGTCTAAAAATAACTGATTGTATTTACCGAGTTCAATCATGAGCTCTTCGTGGCCGTGCATTAAACGCTTGAGTTGTTCGTAGGCTGACTCATTGGGGTTGATGTCTAATTTGATGCGATCGAGGTTATTCTCTAAAAAGCTATTCAGCACGCCAATGAGAAGATCTTCTTTGCTGTCGAAATGGTGGTATACGCCGCCCTTGCTCAAACCTGATGCGTTGACAAAATCGTTCATACGACTGGCGGCGACGCCTTTTTCTAATAATACTGTAATGGCGGCGTCAATTATTTTTTGGCGGCGGACATCAGAATTCATATTTAATACTCATTGTTGCAGACTCTTCGGCGGCCACAATGGGGTTATTCTCGCCGAGTTCGCCTAGGTCGGCGGCGCTTATCGCGAAAGCGGTACTCCAGTAATCGTTCCACCTGTAATCAGCAAGAATGGTTGCGCTGGCAAAGCGGGGGTTCGACGACCAGTTGCCTAGTAAGCTCATCACTAAGTTGTCGTTTAGAAAGGTTTTGCGCCAACCTAGGCTGAGTACTTGAGTATCATTTACCGCAATCGCATCGTTACTTAAATGGGTGCCCCAAATACCGGCATTAATAATGTGATTGCTTGTGGTGGTGTATTCAAACCCCACTGCAGCGTCGTAGCGTTCTGTCGTGTCATCACTGAAGGCGATCAGTTGTTCGCTGCGATAGGCGGCCTCTACCTTGAGTAATAAACGGCCAATAGCGATGGCGCTAGCGGCGCCAACAAGATTGAATTGCGCCAAGGCTGGTTCAACGCGGTAGCCGTCCGGAATTGCGTTGTCGCCGGTGATCTGCCCAAGTGCTCCGCCGATAATGTCCGCTGGGCTCGGGCCGGCGTCACCTCTTAGCATGGGCGTGGGATTATTATCGTAGAGCCTCGCATACATTAGGCTTAAGTCGTAGCCGTCCCCGAGCCATTTGTAGCGCAAGCCCCATTCTTCTTCAGGGTCAATGTCGAGCCTGGCGCGGGGAAAGCCCGGCGCGATATCGACGATGAGTGGATGATGTTGGTAGATGTCCGTGCGAGCTTCGGGTGTGTAGAACACCTGTAACTGGCTTTGACTAGAAAAACATTCACCAACGAGCATATCCTGGGCAAGGCGTACACTGCCGTAGTCCGTTAGTAGCTGTTCGGTGTAATCAAAGGGGGTGACGATGTCGGTGACAAAGGTGCCTTCAACGGTTCCCCAGATTAGAGTTTGTCGCCCGAGTGTGCTTGAGCAGGCCCCCCGGCTGTATTGCAGCCATGCGCGTTGCAACTTGTTGTGCCCGTAGGCGTCGCCGCGATTTTCTGCGAGATCATCATTGTGCCAAAAGTAGCGATATCGATTATCTACGTTCAGGTACACACCCTCGGCGACATTACCTTCGTATACCACACGCACACTGCTTTGTTCGCGGCTAGCATCGCCGGGAATTTGCGTGTGGCTGTGTTCCAGCGCCGTTTTAAAACCGTCGGTCCAACTGGACTCGTTCACTTCTAGCGCAGATGAATCAAAGGCGAAATCGTCGCCGCCAAGAAAATCATCGGCGTGCGCCGCAAGGGAGCAACACAGTGCAGTAACAGTAGTGAACTTATGCAGCGTGCTTGGCTTTTTCATTGGAAATTCTTTCTCAATGCTTCAAGGGTTTTTTCGCGAAAGGCAAAGTCGGTGAGGGTGCGCTGGGTCAGAAACTCGTCGTCTACGGTGACGTTCATGGTAATCGATTCAGTTTTCATATTGGACAGTCGCTGGGACTGCAGATTGATGAGGGTAACGTCTCTGGCAAGCCAGTAGTCGTTAATTTTCTCAATATCCTTGAATAGTATTTGCTTAAAGGGTTTGCCGCGCTTGTCGTAGGTTTGGGCCTTAAGCAGGGTGTAGCGTTCCTGATCGACCCAGTAAAGCAGCTTGCTGTATTCTGTTTTTGCTGCACGTACAGGCTTGGGCGTCGCTTCTATAACCCAAACCTGGCGATCGCCAAAGGGCCCTGCCTGCAATATTTGGTAGGTGTATTCATCAGTGTTGCCGCTCTCCATGTCTTCGGTAGTGAATTCAGAACCGAACACCGAGACTGGTTCACTGTCTTCGCCATTGCCACTGGCCATACGCTTGACCTTGCCGAGTGCCGACAGATACAGCCATGATTCTGTATCTTTAGTGGTGTCGTCGTAGTTGTAGGTAAGCATGCCAATACCGCGTTCGCTCGCTGGTTCGAGGACAATGGAAATACCCTTGCTGTCTTTTTTCTGGGGGCCATATTGCTTGGAAACCGATTCCAGTACTTTTACGCGAGGCGTATCGACACAGCTAATCTGCTTGTTTTTATGGCCAAATTTGCAGGTAGATAATTGCATGCGCATCATCGTGCCGTCAGAAATTTCGCGCTGCTGCCGATCCATTTTTTCCATAATGGCATGGCCGCTTTGCTCACTGGCGCTAAGGCCCAGTGTGGCAAGGCTACATAGCGTGCCGAGCATAAATGATTTTATTTTCAACATTTGCTTAACTCCATTATTTGATTATTAAGTATCATGCTTGAGAGCCGGTCGTCAGCTCATGCTTGAGCAGTTTGTCGCGGCCTAGGTTGGGCTTGAGCCAATGCATTAATGCGGGCAAAAATAACAGGTCTGACAGCGAGGCAACGAAGATAGCCAATGCGCCAAATAGGCCCGGCTTGGCGAGCCCTAGGTAACCGGCAAAGCCGAGAACGGCAAATCCCAAGCCCAGAATTAAACTGGTGAACACGACGGCCTGACCTACTTCTCGTAATGTGGTTCGCACCGCGACGCCAACATTTCCGCTTTCAATCCACGCGTAGCGGTAGTGGGTAAGAAAATGAATCGTATCGTCGACGGCTAGGCCAATAATTATTGGCGCAACAAGTAGCGTGTCGCTGTCGAGGGGAACGCCAAACCAACCCATAACGCCGAAGGTGAATACCGCCGGCAGGAGGTTTGGAATCATCGAGATGACGCCAGCCTGGGGTGAGCCGAGGGTGAGTATCATTAATACCGTGATAATAATCAGCGCAAAGCTAAAGCTCTTTAATTGCGTCCATGCCACGTGGTCCATAAGCTCCATCATCAGATGAAATGTGCCAGTGGTGTTAATCGTCATGTCGGGGTAGTCGGCTTTGAGCGGGCCAAAAATACGCTCAACGTCCCGATCTAATTGATCAAAGAAGGGGGTGTATTCATTCGTGCCTGCATTTCTTAGCATGAACGAGATGTGGCTGGTGTCGTAATTGTCACTGACCAATTCGCGGCGATCGGCTGGGTTAGCATTATTGAACAAATACAGGAGTTGCGCAGCAAGCTGCGGGTCGCTGGGAATGCGGTGGTAGCTCGGGTCATTATTGTGCATTACCTGATTGCTGTCTTGCACAATGTTTGCGAGCGATAAGGTTTTGACGACTTTGTCCGAATAGTTGTCCTTAATATGACTCTGCAAGTCGCTAATTGCTTGTAATACACGGGGATCTTTCAGGGCGTCGTTTTCTTTAAAGTCCATTAATACCTCAAGGCCCATGCCGCCCATCATGTCTTTATCTACTACCTTCATTGCAATATCGACGGGAGTGCCTTCCCTCGCTAGTTTGGAAAAATTAGTATCGATTTTTAATTCTAATGCCCCGTAGATCAGCAGTATAAAAATACCAATGTAGGCAACAACAATGGATTTGGCGCGGCGCTCCGTAAAGCCTGCAATCCAAGCTAACATAGGCTGCAAGTCGATAAGCGGCTTCTTACCTTGCGAAGTAATATCGTTTTGGGCAGCAAGACGTGGGTGCCAAATATCCAATAATGCCGGTAATAGCCCAAAAATCAGCAAAAACGCAAAGCCCACCGCAAGTGCCGAGGTTATGCCGAATGTAGCGATAATAGGCATGTCTGTGAGAGTGAGTGCCAACATACCGACCATGGTGGTCAGTGAGGTGAGAAGAATCGGCGTGCCCGTTTTTCGGTAGGCTAAGCTCATGGCTTGTTCGTGATTTTTACCTTCCCGACTGAACAGGGTATAGGCGCTTAGCACGTGCACACAGCTGGCTATACCAACAGCGAGCACGAGCATAAAAGTGAGCGCTAACATCGTGGTGTAGGCCATGCCCAGCCAGCTACCTAGTCCAATCGCCCACAGTGCGGAGATAACCACAACCAATAGTGGCCATACGACGGCGCTAAAGGAGCGAAATAATAGCCATAGCAGAATTACCACCAGTGCGACCATTGCCAGCAATAGCTCTGCGGCTTCTACAATGCTTTTCATTATGAATTCCATCGTCACCGGATTGCCGACAAAGTGGAGTTCAAACCCAGCATATTTTTCTTGCTCCGTAATCACTCTAAGCGCAGTCATGAACCGGAGGTATTCGTCTAGCTGCACTGAGACAAACTCGACGTCGCTGACTTCCGCACTGCTATCAACCGCGAGGGGTGCAGTCGCATCTAAACCAAAATCAAAAGAATCGGTCTGGAGTAGATTTGTGGTATCCGCTAATGCGCTATTAAAGTCATTATCAGTCGGTACGGCGCCAAAATTGGTTTTTAGGCGAATACCGCCGTATATAAAATCTTGGGAGTGGAATACGCGAGCAAAGCTGTCTTGACTGAGCGCAATGGCGCGGCGATTTTCGCGCTCGCTGTCAGTGCTGGGTAGGCTATTACCAATCAGCTTCTTTGCGGTTAAGGTGTCGCCGTCGGCGATTTGATAGCGCGCGTTGATAAGGCTATCAACTTGCACAATGCGGGCTAATTCGTTCGGCTCTGGGTGTAAACTGGCGGCTTCGATTTCCTGGTGTAATGCGGCGAGGGTGCGCAGCGCAGTGTCCGAAAAAACATCGCCGGATTCCGGTTTATAGACAATGTATACACCTTCGTCACTGCCAAAATGCTGCCGAAAGGCATTCCTAATCTCAAGGGGCGCTGCGCCCTCTTCAAACCAGACCTCTGGCGACATGTTCACTACAAAATTCTTGGCGATGCCAATGCTCATCACGACGGACGTGGCAATGAATAGCGCAATACAAAGCCAGCGATAGGGGCGCAGCGTGCTAGGAATGGCTTCGAATAGGTAGCTAAGTCGCGATGACAGTTTTTGCACAGATTACACCAGTATGCGGAGGACGATTGATGATATGACTGTACAGACCGACTGGTTGGTTTTCAATGCATGGGTCTGTTGGTTTGGGTTAATTAACGTCCATCTTTTACGCTGTGATAAATATTGCAGCACGAGTGCTCGGATTGATACACAGGGCGAGACTGGAGTGGGTAGCTAAGCAACTGATAATTCAGGTATATTTAAATTACGCCAAAGCGCGTAAATTGATAGACCGTTAACTATGCGTTAACATCCATTATTGTCGACGACTCTCTAGGATTAAGTTACGTGACCGCTGAAATTCGCAATCAACATGGCCAGAAAATGGGGCGTAAGGGTAAAGAAACCCGGCAGAAGATTATGGATGTCACGCTGAAAATGCTAGAAAACCGCTCTTATAAAGATATAACGGTTTCTGAAGTAGCCCAGGAGGCTGGTGTATCGAGCTCCTCATTTTACGTCTATTTTGAAGACATCGAAGATGTGCTATTTGCCTGTGTGAAGGCGGCGGCCTTGGATCTGGGCGATCTTCACGAAATCCTTGATGAAGATTGGGATCATGAGAACCTTACTGCGCAGGTTCAGCGGTTTGTCGATACCTATAATCAGCTTTGGGCTAAGTACCAAGTAGAGTTACGGATCCGTAATCTTGAGGCAGATCAAGGTAATGTGCGCTTCCTCAATGTACGGGTAGAGACGACCCGGGATATTTTGCAAAAATTAGGAAAGAAAATCGCCCGCTTGAACCCTTCATTGGAACACCCTTATCAAATCTCGATTGGTGTGCATGCCGCGATGGGGGCTATTGCCGCCCAGCATGAAATCGGGATTACTCGTGGCGCCTCAAAGCAAACCAGAAAACTGCTGAGCGCGGGTATTGTTGAAATGATCTGCGAAATTATGAAAGGCGGTCCATCGTAGCGGCGCTTTGTATTATTCGCAGCTTGCTCATTTACATTGGTCAGTCTGTGCTCACAATTCCTAGCCTCGTTAAGCCCGCCGCGGGGCTGGTGATTTTTAGGTTGGCATCACGGTATTTGCGTAAGCCAAGCCCTGCGGAGGTAGCTAATACTAGGTTCTCCCCGCTTTTATAATTCTTATTTCCATCCGTGTTGGGCTATTTTCGGCAAGCTCTAGGCTGCGGCTGACTCACAATAATTGAATTGACGTCAGTTTTTTTGTGCCGTATATTCGTTTCATGGTAATACCAATAATTGGGTAGTCTCTTGGCACTTTGAGCGTTGCTAAAGCCACTCGCGGAGCTGGGAAGTCGAGGCTATTGAGTGG
>NZ_JBFJWS010000169.1:0-6889 GCF_041623545.1 Zhongshania sp. | reverse complement strand
TTACACGTCATCGCCCTCGAAGTCGCCCTGACCTTGCTTATTATTTTATTTGGCGAGCTCAGTGGCGTTGGTGACGCCCTCGGGCTAACAATTGCACTCGCTAGCTGGCTCGCTATTGGCGTATTTTACTTTCGCGCCCTGCGCGCCGAGCCTATTATGGCCCAAGCAGTACGCCACGCCCTTAAGCTCAATCCTGATCAACCGCTAAATACTGGGGAGTCGCTGCAGCTAAGCCCAGATTTCAAGCGTTTGCTAAAACCATTTGCCTATCGCTTACCCCGAGTAACGCGACACAAAAATATTGAATACTGCACGGTGAATGGCCGCTCGCTCAAGCTTGACATTTATCATCGCGACGACATTCCAGCTAATGCACCAGTGCTCTACCAAATGCATGGCGGCGCGTGGCTAGAAAATTGCGGCAGCAAAAATGAACAAGCACTGCCTCTCATGAACCAAATGGCCGCCAATGGCTGGGTCTGCGTTGCTGTTGAGTACCGGCTCAGCCCCGGCTCGACTTTCCCTGAGCATATTATTGACTGCAAGCGCGGCCTTAACTGGATAAAAGAACATATTGCCGACTATGGCGGCAATCCAGAATTTATTGTCGCCACTGGCGGCTCAGCCGGGGGACACCTGTCTAGCCTATTAGCCCTCAGCGCCAATGCCCCGGAATTTCAACCCGGTTTTGAAGAAGCCAATACCGAGGTTCAGGGCTGCGTGCCTTTCTATGGCGTTTACGATTTTTTAAACAGCCAAAATCAGCGCAACGCCGGTGAATCCTTAAGCCAGTGGATTTCGGCCAAGGTCTTGAAGCAAACTCGCGCGGAAAATCCCGAGCTGTGGAAACAGGCCTCGCCCTTATACTGGGTGCACAAAGATGCGCCACCGTTCCTAATTATTCACGGCGAGGCCGACACCCTCGTGCCTGTTGCAGAATCTCAAGAGCTGTATAAAGCGCTTCACGCCACTTCGGAACAGCCGGTTGGCTACGCCGAATTACCCGACGCCCAGCACGCCTTTGAAATTGGTATTTCACTGCGCACACAGATCGTTGTTAATCAATTATGCGTGTATTTAGACGAACTCTATCGCCGCCATCAGAGCTCGACACAAGGCGCCCAAGAAATCGAAGACACCCAAGTCCTCAGCAATGAGCAGCCCAGCGTTGGCGAGACTGATAGCGAGGAGATCTTAGAAAGCCAGTCCTAGACTTTGCAGCCGCTGGAGCGGCCAATAAATTCGTCGCTCCAGCCAGCAATACTTTCATTGAAATCCCCCGCGACCACGTGCGCCCCTAGCCCTAGTCATCAGCTAATAGCGGCAGCGATGCCAGCACCCCAGCCATATTCCCGCTAAATTGCATGCTTATTACCTGAATTTTTAGCAACGCCGCGACACTAATGCTGTCGGTAATACGGCCATCCAGCGCCATGGCAACCGCCTCGGCAAGCGACACCCGTTCAACTAATATATCTTCAGTTACCTCCAAGGCTTGACTGCCCTGACTTAAGCCCGTCGCAATAAACACTTCTGCGCGCTCATCAGTAACCGAGTTAGAGGTGTGTAAATTTTGTAATTTAAACCACTGCCTTGCCGACAAACCGGTTTCTTCCAAAAGCTCCCGCCGCGCCGTTTCGAGTGGCTCGCTCGTTAAAGGACAACCACCCTCGGGAATTTCCCAACTGTATTCTTCCAGCGGATATCGATACTGCCTCACTAGGTAGGTATAGCCCTCGTCATCGATTGGCACGATGCCGACGGCAATATTTTTAAAACAAATCTTGCCGTAAATCCCGTCAGTATTTGCCGGGGTTTTCACCTCATGATGCTCCAGCCGTAACCATGGGTTCTCATACACATGCCGACAGCTAAGCTGCTGCCAAGGGCCCAGATTTTTACTCATTTACACTCCAAAATAGTTTGCACACGCGCTTTGAGGCGTGGCACCACCTCGGCGTCAAACCATGGGTTACGCTTTAACCACAGCTGATTACGCGGTGAAGGATGCGGCAAAGGGAAAAAGCGATCGTTTAGCGGGTGTTGGGCCACTCGCTCAGTTAAGGTTTTAAAGCTATCACGCAAATAATAGCCCTGAGCATATTGGCCAATGAGCAATATCAACTCAATATTGGGCATATAGGCCAACAAGCGTGCATGCCAAAGGGGCGCGCACTCTTTCCGCGGAGGTAAATCCCCTGACTTGCCTTTACCGGGATAACAGAAGCCCATAGGCATAATGGCAAGGCGGGGATCCGCGTAGAATTGCGCACGGTCAATCGCCAACCACTCCCGCAAGCGATCACCTGATGGGTCATTCCAAGGAATGCCAGTTTGATGCACGCGCGTACCGGGCGCCTGGCCAATAATCAAGATTTTTGCGGCGGTGTCCGCTACGACCACAGGACGCGGGCCGAGGGGTAAATGCTCGGCGCAGGCAGTACACGCGCGAATGTCACTTAGTAAATTGCACAAAGATTCCATGCGCTATTGTGCACAGCCTAAAATCATCTCGGCAAGCCACACCGAGAAATTCAACTTTTAATTAACGCTCCGCGAGCAGGGAAACCCCTAAAGCCTGAATAACCTCTATGGATAAGCGGCCCGTCGCTAAGCCCTGGGACTTTTGATAATCGTGAATCGCTGCCAAGGTATATTTGCCCAGCACGCCATCAACCCCACCGGTATCGTAAGCTTTGGCCCGCAATGCACGCTGTATGCGGTAGACCAAATCCTTGCTTACCTCCCGTTCGCAGGGAATCATCCGCCAATCCAAGCGCGCGTCAGCCACCTTCTCGCGGTAGCTAAAACTTTTATAAACCGGCGCAATGACATGGCGCACTTCTTTGGCGGGCGCGACCTCGCGCTGAACACTGACCGTTTTATATCTCGCGGGGACCATTTCTTGAATTGTGTGCTCCGGAACATCAACCACTCGTTTGCGCAAGGTCTCGTAGACTGCAGGCGTCACTTCTTTTCGGTATTGTGCTGGCGCGACCAAAACCTGCTTACTGATTTTTTTATATTTTGCCGGAATTCGCCGTTGGTGAACGATCTCCCCGCTCTCTTCGTCTATTTTTTCGATTTCGCCACGACCGGCCTGCCAAACTAGCTCCTCGGGCGAAGCGATCACCTCTTCCATTACTGTTTTATATTCAGCCGCCTTGACTAGCACCTGCTCACTCCGCGCAGGCAATACTTCGGTGTGCTCTTCTAACCATTTATACGTGGCTGGCACCAAGGTTAGTCGCACATGTTCTTCACTGACCAGCACTTGTTCATCAAACGCCGCAAATGTCGCAGGCACGGTCTCTAGACGCTCAGCAGCCTCCTTTACAACGCGCTTTTCGACGCGATCCACGTAGGCTGGTGGCAATAACATACGGGCATAGCAGCGACCAGTTTCCGCATCGGGCGGAATAGCCGGCAGTTCGTCGCCGCTACTGACTGCGCGGGCCTTCATCTTTTCAATTTCAATCATTGCGTCGGCTAAGGCTATCTCCAGCGAGGATACCCGACCTTCTTTGGCGGTGTATTCTGGTGGAACTTGACCACCAGTAGGTGCCGACATTGGCGCGCAAGCGCTCAGTAAAATAAATAACGCCAATGCAATGAACATTATCCCAACGTTTATCTTTCCTTTCTTATCTGCCAACACTACCACGCCCCGCTCGAAGTCCTTTAGAGCGACCATTTTATAACGCCTAAGCTAAGGGATTCGAGGCTAACGCCACTGCAAATGGCGCGAATACACGCTAAATAACACGCCTCCGACACACCTATACCAGAAGATGTAACTATAACTACAGGTATTGCTCATACCGCCAAAGCCAAGCAGTAAAAACGACGAGATCGATTCCGCAGAAAAATACCGCAATTAGGCCAATGAATGCGTAGTGATTCACCCAGAAAAAGCTCGTTTAACAGGGAAAATTGCCAAGGAAACCCTAGCCTCTTTATGGTTTAATGGCCGCCGCAAATTAGTCGACGCAGGCAGCCCTCCGCATGACCCACAATCTTACCGCCCTCTCCCAAAGCAATGATTTCCTGAGACGTCATATTGGCCCAGACGCCGAGCAAACCAATGCCATGCTGAGCGCGCTTGGCGTGAGTTCTTTAGATGAGTTAATTAAGCAAACCGTCCCTGCCGCCATACTGCGCGACGACATGCCGCTGCCGGCACCGCAAAGCGAAACCGCCACACTAAACCGCCTGCGCAAGATCGCCAGCAAAAACCAGATAGCGCGCTCTTTTATTGGTATGGGTTACTACGACACCATTACCCCGCCGGTCATTCTACGAAATGTCCTTGAAAACCCCGGCTGGTATACCGCCTACACCCCCTACCAGCCAGAAATTGCCCAAGGTCGCCTGGAAGCCCTACTTAATTTCCAGCAAATGATTATCGACCTGACCGGATTAGAGCTGGCCAACGCCTCACTACTCGACGAGGCCACGGCTGCCGCGGAAGCCATGGCAATGTGTAAACGCGCCGTGCGCAAGAACAAAAGCAATGTGTTTTTTGTCGATCGCAGTTGCCACCCGCAAACTCTCGCTGTACTGCGAACCCGCGCCCTGCCGCTAGGCTTAGAGATTCATATTGGTGACGCTGAACAGGAATTAGCCAGCACGCCGTGCTTTGGCGTATTAATTCAAAACCCGACCAGCAATGGCGAAATTCGCGATTTGCGCCCCATTACCGCTGCAGCAAAAGCCCAAGACGCGCTAACGGTGGTCGCCACCGATATTATGAGTTTGCTACTGGTCACCCCGCCCGGCGAACAGGGCGCAGACATCGTCGTGGGGAACACTCAGCGTTTTGGCGTACCCATGGGCTTTGGCGGCCCCCACGCCGCATTCTTTGCCACCAGCGACAGCTATAAACGCTCGATTCCCGGCCGTATCATCGGCGTATCGGTAGACAGCCGCGGCAATCAAGCCCTGCGTATGGCTATGCAAACTCGGGAGCAACATATTCGCCGCGAAAAAGCGACGTCTAATATATGTACATCCCAAGCCCTACTCGCCATCATGGCCGTGTTCTACGCGATCTACCATGGCCCCGATGGACTAAAAACCATCGCCCTGCGCATCAATCGTATGAGCGGTATTTTTGCTGCGGGCCTTAAGCAGCTCGGCTACACCGTCAACAGCAGCTTCTTCGACACAATCACAGTACAGTGCGGTGACAAGGCCGGCGAACTCGCCAACAAGGCCGAAGCTGAACTATTAAATTTACGCCGTGGTGCCACTGAGCTGGGTATCAGCTTTGATGAGACCACTACAGTAACTGACATTGAGAAGTTATGGGCCGTCTTTGCCGCGGGCAAAGCCTTGCCATCGGTCGCGACACTGGACAATGAATTACCAGAACTCCCCGGCATTGAAATTGCGCTGCAACGTCAGAGCACCTATTTAAGCCACCCAGTATTCAACCAGTACCACTCAGAAACCGAAATGCTGCGCTATATGAACCGTCTTGAGCGCAAAGACATCGCCCTTAATCACTCAATGATTGCCCTGGGCTCGTGCACCATGAAGCTCAATGCCACCACCGAAATGCTGCCCGTGACTTGGCCGGAATTCGGCCGCATTCACCCATTTGCCCCCCGCAGCCAAGTTGCAGGGTATCTGGAGCTGGTCGACGAACTTGAGCAGCAACTTATTGCTTGCACCGGCTATGACAAATTCTCTATGCAGCCCAATGCCGGCTCACAAGGTGAATACGCGGGCCTACTTGCCATAAAGCGCTACCACGAAAGCCGCGGCGACTTTAATCGCGATATCTGCTTAATTCCCAGCTCGGCCCATGGCACCAACCCAGCCTCCGCGGCCATGGCGGGTATGCGCGTGGTTATTGTTGGCTGCGATGCCTTAGGCAACGTCGATATCGCCGACCTCCGCGCCAAAGCCGAGCGCCACAGCGAGCAACTCTCGGCATTAATGGTGACCTACCCCTCAACGCACGGGGTATTTGAAGAAGGTATTCGCGAAATCTGCGACATCACCCACCAACACGGCGGCCAAGTTTATGTCGACGGCGCCAATATGAATGCCCTTGTCGGCCTAGCCGCCCCCGGCGAATTTGGCGCGGACGTATCGCATCTGAACTTACACAAAACCTTTTGCATTCCCCACGGTGGTGGCGGCCCCGGCATGGGCCCGATTGGCGTAAAAGCCCATCTAGCGCCCTTCCTGCCCAGCCACCCAGTATTCCCGGTAGAAGGTTTGGCTATCGATAACGACACTGTCTCTGCGGCCACCTACGGCAGCGCGGGCATTCTGCCGATTTCTTGGACCTATATTGCACTGATGGGCGGCGAAGGCCTGAAAAAAGCGACCCAAGTTGCGATCTTAAATGCCAACTACATCGCAACTCGTCTCAATGATCACTACCCCGTGCTCTACACCGGCCGCAACGGCCGCGTCGCTCACGAGTGCATCATTGATCTGCGCCCCTTAAAGGAAAGCACAGGCATTAGCGAAGAAGACATTGCCAAACGCCTCATGGATTACGGATTCCACGCGCCGACCATGTCTTTTCCAGTACCCGGCACTCTGATGATTGAGCCTACCGAGAGCGAGTCCAAGCGCGAGCTAGACCGCTTCTGCGAAGCCATGATCCATATTCGCCGCGAAGCGGGCCGAGTGGAGAGCGGGCAACTCCCCGCTGACAATAATCCACTGGTTAACGCCCCCCACACTTTGGCGGACATTATTGCCGGCGACTGGGACCGCCCCTACTCCAGAGAAGAAGCCGGATTCCCAGTTCCGAGCCTGCGCGATAACAAGTACTGGCCCACCGTTAACCGCATTGACAATGTGTTCGGTGATCGCAATTTAATCTGCTCATGCCCCCCTATAGAAAGCTACCTTTGAGTTGAAGTCC
>NZ_JBFJWS010000168.1:0-7017 GCF_041623545.1 Zhongshania sp. | reverse complement strand
GGCAACGCTCGCGACCCTGTGCGGCGACCGCTTTGATTTCGGCGTTGGCATTAGCCCCTGGCCAGAAGACTTCGAAGGCTGCCACGTGCCATGGGCAGCGCGTGGCCAGCGCCTTGACGACCAAATTGAGATAATACGGGGCTTACTGAGCGGTGAGTTCTTTAGCTACACCGGCAAACAACTCTCAATAGCAAGCATGCAACTTTGCCCTAGCCCCAAAACACCCATCCCCATTCTTGTTGGCGGGCATTCAGACGCGGCATTAAAACGCGCGGCGCGCCTTGGCGACGGTTGGATTGGCGCCGGTGCAAGCATTGAAGAATACGGCGTTTTGATCGGTAAATTAAATGAATTTCGTAAACAGTATCAGCGTAACCACCTTCCCTTCGCGATCCATGTCAGCTCCGCCGACGCCTACTCCACCTCTGGCCAGGACGCTCTCGCCAATCTAGGCGTTAACGAATGCCACATAGCCTTTCGCAATGCCTATGATGGCACACCCGATACCCTGAGTACTGATCTGAAAATTGATCAAATGCAGAAATTCGCTGCTAAGTGTATAAAGCCTTAGTCGCATCATTCACAAGTAAAAGGCTATTATCGGACCAGAAAATATTGCCAATTTTAAAGGATATGCTAATGAAAAGACTGAACGGCAAAGTGGCCATTGTAACCGGCGCGGGCCAAGGTGTGGGTCAAGGTATCGCATTTGCACTGGCCGCCGAAGGGGCGAAAGTCGTGGTAACGGGTCGAACCCTAAAAAAGCTGGAATCGAGCTGCGCAGAGATCGCTAAGCGCGGGGGTCAAGCCTTGGCGGTAGAATGCGACATAAAAGATCGAGGCGCACTGGAATCTTTGGTTTCCACAACCGTTAAACATTACGGCGGCATTCAAATATTGGTAAACAATGCTCAAGAGGTGCCCTTAGGCAGCCTGCACGAGATTGAGGATGAAGCTTTGAGCGCCGGCTTTGAATCCGGACCAATCGCCACCTTCCGCTTAATGAAGCTTTGCTACCCCCACTTAAAAGGCGATGGCTGTATTATCAACCTCGCCAGCAGTGCCGGAAAGCGCTGGGACATGTCGGGTTATGGCGGCTACGCGGCGACCAAAGAAGCGATTCGCTCGCTGTCACGGGCAGCCGCCTGCGAATGGGGCAAGGACGGCATCCGCACCAACGTCATACTTCCCCATGCCTTATCGCCGGGCCTTCAATGGTGGATAAACGACCGCCCCGAAGAAGCGGCGGCATATTTGGCCACTATTCCAATGCAGCGCCTTGGCGATTGTGAAGACGATATCGGCAAGTTCGTGGTTAGCCTGTGCTCCGAGGATAGCCGCTACGTTAATGGCCAGAGTATTGCACTTGATGGTGGCCAGGCATTTTTAGGCTAAATAACAATAGTAAAAATGTGTAGAAGTACGGAATCTAAATCCCCTCGCCTGTACTTCTACGCCCCTATTCGTCCTTTTTAAAAATTTTTTATCGACATTTATCATCGCTAAATTTTAGTGGTGCCGTACCACTCGGCTCAGGCAGCGCTCGACTAAACCTATCGACAAGGGTCACCAACACATACTCTTCAAAGTGTTCGCTAGGATCAAAGCGCCCCCGATACGTCTCTGTAAAGGTGGTCAACACATCGTCAAGACATACGTCGTATTTACCGGCATCAATACTCGCCAAGCTGTCGATTAGCTCAACAGCATTATTCCAGAATGCCAGATTATGCATTGGACAACTCCTTTGGCGCCGCGCGCAACACTTTTTCTATTTTCAGACTCACCGAACAATTGTTCAGTAGCGGCCAATCAATTACCGCTCCCACCCGCGCACCGATAAGTGCTATCCCCACCGGTGACAGGATGGATATACGCATTTCCGTGATACTGGACTCCCACGGCATAACGATCGTCACGACACGCTTCGCCCCCGTTTTAACATCCTTGAAATGTGTTTTACTGTATAGCGAAACGACATCGGCGGGCATGAGTGCATCTGGAAAAACATCCGCTTTCACAAGCTCTTCATCTAAGGCAGCAGTCGCCTCTGATCTGCTAACTTTAATAAGTCGAGATAGTTTTTCGTAGTCTGTTTCAGAAATAATTAATTCATTTTCAATTGGCATAGTAAACCCCCACCCAGCAAAAAGCAGCGCACATAGAAATTCAGCCCGAGTAGTTACAGCACTCGGAGCAATTCGAATTTTTTGATGGATTATTTTCGGGCGGTTAAGACAGTACTGCGCTTAACCGCCAATAGGGAGGAAGGCACTAACGGGATAGAGTTCCCGTACGCCGAAGGAGAGTTGTAGACTAGAGTAGCTTCGTTTGTTCATACAGAGAGATTACTACGTTTAAAAACTTTAGCAAGTGATACGAGCGCAGAAATTATAAAGGATTTACTGATAGCTACATTTTTTCAGCACCTGGCGACACGACGAATATAACACCTGAATGTTTGCAATGCCGCGCGAGTATCGCTTATCAGATATAATTCAGGCGCAAGGGGCGCGCTATTTAATCGACACCGACCCAGACTACGCAGGGAGCAGCAAGCCAACGCATGATTGATCACACTTACCAATTGGTTTTTATCGGCGCCGTCCTTTTCCTCTTCGCTGTGTTTGCGAGCATTGTGTCACGCCGACTTGGCGCGCCTTTGTTGCTGATATTTCTCCTACTCGGCATGCTTGCTGGTGAAGATGGTATTGGCGGCATACAGTTTGATGACGTTGAAGCCGCCTTCCTCATAGGTAATCTCGCCCTCGCCATTATTATTTTTGATGGTGGCCTCGGCACGCGAATGGACACCTTTCGCAGCAGCTTGCGCCCGGCCTTATCTTTAGCAACCGTTGGGGTACTCCTCACGGCGGGAATCACCGGCGCCGCGGCAAGTTATATTCTCGATTTACCTTGGCAAGAAGGCTTACTCATTGGTGCAATTGTTGGCTCTACTGACGCTGCCGCTGTATTCGGCCTAATCAAAAATGCGGGGCTAAACCTTAAAGAGCGTACCGGCGCGACCCTAGAGATCGAATCTGGGTCTAACGACCCAATGGCCATCTTTTTAACCATCACTCTTGTTGAAGTACTTAGCAGCCCCGCCGGCCTCAGCGGCTGGCTTCTGCTTGTCGAGCTAGTCCAACAAATTGGGCTAGGGATAATCTTTGGCGTAATCGGCGGCTACATCATTCCGGCCGCACTGAAAAAAGTCACACTCCCCGTCTCTCTATATCCGTTAATGGTTTTTGCCGCCGCGCTCACTTTGTTTGGTGGCACCAGCTCAATTGGCGGCAGTGGCTTCCTCGCCATTTATATTGCCGGCGTTATGATCGGCACTACATCATTCTTATACATGAACGATATAAGGCGCTTTCATGACGGCATTGCTTGGTTAAGCCAGATTGGCATGTTTTTAATTCTGGGGCTCTTGGTTACGCCCAGCCTTTTACCGCCCATAATCGTGCCGGCACTCATTATCGCCTTTGTGCTCATTTTTATCGCGAGACCGCTGGCTGTTGCCGTTTCACTCATTCCATTTCATTTTCCTTGGCGAGACCAGCTGTTTGTGAGTTGGTGCGGTTTACGCGGTGCAGTACCCGTTATTCTTGCATTATTTCCATCCCTAGTAGGTTTAGAACATGCGCGCACATATTTTGAACTCGTGTTTTTTGTTGTTCTCACCTCGCTCGTTCTTCAGGGCTGGACTATTGCGCCGATGGCTCGGTGGTTAAAAGTAGATTTACCGGTTTCACTCAAGCTTCCCAGCTTTAGGAGCACCCATTTACCCAGCAATCCTCACAAAGACTTAGTGGTCTATCAAGTAGTGGCCAGTAGCCGCACCATTGGCAAATTAATTTTACAGCTTGCCTTGCCTGATGGCGCACAGGTCGTTGCGTTGATTCGCGACGAGATACCATTAAAGTCGGAAGGGGAAATCTTAAAGGAAGGAGATCAAGTCGTTATTGTCGCGACAACAGGAATGGCTGAAAAATTGGCTGAGGTATTTTCACCCGCCCTCTCCCGTATTTCATCGAAAATCTCATCGAACTTTTTTGGTGATTTTTCGATTCGTCCGAACAGTTCGCTCGGTGATCTTGCTAGCCTCTATGGTTTTGCAATTCCGGACGAACTAAAGGACATCACCATAGGTGAGCATTTAACAGCAAAATTTCGCGGGCGGCCGGTTGTTGGCGACGCCCAGGAATTTCCGCCCGTAAAGCTGATTGTTAAAGAAATTAAAAATGGCGAAATTTCATTAATAGGTTTGAAACTGAATCAAGATTCACCGTAACCTACCTTAAAATACAGCGAACCAACCACCATGCCCGAACTCAAAAGACGGGTGCCTTACATCAATTTAACTTAACCAACTATTTTTAGAGATTGGTTATGCAAGTACTCTCAAACCGATTTGATAGCAAAGTAGTGCTAATTACCGGAGCGGCATCACATATTGGTAGAGCAACGGCGCTGCGACTTGCCGCAGAGTGAGTTGTAATACCATTGTTAGATGTTGCTGCGGCTGACGAAATAGCGTCTTAGGTAGCTTACTTGGCATCAAACGAAGCGCGATATATAACCGGCACAACATTGGCAATTGATGGTGGGCAGACTGCAAACTGACACGGCTACCGCAGCTGACCAGTGATAAACAGTGCTTACTGCGAATCCACACCGCCCAATAACGCCAATACTCGTAACATTAACGGGCGGCTATCATAATCCGGGTTTGCGACAAGCATTAGCGCCGCCTCAGAAAAACAGCCAATCAACATTCGTTGCAGTAACACAACGTCATTTTCTGACAAGGGCTTGGTCAAACTACCGCTCTCGTATAAGAGCAACAATTGGTCGTGAAATATTTTGGAAACGGCCTGAACAACGCTGGTATCTTCCCAGCGCTCACGACCAAGGATAATAGGCGCATCGCGCAACACAATACGAACGAAATTGGGGCGCTGGGTCATTTCAATCAGCATATCCCAAATTTCGATGAGATCTATTTTTTCAGAACTAAAGGAAAATTCTTCAATCTGCTTGGTAAATTCAAGCTCCATCGCCTCAGTAACTGCTAAAAAGAGCGCTTGTTTATTACCAAAGTAGTGATAGATCGGCGTGATAGTAAGCCCGAGGTCATCAGCAATATCTTTGAGTGAGGTATCAGCATAGCCCTTTTGACCGAAAATCCGGCAAGCACTTTCCAACACCATGGCTTGCGTCGCTTCGCGGCGCTCTGCTTGAGTTTGTCGCTTGGGCTTTGCCACCGCTCCGCCAGCAACGCGCTTCTTTGGACTTGAGATGTCTTTTCCCAAGGTAACTCCCACGTCGTATTAACCTGCCGGAAGTATACAGACTGACTTTTCCAGATTCCATATAATTGACTTATATAATATGACTATATAACATGCATTAAAAATTAAGCGGGGCCGTTATCGCCACGCCGAACATACGCAAATAATAATTCCAGAGGCCCCATGGCAGAGCGCATAAACTCCGCACTAAACAGTGCAAGCTTGAACGGACTCCAGCTGAAAAACCGACTTATTAAGGCCGGTACTTTTGAAAACCGCAGCCCTAACGGCATTCCCGGCGCCAGCCTGACCGATTTCCACGCGCAATTCGGACGTGGCGGTATTGCCATGACAACCATAGGTTACTGCGCGGTCGAAAACGCTGGGCGCCTGAATGCCAACATGCTTACCATGCATGAGGATATTCGCAGTGAAATAACTCAGCTCGTACAAAATATTCAAAAACAAGACTGTAAAGTAGCTGGGCAAATGGGTCATTGCGGCGCGTTCTCAAAAAACCACACGTTGAAAGCTCGCCCTAAAGGGCCCAGTGGCGGCTTAAATCTACTGGGCTTTGCCGAGGGAATGTGGTTTTGTGATGCCATGTCGCTAGACGATATAGACCACATGGTTGATGCCTACAGAGATGCGGCGATATTTATGAAGTCAGTGGGCTTCGACGCCCTCGAAATTCATTTCGGCCACGGCTATGGCCTCTGTCAGTTTCTCAGCCCACTCACCAATCATCGCAAAGATAATTATGGCGGCAGCTTAGAAAATCGCCTGCGACTGCCACTTCGCGTGCTCGCTGCAGTCAGAGCTGCGGTCGGTGACGACTTCCCTATTTTGGCTAAGATTACTATGTCAGAGGGCCGCCGGGGCGGTCTTCACTACGATGACTCGCTCGAAATCTGCAAAGCCCTGGATGCGGCTGGTATTGACGCCATCATCCCTAGCAATGGCACCAGCACTATGAATCCAATGCTGATGTTTCGTGGTGACAGCATTCTACCCGCGTTATTAAAGTATGAACGAAATCGGATTATGCGGTTTCTGCTGCGGCTGATGGGCAAGAAGATGTTCCCTGCTCTGCCCTTCTACGACATGTACTTACTTGAGCAGGCCAAACGTATTCGCGCCGTCGTAAAGTGCAAGCTTGTCTATATTGGTGGCGCCACCAGTGGCGACAATTTTACGGAAATACTTGGTGCCGGATTCGATTTTATCCAGCTAGGTCGCACACTACTGGCCGATCCGGACCTACCACAAAAGCTCGCGGTCGACCCCAGCTATAAAAGCCGTTGTACTCATTGCAATCTGTGCGTAGGCACAATTGAAAGCCCCCAAGGCATCCACTGCCCGCAATTTACAGACAACTCCGCGACATGAATATTCTCATTACCGGTGCCTTTGGCAATCTCGGTCAGATGTGTATTGAAGAGGCCCTGAAGCAAGGCCATCAACTGCGCTGTTTTGACTTGGACAACGCTAAGAACCAACAATTAAAACGCCGTTACCACAAGCGCTGTGAAATCATCTTAGGTGATATTTGCGACACCACGCTGCACCCAACGTTGTTGAAGGGTGTCGACGCCGTCATCCACAACGCGTCATTACTCCCGCCACTATCCGAAAATCAGCCTGAACTGGCCGAGAGAATTAACGTCGTTGCGACCCAAAACCTGATAAAAAGCATGGAAAGCAGCTCGACATCACCACG
>NZ_JBFJWS010000167.1:0-7033 GCF_041623545.1 Zhongshania sp. | reverse complement strand
CAAACTGATCAAGCGTTTAGGTCTGCGTCGCTAAGAAGAATAAGTGAGGGGGCCTTAGAGGCCCCCTTATTACTTTTATCATCCTTATTTTGGGAGGAATTACTCCGTGAATCCCGTTACTAAAACATTCCAGTGGGGCGGTCAAACTGTCACTCTGGAAACCGGTCGTATAGCCAGACAGGCTAGCGGTGCGGTATTGGTTACTATCGATCAAACTCAAGTTCTGTGTACTGTGGTTGCAGCAAAATCTGCCAAGCCAGGTCAGGACTTCTTCCCGTTGTCTGTGCACTATCAAGAGCGCACCTATGCCGTGGGTAAAATCCCCGGTGGTTTCTTTAAGCGCGAAGCGCGTCCCTCTGAAAAAGAGACGCTGACGTCACGTTTGATCGACCGCCCTATTCGTCCACTGTTTCCTAAGGGTTTCCAGAACGAAGTTCAGGTTATCTGTACGGTAATGTCTGCAGACAAAGTGAACGACCCAGATATCGCGGCGCTGATCGGTACTTCTGCAGCACTGGCTATTTCTGGCGCGCCGTTCGCTGGTCCAGTTGGTGCAGCCCGCGTTGGCTTCACTGCCGAAGACGGTTATATCCTAAACCCGACGTTTGAACAGCTGAAAACCAGCATGTTGGATATGGTTGTTGCTGGTACTCAAGACGCTGTATTGATGGTTGAGTCAGAAGCTAAGCAGCTGACTGAAGATCAAATGCTGGGTGGCGTTCTTTACGCGCACCAAGAAATGCAGGCTGTTATCCAAGCGATTAAAGAGCTTGCGGCTGACGCCGGTAAGCCTGCTTGGGATTGGCAGCCAGAAGCGGAAAATACCGCTTTACTGGGTGCCGTTGCCGAAGGCTTTAAAGCAGGTCTGGGCGATGCCTACCGCATTACTGATAAAATGTTGCGTTACGCCAAAGTTAGCGAATTACGCAATGAAGCGATTGCCGCATTAGCGACTGGTGAAAATGCACAGTACAGCGCAGATGATGTGAAAGGCGTTTTTGCCAAGCTGGAAAAGCAAATTGTTCGCCAGCGTATTCTTAATGGCGAGCCACGTATTGATGGCCGTGATGGTCGTACTGTACGTCCAATCAATGTTGAAGTTGGCGTATTGGGCAAAGCTCACGGTTCCGCATTGTTTACTCGCGGTGAAACTCAGGCGATTGGTGTGGCAACATTGGGTACGTCGCGCGATGGCCAGTTTGTTGACGCACTGCAGGGAGAGTTTAAAGATCACTTCCTGTTGCACTATAACTTCCCTCCCTACTCTGTGGGCGAATGCGGTCGTATGGGTAGCACAGGTCGTCGCGAAATCGGTCACGGCCGTTTGGCACGTCGCAGCTTAGAAGCAGTATTGCCGAGTGTTGAAGAATTCCCATACACCATTCGTGTTGTATCAGAAATCACTGAATCTAACGGTTCAAGCTCCATGGCGTCGGTCTGTGTTGGCAGCTTGTCGCTGATGGATGCCGGTGTACCGCTGAAGGCACCTGTTGCTGGTATCGCGATGGGTCTGGTTAAGGAAGGCGAGCGTTTCGCGGTTCTTACCGATATTCTCGGCGACGAAGATCACCTTGGCGACATGGACTTTAAAGTTGCTGGTACCGCCGACGGCGTCACTGCACTGCAGATGGACATCAAGATCGAGGGTATTACCCAGAAGATCATGGAAGTCGCTCTGGAGCAGGCTCAGCAGGCCCGTTTATTGATTCTTGGTCAGATGAACCAAATCTTGGCAAGCTCGCGCAGTGATGTGTCGGACAATGCGCCAAGCATGCACGTAATGAAAGTCGACTCTGACAAGATCCGTGACATTATCGGTAAAGGCGGCGCCACTATTCGCAGCATGTGCGAAGAGACGGGTGCGCAGATCGATATCGAAGACGACGGTACTGTTCGCGTTTACGGTTCTGATGCGGCATCACGTGACGATGCGGTTAACCGTATTCTGGCGATTACTGCTGAAGCTGAAGTCGGTGCAATTTACACCGGTAAAGTGGCGCGTATCGTTGATTTCGGTGCCTTTGTTACGATTCTGCCGGGTAAAGACGGTCTTGTTCATATCTCACAGATCTCTGATGAGCGTGTAGAGAACGTTAGCGACTACTTGACCGAAGGCCAAGATGTACAGGTTAAAGTCCTGGACGTTGACGCCCGTGGTCGTATCAAGTTGTCGATTAAAGAAGTTGCGGCGGAAGCGGCAACTGAAGAGCAGGGTGAGCCAGCCGCTGAATAAGCGCAGCTTACTTGCTTAACCAGAACCCCGCACTGCGGGGTTTTTTTTGTCTCAATATTTACGGTACTTGCTATTTGGCGAACTATATTTGCCGTAGACAGTATCGCCCGCTGTGTTAATCTTTGGATGCAGTTAAAAATGTATAAAACAACAAAGGGGATTTTGAATGAAAAAAATACTACTGGCCTCGGCTGTGATGGCTTTTTCTAGCGCTTCATTTGCAGTTGCACCGGGCGGCCCGAATTGTGGTTGGGGCAATATGCTGTTTGCTGGTCAATCTGGCTTGCCGTCACATCTGGTTGCGTCGATCACCAATGGCACATCAGGCAATAACACCTTTGGTATGACCTTGGGCACCAATGGTTGCTCAGCAGATGGTACCTTGACCTACGGCGGCAAGAAAATGATTAATGTCGGCGCCATCATGGATGAGTTCTCAGAAGACGTTGCCCGTGGCGACGGCGAGGCATTAACCGCTGTTGCTGTGTCATTGGGTATTAGTGCAGAAGATCGCCCTGTGTTTAAGGCGGCAATGCACCAGCACTTTGACAGTCTGTTTCCACAGGGTGATGTCAGTGCTGATGCGGTGGTGGCGTCCATGTTTCAAATCATGAAAAGTGATCAGCGCTTAGCGAAATACGCAGCCTAAGTTTTCTTTTTTCAGTGCGATAACGGTCCCTCGGGGCCGTTTTTTTATACAAGGAATATTATGGGGCGTTTACTTGCTGGAATGATGGGGTTTGTATTCAGCGTTTCCTCACTAGCTTTAGATGCAAATCCCCATAGCGTAGATCTAAGCGAGCTAGCGCTGAGTGGCTCGTGGCGAGCTTTGCTACATATTCCTCGGGGCGAAAATGAGCGCAGCTATATTGACGACCCCCGATTTTTTCTCGCTAAAGATGGCGCGCGTAATCGCTCTGCAGAGCTCGGCGCGACCTTAGCGGCCTTTACGCAAACGCCGGAGACGACTGCATGCCGTTTTCCCGCTCGTTACCAGTGGCTGAAGAAGCAGGGCTTATTGCCCGATAAGCTGTTAGCGAATTGCGATGATTATCAGCAGTGGCGAAAACAAATCGATATCGACCGGATAGTTTTGGTATTGGCGGCGAGTTATTTAAACAGCCCCTCGTCAATGTACGGTCACACCTTTTTGCGACTTGACCCGGCGGGTGCGCGCAGCGAGAGTGCATTTCTATCTTACGCCTTGAATTTTGCCGCGAGTATACCGCCCGGCGAAAACGGCATGCTATACGCTTACCGGGGAATCTTAGGGGGCTACCCCGGGTTGTTTAGCATGCAGCCGTACTACGAAAAAATTCAGGAATATAGCCGCTTAGAAAATCGAGATATGTGGGAGTACCCTCTGGATTTAAATTCAGCTCAAATTGATACTTTGTTGGCGCATACTTGGGAGTTGCGCGGGATTAATTTTGATTATTATTATTTCGACGAAAACTGCTCCTTTCGCTTACTTGAATTGTTAGAAGTTGTACTGCCGGATGTGGATTTAACCTCACGCTTTGTTCGTGCGGCGATGCCGGTGGATACCGTGCGCGCAGTTATCGATGCTGGTTTGGTGCGTGAGCCAGAATACCGAGCTTCAAAACGCGTTGAGCTTGAAATGCTATTGGCGGGCTTTAACGACGCGCAACGGCGCATAATCAAAACCTTAGCAAAGCAAAGTAATAGTCTCGATAGCCCTGAATTTCTTCAGTATTCAGGTGCTGAGCGGCAAGCTATGGCGATGGCAGCCTACCGCTATTTGCGCTACAGCGATAATCGTGAGCAGCGCAGTAGTGCAGGCGCTGCGCGGAGCTTAGCCTTACTTCGGGAGGTGCAGCGCTACGGGGCGATCGAGTGGCCACGGGCCGAGTCACCGGCGCAGCCAGATCGAGGCCACCCAACGTCGCTATTTGCGATAAACGTGGGTTCCCGTAATGATCGTCAGTACAGTACCGCCGAGTGGCGAATCAGTTATCACGATGCCTTGGACTCTGCGGCCGGTTACCCCGCTGGAGCGACGTTGAGTATGGGCCGTCTCGAAGTGCGTTGGCAAGGCGATCGAGAAGCTGGTGATGAGCAAACCCAATTGCAGCGCTTTGATCCAGTGGCGATCCGTTCCTTGGCACCCCGTAATGACTTTTTTTCCCCACTTAGCTGGCAAATCGATGCCGGGCTTGAGCGCTTAGATGATTCTCCCGAGCAGAGCTTGGTGAGCCGTATTAGCGGTGGCGCAGGGGCGAGTGTCGCGGTATTGGGCGGAATCGCTTATGCCCTGCCGGGGCTGCGCCTTGAGTACAACGGCGATGCCAAGCAGCATCTGCGTTTGGCGCCGCAAATGGTCTTGGGGCAATTGTGGCAGGGCGCTGAGTTGGCGACAGAACTGAACTTTAGTTATAGTGATTTTGGTGGCGACGGGGAGCGTCGTCACGTCAGTTTAAGCAGTAACTGGGCATTTTCTCGTGAAAATGCGCTGCGTGCTGTGATTGATTATCGCCATCAACCTTGGGGCGAATCGACGGGAGTAGAACTACAATGGCGGCATTATTTTTGAGCGCCAGTCCGCCTATTCGGAGAATTCATAAAGCCTTTGTATTGGCGCTGCTAAGCTTGGGTTTGAGTGGCTGTGAGAGTCTGTTGTTTTTTCCGCAGCAGCAATTGCTGCGGACGCCGGCAGATGTTGGGCTGAAATATCGCGATGTGCGTATTGCCGTGGGGGCCGATACTCATCTTCACGGTTGGTGGCTGCCTGCTGAGGGTGAGGCGCTGGCGACAGTCCTTTTTGCCCACGGTAACGCTGAAAATATTAGTACCCATTTAGCTAGTGTCTATTGGTTGCAAGCGCAGCGCGTGAATGTTTTGCTGATCGATTATCGCGGCTATGGCCGTTCAGCTGGGCGCCCAAGCGTGGTGTCGGCGCAGGAAGATATTCTTACGAGTTTGGCATGGTTACAAAATCAGTCTTCAGAACAAGAAACGCCGATTCTAGTGTTAGGTCAAAGTCTAGGCGCCAGCTTAGCGGGCGTCGTTGTAGCTCGGCATCGCAGCAATATTCCGAATCTGGCTGGTGTGATTTTAGACGCGAGTTTTACTGGCTATAGTGCGATTGCCAAGACGGTGGCTGCCGCCAATTACGTGACCTGGCCTTTTCAGTACCCAGTGGCTTGGGCTATGCCGAAGGGACAGGATTTGATCGCGGAAGTAGCTGGGATCGCGCCGCTGCCCTTATTGTTGATACACGGCCGTAATGACGCCGTAGTGCCCTATAGAAATGCGTTGGTACTCTTTGCGGCGGCGGGTTCGCCGCGCCAGCTACTCAGTTACAATGGCGGTCATATCGAAACATTTAACCATCCGCAGAGCGGCGCTGAAAATCGCGCGATCGTAATGGATTTCATTCTTGAGGCCGCCGGCCTGTGGCGAAGCCGCCACTGACCGTCTCCAAGCTCAGTGCTGGTGTCCGCCTTCGCCGTGGGCGTGGCGGTGACGAATTTCTTCGTCAGTGGCGTCGCGAATGTCTTTAATTAGCACTTTAAAGCTTAATGTGTGGCCGGCAAGCGGGTGGTTGAGGTCGATATCAACCGCAAATTTGCCCACTTTAACAACGGTCGCTTGGCGCATGCCCTTGTCAGTATTAAAGCTAATGGCTTGGCCCGGCTTCATTTTGCCCTCGTGTTTGAGGTATTTAGCCGGAATGCGCTCTTGTTTATTCGGCTCTACGTTGCCGTAGGCGTCTTCAGGTGCGAGGGTAACTTCGAATTCATCACCGACTTTATGACCGGCCATTGCGGCTTCTAAGCCACTGATGATGTTGTCTGCGCCGTGCATATACAGGGAGGGTGTATCCTTGAAATTATCTTCTAATACCGTGCCCTGACTATCGCGAAGCTCGTAGTGGAATGACACCACCTTATTTTTGCTAATTTCCATCTTGTCTCCTCGTCGCGATTGAATATCGCACCGCAATCTTAAGGCGCGTATAGTAATCGTGAATTTCGCCCAGTGGTAGCTTTGCGGGGCTGAATATAATGGAGAAACGGTATGGGCGAGGTCATCCCCTTTAAACGTCGCCCAGTAGGGCGCAAGCCAGCGAGTAGTTTATGTCGCGAGGGGCATCATAAGTGGCGGGTCGATAAAGCCAAGCAGTTTGATGTAAAACAGGGGAAGTTAGTGACGATTTACTTGTGTGAGCGTTGCGGTGAAAAGAAAATCACCGCACATTGAGGTGCTTACTGGATTTCAATGCTGCCCGCGTGATTAATTTCGTCACTTATCATCGCTAGCCAGTTTTGAGCCTCGTCGAGGCCTTCGACGGCTTTTACGACGCAGGCTAGGCCAAGTAAGTGCTCTCTGAGCAGCGCTCGCATGGGCAGGTCGTGCTCCTGGGCTTGCTCTTGTAGGAACAGAAAGGCCTGGGCGCTAATGTCGTCGATATGCATCTGCTGCGTATTTTGACGATATTCTGCTAGTCTAACAACTTTTGGGGCGGCCATTTCAGATCTCCTTTGATCAACTTGTAACCAATTATAGGAGTCTGGGCGGATATAACCCTTCGTAATTACCCGTATGGTGAGGGATGTCGCGTAGTCAAACATTGCTCGCTGTATTGATGAGTGGTATTAAACACGGCTTGTTCCAACTAAGTGACGTCCAGTAAAAGGAGTCAATTGAGTGTGGAAAGGCCCTAGAATCATTGTTTAAGGATTAAATAGCACCGTATGTCGGATACTATCGTGATTGGCGCTGACGGCGTCGAACAAATGCCATTAAAGACGTACACCGAGAAGGCCTACTTGGATT
>NZ_JBFJWS010000166.1:0-7104 GCF_041623545.1 Zhongshania sp. | reverse complement strand
GTATCTGCATCAGCGATAAGTGGAATATTCATTGCTTCGGCAATCCGGTTGGCTTGCTCGATCTGCTCGACCTGCGAAAACATGCCGTAATCTGGCATCGCGTAATGGAATGCGCTGCATGCGTGGCCGCCAAGGTAGGCGGCTTTAAAACCGGCTTTCTCAACAATTTTACCAGTGATAGCGCTGTAGGCATCGGCGGCAATGAAGTGCTCGCCGGTATTAATAAGGTCTTTAAGCTGTTTAGCTTTACTAGTCATGAGTGAGGTCTCTGTCGTTGATTTTATAAAATATTGTTTTTTTAGGCTGTAAATAGTCGCAGAAAAGCTACTGATAAGTCCAATAGATATGTTCAGTAAATTAGGTGATATTCAATGCAATGCTGGAGGTGCAATGTTTTGTGCGGTACATTCACTGTAAGTGAGAGTTGTATGTCGATAGCTCTCATTCGCTTAGCTGGGTCATTCGGGGTTAATCGACTTCGATCGGCTAAATAATAACGATAATAACGAGTAGGAGAGGCCGATGTATTATGGCTGGTATGTCGTGATGATGGCCGCCGCTGTCTATGCGGTAGTGATGGGGACCACGTTCAGCGCCTTTGGACTGTTCGTTGTACCTGTCTCCGAAGACCTTAATTTATCGCGTGCCGACATGAACACGGCCTTAATTTTGTTGAATATCGGCAGCGCGCTGTTGGCGCCGGTGGTCGGCAGGATGCTCGATCGTATTTCTGCCCGGCTTATCATGATCGCGTCGGCGTTACTCGCGGGTCTCAGCTTTACCTTGCTGTCTTTTTCAACATCTTTACTGCTCAGTGGGGGCGTCATGGCGCTTATGTTAGCGGCGGCGGTACAGGGCGGCTGCACGCTCACGATGTCGATGCTACTTGCGCGCTGGTTCACCGCCCGCCGGGGCCGAGCGATGATTCTCGCGATGATGGGCGCATCGCTGGGCAGTATTTTTATTGTACCGCTGATTGGCTGGTTAATTGAGCATGAAGGTTGGCGCGCGACATTATTGATAATTGGTGTTTTTGATATGGTGTTTCTGTTGGCGTTAGCACTTGTTGTCCGCGAGCGGCCGCGGCCAGGGGAGCTTGAGACCGCGGCAGTATCTGATGATGCGGAGGCTTCTAAAGATTTAGAAGGTCAATCACCGGCGAGTATAAAATTTTTATTAAGCATGCCGCAATTTTGGACCTTGGGCATCAGTTGCGCGATTGCAATGGCAATGATGCAGACTATCATTATTACCATTGTTCCCCTTGCGGTAGCGGCCGGGCTCACGACGGTGCAGGCCGCGGGCCTAATTTCTATCACCGGTGTGGCAGCACTCGCTAGCAAAATACTGCTCGCTGTTGTGGCCGACCGGTTTGATCGTATTTTAATGTTAGCGGTGTTGTTCGCGCTGGGCACGATTGTCAGTATATTACTTGTGGTGGGTGATACTTATCTGCTGTTAGTCGCATGTGCACTGATGTTAGGTATATCGAGTAGCGCGGCAGCGCCGATTTTCTATGCATTACTTGCCGACCGCTTCGGGATGTCTTCTTTCGGCACAGTGCGTGGCTTGATGTCGCTTTTAATTGCCGTTGCGAGCGCAGTGGCAATTCGTTTGGCCGGTGAAGCTTTTGACCTTATGGGGAATTATGATTACGTATTTTATACCTTCATCGGCCTTGGCGGCTTAGCCGTGGTGTTGATTCTTTCTACGTGGCTTACAAGGACGCTTGTTGCGGATGATAGTAGGCCGGTAAGTTCAAGTGTCTAGGCATACGCTTAACGGATTGTTAAATTTTTATTGAAGAATATTCGGGGCTTGCGCCCGAATATTCAATGGGATTTATAACAGGCGTTAGATTTTCCCAATCGTCGCGACTTGAGGTGGACGTAAATAATTATTTCCACATTAGGCTGTGTCTATTCCGCTGATGGCAAGAGTAGGCCGTTAATAAAGCTTACTAGCGCTTCGAACGTTTCAGCTGCGCCGGGCAAGCTAAGACTGCGGGTTACTGCAACATGTTCCATCGCCTTTACGATTTGGAGTTGTACAGGAATACTTGCGCCGAGCAGTTTGAGATGAAATTGCCGCGCATCACCGGCGAGCACTTCGTCATAACCAACATTAATTAGCGTCGGCGGAAACTCCTCGACGCTGCCGAGTAATGGTGAAGCCAGCACGTCACTTGGCGGGTGTCCCTGCAAATAGAGCTCGGCTGCTTCGCGCGCTGACTCTGCCGAAAAGAGCGGGTCGCTGCTGGCGTTTTGCCTGTAACTTGCACTGGACACTGTGAGGTCTAGCCACGGTGAGAGCAGGACGAGACCCGCAGGGCGCTTAGCATTGTTCACAGCCATTGCAGCGAGCCCGGCAGCCAGTCCGCCGCCAGCGGAATCGCCAGACAGAATTAGTGGTGTATCGTTATCGGCAATGAGTACTTCCATGACTGCTCGTGTGTCATTCAGTCCTGCCGGATAGGGGTATTCCGGCGCAAGGCGGTAGGCGGGACAGATAACAGTGACCGAGCAGTGCTGGGCGAGCGCTAGGGCGAAATGGCTAATTTGTTCTGGGCAGCCTATTCGAAACGCGCCGCCGTGGATATGCAGTATCGTACCGCGAGATTTTCCGGAAGGTGAGAACTTCAGGGCACGGACACCAGCGATTTTAATTTCCTGAGGCGGTGGCTTGGTCTGCCAGATCCCGGCATCTTTAGCGTCGGCTAGGGCTTTGCGCCGTGCTAAAAGTTTGGGATTTGCGATTTTGCCACTGCGCTCTGGCGGTAGGCTTGTTGGCTTTTGCATTACGTTCATAAAAATTAGTCGCTGTATTATTCCATTTAATGCTTATTTAGTGCCGGCGGAGGCAAACGGGGAGGTTGCCAATGCGCCGCCATCCACGGCCAGTGTCTGGCCACTGATATATTGGGCCATATCGGACAGAAGAAAGACGATGGACTGCGCAATTTCTTCCACTGTGCCGCGACGGCCCAGTGGGATACACCCAGAGATCAACTTCTCGTTTTCACCAGCATGGGGAATGCGGGGAGTAATGATCGCACCGGGTGCCACCACATTTGCGCGGATACCTTGCGGCCCCCATTCAACGGTCATGGTTTTGACAAGGTTAGATAGCCCCGCTTTGGCCGCGCCGTAAGACCCGTGGCTGGGCGCGCTGCGAGACCCGTCTACTGAGCTGACACAGACAATCGCGCCGGGCGCTTGGCGTTTGATTAGACTTTTTGCTACTTCGCGCGCGGCGAGGAAAAAGTAGCGAAGATTGCGGCGCTGATCTTCATCCCACATGCCCATATCCATATCGGCTAGTGGGCTCCATGCTGCCATACCGATAACCGTTGCCATGCCGTCAAGGGGGCCGGAGTCTGCTTCGATATGGGCGATGCCACTGATTAGAGCGTCGTCATTGAGTACATCGATTGAGTAGGCAGTGGCCTTGCCGCCATTGGCTATCGCGTCAGCTACTACGCTTTCAGCGCGTTTAATTTCGCGATCGACTACAGCAACTTGCGCACCCAAAGAGGCAAGTAATCGCACGGTTGCTTCACCCATGCCTTGGCCGCCACCGAGAACGAGAATTCGTTTTCCATTAAGTCCAAAGAGTGCCTGCATTGTCTTTCCCTTTTTATGTGGTGCACAGATTTCTTTGTGCAGCGAACGACGCTCGCTATCGTTGGGTGTTCTATTTCATTGACGCTTCAGCTGCGCTTCGTGAGGGACGCTCGCAATGCAAATATGATGAGTATCGCCCCGAGCGGTAAGTAGCCAAAGGTAAGACAGCAAAGTAATTGGCTGCCAGTAAAAATTGTATATCTTCAGCAATTCTCGACGTATTTATTCAGTGTGCATCTGCATTTTTTCATTCGTTGCGCTGGGCGGGCCGCGCTGCCAAACAAGGCTTGCGTAAAATTTATATGAAAATTGCGGTTCATTGCTGTCTAGTTATGCCGTCAATGTAGGCCTATTCTGGGGGCTTTTACAAATTATTTGACCGCTTTTTACGCAAATTCTTAATCATGCACATGTATCCATATATACGGATAAGCAGCAGTGCTTTGGCGGTTTTTTTTACATTAATTAAATATAACTACTGCTTTTTACTATTATTGCACTAGAATCGTGTCATTGTTTTCGAGTTGATGTAGGAGTTCTCATGCATAAGATGGTGGTGTTTGCTAAGGCTGTACCGGGCAAAGTTGAAGAATTGGCGAAATGGTACGACGAACAGCATATGAATGATTTGTTGGCGGTGCCGGGTTTAGTTACCGCTGAACGCCATACCATTATGACAGTGAAGCAGCCCGATGGCTCACCGGCGTGGGACTTTATGCTGGTCTATGAGTTAGAAGGTCAGGATCCGGGCCCTGCACTGCAGAATATGGGTAAGGCAAATATTGCAATTAGTGATTTGCTGGAAAGCACCTCAACCCTTTCGGTTATCGCGATCTCGCAAGGCCTGCGAAAAGAGGTCTGATCTTAGCCTCTGGGTGAATCGCAGGGGGCTTAGTCTTTGTTAGTTAAGCCCCAGCAGCCTCAAAACTATTCAGCTCGTATACGGCCAAACCCAAGCGACGAAAAAATTCATTGGTGATGGCGGGCTCTACTTTTTGGGTGATGGCCCACAGGTAGTAGCCGTAAATCATGGCGGCTCGGTAACGAGTCCAGGCCTCATCTGCGGCCAGCTCTGGGCCGCCTAAGGCTTTAAGGCGTTTTAGGTAATACTCAAGCAGTTCTCGTTCGTGTAGGCGTCTATCCTCTGGGGATAGTACTGAGGCGATATGATAAGCAACGTCCTGTGCCCATTCGCCTTTTTGCAATATCTGCCAATCAACTAGTCCGTAGTTGCCATCTTTACGATAGATGTTTCCCGCGTGGGCATCGCCGTGAACAAGGCAAGACGGGCGCTCGCGGACCTGCTTTGCGTAAAGTTCTAAACCGCGTTGCAGTGCAGCGGAATTCTTTACTTCTTCGGGAAGTAATGCGCCTTTTTCAGCGTTCACCATTCCCTGTAATACCTCAATTGGCATGATTGGCTTTTCGCTAATTCTGTCAAGGAAGCGAGGGATTTTAGCTTGGCTAAAGAATTCTCGATCCTCCCAAGTCTCTGCGTGCAACAGGGCTAACTGCTCCATGCTGCCGCGCACCTCTTCTGGAGAGAGCGGCTTGAGAGCAGTTAAAAACGTGCTGCCAGCATAAATTTCGTCTTCCATAACGATCACACCATTATCGCCTGCTGCGTTAAATTCGGCGTAAATACAATTCGGTACACGTAAGGGAAGTTGCTCGGCAAAGTCCTTGTAAAATTGGGTTTCGATAATTGACGCGGCGCCGGGCGCACCGGTTTCGCTGAGCACACCTTTGATGCAAATATGCCGGGGGATATTCTCGTGCTGACCCTCGAGTTCGAGGGACAGACGTACTTTCGTCGCCTGGGTGACAAGGGTTTCGACCACGGTCACCTTGAGCACTTTCGTCTCCGGCCAGCGCGTAGATAGCATGGCGCTTAACCATGCTGGGCTGAGGACGACATCTAATTGACGTGGCGCCGGATCGAAGGCGATTTCCATGGGTAGCAAACCTAATTTTGTAAGAGTGGGTGGCTTTCACTGGTCAAAACCGATGCAGATACTTCAGAAGGCCCGCACTCGATGAGGCGAGCATTCCGGTGGCCAGGTTATGTCAAACCTCGCGACAGCTCAGTTCAATATAACCGGAATTGCGGTCATTCCCCGCTGTTCAACGCCACCAGCCAATCTTGGTTCTGGCGCATTTGGATCCAATGTCATATTGGGGAAGCGGTCTAATAGGCCGTTAATAGCGGCAAGCATCTCTTGTTTCGCTACCTCCATGCCCAAGCAGCGATGCGGTCCTAAGCCAAAACCAAGATGGGTTTTTCTTGGGCGATAAATATCAAACTCATCTGGATTTTCCCAAACGGCGGGGTCTCGATTGGCTGCACCTAAACACATGTCTACCCTGGCGCCGGCGGGGATGGTGATGCCCGGAAGTACGACGTCCTCCATGACGAGGCGGGGGAAAGTGGGGTCTGTTGGCATCCAGCGCGCCGCTTCTTCAATTGCCGGCTCAATCAAACTCCGGTCTTCGCGGCAGGCTTCCCATAAATGGTAGTTGGAGAGTAATTGATAAATGGTAATGCCAAGCTGTCGCCATGTCGTGCCGCCGCCGGCAAGAATAATGAGCCGGCAATAGGCAAATATTTCATCGTCAGTTAGCTTTCGGCTAGTGCCGCCATCTTGAGCTAGATCTGCTTGCACCATATTACTCATCACGTCGTCTTGAGGGTCTTTACGACGTGCGACGATGAGTTCCCGTAGCATGGTTTCAACAATTCCGGCAGATTCAATAATGTCTTCCATCGGAATCTGGCCGAGCATCATCGTGCATTTGATGAGGTGAGTGCGAAATATCAACGCATCCTCGCCGGCCATGCCGATGCCTTGGGTGACGATATTAACGGGTAAACGGGCGCAGAGATCGAGGTTGAGGTCGGCCGTTTTTTTCGTCGCTAGGCGTTCTATTAAGGCCGCAACAGATGCGTCTATCCAATTTTCTTTCCACCATTTCATTGCCTTGGGTCGAATGAACATGGGCTGTACCATCATGCGGTAGCGCATGTGCTGCGGACCTGTCATTTTTAGAATAACATCGCCCATCATTCTTACGCCGGGGCTCTCTTCGTAGACTTCAGATGAGAATAAAAGATTTTCTCGCAATGCGCGGTTGCACATCTCGTAGCTGAGTAGGGTGTAGTGTTCGCGCTCTGTGTCGTAAGCGCCATGGCCTTTTGGTAGTTCTAAGAGTTCGTGTAGTGAACCTTTTAATACCGGCGCTTTGTTGCGCAGTGCGTTCATTGCGGGGGTAAGGTCACCATAGACCTCGCCGCCGTGAGCGCTGGCTTCTTTTTGTACGTCGAAAAGTTCGGCGTAGAGTTCGTCGTCTGAAACAAGCGTCTTGGTCATAATAATAGTGCTCCAATTTTAATTGTTATTTAGCGTGATGAGTTTGTGATATTGCTTGCCTTAGGCAGGTAATGAAAAATTTATGCCCGTTTTAGCGTTGCTAAAGCCGCAGC
>NZ_JBFJWS010000165.1:0-7176 GCF_041623545.1 Zhongshania sp. | reverse complement strand
TGAATATTGTTGAGTTGCGCCTGACGCCACAAGCTGGGGTTTACTGACGCTGGTGCGTCACCTGTTATAAAGTCGTAGGCAGCAGGTTCCCATATCACGGTATTCTTTGGGCCAGCGACTTCTAAAGCATCGGGCTGGGCAATAAGGCCGCGTCTTGCCTCGTCAAAATCTTGCTTGTCAGTAAAGGGGAGTGATTTCAATACCTGTCTATTTAGCGTTGCCGTTGTCTCCGTTGCAGGTGAGCTGCCAAAGGCGTCGGCGTCAACGGTGCTTCGAGCTGTTCGATCACAGGCGGCCAGCAGGCTGAGTGTCAGTAATGGAATATATTTTAAGGCGCTTGATATTATAGGCATTGTCATTCTCCACCGATCACGGACATATTTTGCGCGATTTAAGCAAGTTTAAAGATACCTTAATTCGATAGCGCAAGGTCAGTTTTAATGTTTTCGGGTGTGCCACGAAAGCGCGTGGCGAGACAATAAACTCGATTGTAGCGTAAGTGTAGCTAAGCCTTGTGCATGCGCAATGTATACGCGTGCCTGCCTGTGCGACCTTTTACGTTACTGTTCGTATGGCTTTTCGCAGGGTGGTCTATTTCAAATAGCTAAATCAGACAAACGATGATAAATCGCAGTAATGCGTTCTATTGCGCGGGGAGGCCAGCGGCAATGAATAATATCAGGCCTATGTTTTAACGAACTTGAGGTTTTGTTTATTGGCTATGTGTGCTGTAGCCTAAGCTGCTAAGTATATATGGCCTTAGGTATTATTGAGTTCGAGATGGATCTACATTTCAATATGCGATTAATTGCTTTTTATAGCCTTATTGCGCTCTTGTCATAAGTTAACGTTAGCGCGTAGTAACAATAATGCCGGGTAGCCGCTGGTTTATGATTGCGCGGATATCGGCGGCTAATTCTCGATAGAATACTCTGTTCGGGGAGTTCGGTCGCCATACTAAGGCGTGTTTTCGAAGGATTGAAATATTATGTAACTCGCAAACGTGAAGGGCTTCTGGGTTGTGCATTTCGGAATGTACATATAAACCTGGCAAGAAAGCCACACCCATTCCCATTACCACCATCTGTCTCAATGTATCTAAACTGGTGCCTTCGTAATCCCGCTGAATATCTGCGCCCCAGCGTTCACATATTTCCTGTACCTGTAAATGGAAATGATGCTTGTTTTCTAGAGTTAATATTTTTTCGCCTCGTAATTTGCTTGGCGTAATATTCTTCTGGCCAGCCAAGGGGTGCTTTATGGGGACCACAAATTTTAATGGTTCAATAAATAGTGGGGCCATCGCAAGTTGCGGAATGGCCAACGGTAGTGGAACGATAGCTAAGTCGTAGACACCATCTAACAAATCTTTTTGTAACTCGCGGTGGGTTGCTTCGCGAACGTATAGCTTCAAATTCACATGGAGGTCATGCAAATCCGGTAATACATGTGGTAGTAAATACGGTCCAACGGTAGGAGGTACACCGAGGCGATATGTTGTTTGATGACCATCGCTCTTGGCCGCGGCCATATCCTCAAATTCTTTCATGCTGAGTAAAACTTGACGTGCTGCGTCAAGTAAATCTCGGCCGCTAGGAGAGAGTATGGTGCCTGCTCGGGAGCGCTCAAAGAGCGGAGTATTGATCGTAGATTCAAGAATCGCTATTTGGTTGGTGAGGGCGGGCTGACTCATTCCGAGCTCTTCAGCGGCTCGTCGGTAGTTTGCGTGTTTTGCTACCGCAACAAAATAATTTAGTTGTTTTATGCTGGGTGAGCTTATTTTTGATGCCACAATTTCGCCTGCCTTTGATAATAATAAGATATCAGCAAATACTATACCTTATTATTAAGCTATCAAAGGATAATCAAGTTGATATTGATTCCAGTTTGTTCATTAACGAGGAAGTACCCGTGGAAGATATTATTCAAGGTGTTGCTAAATTTCAAAATGAGGTTTATCCGGGAAAGGAGACTGCGTTTCGCAAATTGGCGAATGGGCAAAATCCGGATGTATTATTTATTACCTGTGCAGATTCACGCATCGATCCGGGTATGCTAACGCAAACCCAGCCGGGGGATTTGTTCATCTGCCGGAATGCTGGCAATGTAGTGCCGCCTCATAGCAACCACACTGGTGGGATTACTGCGTCAATCGAGTTCGCTGTTGCTGCTCTTGGAGTGTCACACATTGTGGTATGTGGACATAGTGATTGTGGTGCGATGAAGGGCGCAATTGATCCCAGTGCCTTAGAAGATTTACCGCATGTTAAAGAGTGGTTGGGACACTGTCGTGCGGCGCGCGAGATTGTAAAGGAGCGCCATGGTCATATTGATAAATGTCATTTAGACGAAGTCTCCAAAGAAAATGTTCTCCTGCAGTTGCAGCATCTGCGCACCCATGCTGCTGTGGCCGCAAAACTGGCTAGTGGGAAAGTCCGCCTGCATGGCTGGATTTACAATATTGCGAGTGGTGAAGTGGAGTGCTACAACGACGAGCGCCAACAGTTTGAGTTAATGGACTCGGCTTACAGTCACTTATTTGCCGAGCACGGAGTGGCAGTATGAAGTTAGCTCGCGACAACATCAGGGGCGATATTGCTGGCGGTATTACCGCTGGGGTGGTGGCCCTGCCGCTAGCATTGGCGCTAGGCGTGGCGTCAGGATTGGGGCCGATGGCGGGTATCTATGGTGCTATTGCAGTCGGCTTTTTCGCCGCATTGTTTGGTGGTACCAATTCGCAAATTTCCGGCCCAACTGGCCCAATGGTGGTGGTTTTGGCAGGGCTGTTTGCCAGCTTGTCAGGTGACGCTGCGCTGATTTTTACCACGGTAATGTTGGCGGGACTAATGCAGATAGCCTTTGGCTTTCTTGGCGTTGGCCAATATATCCGGCTAGTTCCTTATCCCGTAATCTCAGGGTTTATGACGGGGATTGGCGCGATAATTATTATTCTACAGCTGGGGCCGTTATTGGGGCATGATTCGCCAGGAAATCCCCTAGGTGCTTTGGCGAAGCTGCCGAATGCGGCGATGGATATCAATTTTGCTAATCTTGCTCTTGGTTTGGGCACTTTAGCGCTGGTGTTCTTTTGGCCGGCTCGGGCAGGTAAATATTTACCTGGACCGCTTGCAGCGCTGATTGCGGGTACCTTAATTGCCTTTTTTCTTTTTGATGTGCCAGTGCTTGGCGAGATTCCGTCAGGGCTACCGAGTATTCATTGGCCGGTCTTTGAGCAAAGTAAAGCCTTGCTGATCCTCGAAGCTGCGTTCATTTTGGCAGTGCTAGGTTCAATAGACAGTTTGCTGACCTCTTTGGTGGCAGACAATATGACCCGTGAGCGCCACGACAGTAATCGAGAGCTGATTGGTCAAGGCATCGGTAATACCGTCGCAGGCTTGATAGGTGGTATTGCGGGCGCTGGTGCAACCATGCGCACGGTGGTGAATATTCGCTCTGGTGGTCGTACCCGTTTGTCGGGGATGGTTCACGCGCTATTACTACTAGCCATCGTGCTTGGTTTGGGGCCACTAGCCTCGAATATTCCTTTGGCGGTGTTAGCCGGTATTTTGGTTAAAGTTGGTTTAGATATTATCGACTGGAGCTATATTAAGCGCGCAAATCACGGCCCGCGCTGGGATCTTGCCTTAATGCTGTTGGTGTTATCGCTGACGGTGTTTGTCGATTTGATTACCGCAGTGGCCGCGGGTGTGGTATTGGCGGCATTGGCATTTGTGAAACAAGTCGGTCAATTGCAGATCGACAGTCTGAAAAATACGCCTGAGCATCTTGATTCTGATGTGGAAAAAGCGTGTTTGGCGGAGTGCGGCGATCGTGTCGCGCTCTTCGAATTTAGCGGGCCGCTAAGCTTTGGTGCTGCTGCGGATCTTGGTCATCACGTGCGGGAGCACAGTGAAGTCGGTGCACGAGTGCTTATACTCGATTTTTCCCGTGTTCCATTTCTGGATGTGTCTGCGGTATTGGCTGTTGAAACCATTGCGAGTGACGCAGCCGGTAGTCATAAATTGCTGTACTTAGCGGGTATGAATGCAGATGTGCAGAAGGTACTAGCGGGTATGAGCAGTGGTGTTCCTGGCGATGGTGTTTATGCTACGCGCTTGGAAGCCTTGAAAGCTGCTGCAACAGTAGTTACGTCGAGCGACGTGAATACCGTAACTGGTGCGCTTGTTATGGAGTGAAGGGCTCTGCAGCGGGTGGGTTTTTCCGCCCGCTGCAGTTGAATGACTTATTTAAAGTGAAAGTACTACAGAGGCGGCCTCATATATGAGGCCGCCTTTTTTTATAGTGCCATTTGTGCGCGGAAGGCTACAACGTCGACATTATCGGCTTCGCTACCGTTGTTTTGAATTAATGGGCCTGACTCTACATCGTAGGCGCGGCTATAACCGAACAGTATGCGTAGGTTGGGGTTTAGATACCAATTTAGATTTAGGCTAACTCGTTGCTGGCCGCCACCCTGAATATCGTCATCTTTGAGGTCTAGCTCGTCGAGTCGTAACGCGAGCTCCCAAGCGCCCCAGTGATTTTGCGACGGATCAAAATTGTTGCGGGGTTTGAGCATTTTGAATTCGCCCTCTGAACCTTTATAGTTGCGTGCTTCCCCTGTTAATGTCCAGCCAAGCTGGAGATAGTGGGCGTTAAAGCGCAAGTCTGATCCGCCGTCGCGCTGGATGTCGGCTTGCCCCAATTCAGCTTGTGCTGAAAACCGGCCATGCATAGCTGCGAGCTCAAGCCCAGTTAGTTGGATCTCCTCAAACCCTGGAATGCTGCCGGTATCGCTGAGATATAGGTCAGACATATTGCTGGTTTCATAACGAAGGCGTGGTGTTTTGCCATTGCTCAGGCTGTTGTTGTCATTGGCCTTACGTAGACCAAAACTCGCGCCGAGGTGCAGTAATTGTCCCGGGGCATTAATAGGGGCAAAGGTTCCTCTAGCCCCGAAACCACCACCTTCATCGGCGCCGTTGCCGCTGGCCGAAACTGCGTCGCCGTAGACGCCACCTTTGAGTGACCAGTCCTGTCCCATTGTTTTGACGTTGATGCCCATCGCGCGGTCAAAATGTGGCAGGGTGAGTGCCGAGAGCAGTGAGCGCTCGTTAAACATAATGTCGTTTGAGCTTTCTTCGACTTCCATGCTGACGGAATGTTTTTGATTACCAACGGTAATCTCTAGATTGGGGGTGGCGTCATATGCCACAAGCACGTCTTTTAGGGAGACGCTATTGCCGCCCCAATCTGCCTCAATATTATAAGAGAAATCGCGATTAAATTTGCCTCGTAGTGCCAATCGCGCGCGACGAAGCTCCGTGCCCGAAACGGCTTCTGCTGGGTTGCCGTTACTGCGTTTTAGCAGGTCGTCATTGATGTGGGTGGTGCTGTCTGCGTGAATGCGTCCTCCGATGTTCATGGTGAAATCGCCGTTTTCAGAGCTGACCACTAAGCCTTTATTGGTGACTTCAGCCTTGGATGCCGTTGAGGTGCTCGGCTGAGCCTTGCTTGAACGCTTAACTTCTTCTGTTACTGGCTCAAACGTGCCGAGCTTAACTCTGTTGGTGCCAGGCTCGGTGAAAACCTGGTTGGTCTTGCGATCGACGTAAAGGTTTAGTGTCGGCTGTCCTTGCTGGGTGTTTTGAGCAGAGGCATTAGCGTTGCCATTAGCGCTAAGGTCAGCGTGTGCTAAGTGGGCGCCACTGGCGAGTAGGATACTTACTGGTAATAACAGACGCTTCATTTATGTCTCTCCGCAAATGCAAAATGGGTTAATTAATGCTGCCTTCTGTTTAGGGGCGCGAAACTGATGATTAGTAACGCGGCCTACTGGGCTGTGGCTATTGTGAGGGCTATTTATTACACAAATATGACAATCCTACTAATTTATTACGTTATTGCTACATTAATATTTCAAATTCGCTGGTGCCTTAATTGCCTGGAGTAGGGCGGGCATATTTTTACTGATGCCGTGAAAATAAAACGAAAAATAGATTGCATTTAATAGTTGCCATCAAACTTCTAACGATTTCCCTTTGGTAACGCATGGTAGCCAATTGGCGAATCGAGGTTGTCCACAGTATCTGTGGATAACTTGGTGGGTAACTTGTAAGTTCTGCCTTGAAAGGGAGAGCGTATCGGGGCTTTAACAAATTGTTCAAAAAATAGTCATTTTAATAATACCTATTAAATACAATGACTTATGATTGTTTTGAAATATATGTATTAAAAATTATTAGCTAAGTGATGAATTTATGGGTGCGTGTGCCTATCTGTGAATAAGTGTTACGTCAAGAGTTAAGTAATGTAACGTGTTACGTATTTTCCCTTATAAGGTCACTTGCCCTATTTTTTGTGCGACGTTGGTGCAAGCTGAAAATTTATTCACCCCGGTAAACGCATCCGCTGGTGCAGGTTTCGCGCACTTCGACCTGACTTAGTGCAGCTAAAATAGGTTTCAATTGTTGCCATATCCAAATGGCTAAGTTTTCACTGGTGGGGTTTTCGAGGCCGGGGATGTCGTTTAAGTAGTAGTGATCCAGCCGCTCATAGATGGGCTTGAATATCTGCTTTAGTTCGGAGAAGTCCATTAACCACCCAGTGTGCGGATCTATATCGCCGCTAATATAGAGGCGAATCAAAAAGCTGTGGCCATGAAGTCGGCCACATTTGTGGCCTTCGGGGACGTTGGGGAGAAAGTGGGCTGCTTCAAAGGTGAAGTCTTTGTATATTTCCACGGGTGGCTCCAGAAATTTGATCGGTCTATTTAAGGTGGTGATTGGCGTATTTGCGGTTTGCTCCCGCCAAATTTGCGCCAATGGTAATCAGCTGTGGCGGTGGTGTACAGCGTGTTCCTAGCTCTGTGCTTTGCGGCTGGTATTTCGGTCGGGTATCAGGCTTTATTTCTGTATAAAAAATGAACAAAATCAGTGTTATAGCTTTTTTTTAAAGAAAATGTAAAAAACTTCCCATCAGTGTTTGACAGGGGGAGTGTTTGCTGTAGAATGCGCCTCACTCGATCGATGAGAGGGGTGATTAGCTCAGCTGGGAGAGCATCTGCCTTACAAGCAGAGGGTCGGCGGTTCGATCCCGTCATCACCCACCATTATCGTGTAAAAGTATGCGGACCGGTAGTTCAGTTGGTTAGAATGCCGGCCTGTCACGCCGGAG
>NZ_JBFJWS010000164.1:0-7186 GCF_041623545.1 Zhongshania sp. | reverse complement strand
CTACACCGTGTTTGCCGAGAAATTTAAGCGCTTTCTGCAGATCCGAGGTGTGCCTGAGTCGGAGTCGGAGGATTTAATGCATGATATTTTCCTTGCGTTCATCGCGCGCTGCGATAGCTTTAAAGCAAGCGGTCAGGGGCGCGGTTGGTTGTGGGCGGTGGTGCGCTCAAAACTCGTCGACCGTTACCGGCAGGCGCTTAAAGAGAGCAATGATGTCTATGACGATAGTTGGGATTCTGATTTTGGCAGCTATGACGAGGCGCGCTTAAAAGCCTGTATTGCCGGGCAGATGTCAGTATTTACCAGAGACTACCCCGAAGGGGCGCAGGCGCTCGCGTGGGTAATTGATGACGAACTGGATTTGCGCTCGGTAGCGCAATTGTTGGGCCGTAGCTACGGCGCGACCCGAGAGTTTATGTCGCAGGTCAGGTCGCGGCTGAGATCCTATATAGACTTGTGTTTGACGGGCTGATACATGCAAATATAAATCTATGCTATTTGGTGCGGGTGGGCAAATACCGCAAGTCAAAATAGTTTCTACACGGTTAAAGTTTTATTAATTTCCCGTTGATTTTCATTATTCTTAACTGGAGTAATAAAAATGAAAAGATTGTCGGCAGCATTAATACTGCTAGCTGTGCCTTTTTTCGCATCAGCTGAGCGGCCCAATGTAATTTTGATTGTCGGCGACGATGTTGGTTATAGTGATATTGCTTCATATGGTGGTGAAATCAGCACGCCAAATCTTGATGCTCTGGCATCGGATGGCGTTCGCTTTTCCAGTTTTCATGTTACGGCCTCTTGTTCACCTACTCGCTCCATGCTGATGACGGGTGTCGATAATCATCTCAATGGTCTCGGCAACATGGATATAACCATGCCATTTGAACACAAAGGAAAGCCCGGTTATGACGGTGTTTTGAATGACCAAGTTGTAACCATTGCGGAAATGCTCAAGGATAATGGTTATCACACCTATCATGTCGGCAAATGGCATCTTGGCCACACGCCAGAAAAGCGGCCCTTTAATCGTGGTTTCGAAAGAACCATTGCTTTGGGTGATACCGGCGCCGACAACTGGGAGCAACGCAGTTATTTGCCTACCTATGACAAAGCTCACTGGTATGCAGATGGAAAAGAGCACCAATTACCAGATGATTTTTATTCATCTCAATATTTTGTCGATAAGGCCATTGAGTTTATTGATGAAAACAGGAGTGATGGCAAACCATTTTTCACCTATATAGGTTTTCAAGCCGTTCATATACCACTGCAAGCCCCAAAAATATTTGTTGAAAAATATCATCAAAAATACATGTCAGGCTGGTCGGGCATTCGAAAGGCTCGTCTTAAGCGGGCGATAAATTTTGGTCTAATACCGGCTGATACTCAGCTGGCAGGGATGTCTACAACCCTCGATTGGGATGCCTTGTCCACCGATGATCAGGCCTATTATGCAAGGCGGATGGCGGTGTATGCTGGGATGCTAGACGCTATGGATTTTCACATCGGCCGCTTGATTTCTCACTTGAAGGAGATCGGTGAATATAATAATACGGTCTTTGTGTTTCTTTCTGATAATGGCCCAGAGCCATCGGATCCCTTGCAAGTTATCCCGGTGGCGGCGTGGGTAAAGTTTAACTACTCTACCAACATCGATGATCTTGGCGCGAAAGGTTCTTACGCCTCGATAGGGCCAAGTTGGGCCAACGCCGCGGCGAGTCCGGGAACATACTATAAGTTTTTTGCCGGCGAAGGAGGCGTGCGCGTGCCCTTGATTGTGTCTGGTCCCGGACTCGTTCAGCCGGGTAAAGTTGAGCATAGCTTTGCTCATATTAAAGATATTGTGCCAACCATTCTGGAGCTGACCGGCACACCAGATCATGGCGGAAATTTCCGAGGAAAATCAATTCTGCCGATTACTGGAAGTAGCCTTTTACCAGTATTGCGCGGCCAGGCGCGCCGCACTCACGCCGAGGATAAGGCAATTGGTTACGAACTCGCCGGCAATGCTGCGCTGTATAAGGGCGATTACAAATTGCTCAAGAATCTTCCTCCTTTAGGGGATGGTGAATGGCATCTATACAATATTGCGCTCGATCCTAGTGAGTTTCGGGATTTGCGCCTAGAAAAACCTGACCTATATCGGCGCATGATCATTGACTACCAAGAGTATGCGCAAGCGCATGGCGTGCTGGATATGCCTGCTGGGTATGATTACATAAAACAGGTTACGCTCTATTCTGCAAAGTTAATTCTGATGCGTAATTGGCCTTATTTATTCGGGTTTTTGGCGTTTATTTTTATTGGATTTTTTTACTTTCGGCACAGGGTAAAGCTGCGGGGCTAATTCTAGCCAAGGGCCGCTGCTAAAATATGCTCGCCGATGCTCATAACTTTTGGTGAGGTTTTCTGTTGTGGTGCTAAAAAATAATTGAGAATGTTTGCTATGAGTAATTCCGAAATCAGTAAATTTATTCATGAATATTGTGATACTTTTCGCCCAGGGGGTAGCAGTGAAATGCCAAAGTATTTTCACTGCCCTGTCACTATGCTTTCGGGTGGAGTGAACTTGCAGTTTGGCTGCACTGATGACTTGGCGTTGGCGCTTAGTAGTATACTTTCTGGTCTGGAGGCGAAAGGGTTTTCGTATAGCAAAATTCAGGAGTTACATATCCATCGATTGTCTGAGAATACAGCCATCGTCAGTGCTAGTTTCAAAAGGTTTACATCTGATCATGCAGTGCTAGAGGAAATAGCCGCGACATACACGATTTTCAAAAAATCAGATTTGAGCTGGGGGATAATAACGATTATTACCCATGAGTTGGATCAGGTGATTTGTAAGATCTGAGTTCTATCGTTGGAAGATCGGCCATAATAGTTTTCGCTTATTAGCTTGTCTACGCACTGGCGAGTCGCGTTATCAGTATTTTTCAACTCAGCAGTGGAGTAGTAAAAAGAAAGGTAGTTTGCTCAGTTTAATTAATTGAATAATTTTTTCTGATAAATACGTCTGTAATAATTTTTGGATATCGATTATGAATGATGAATTTTGTTATCTACTTCGGGTTAGATACGCTGAATGTGACGCGCAAAAGGTCGTGTTCAACGGCAAGTATGTTGAATATATCGATGTGGCCGTAACTGAGTTTACGAGGGCTATTTGGGGTGACTATAATGAACTGTTATCAAGAGGTATAGATAGTCAAGTCGTTAAACTAACTGTCGATTGGGTTGCGCCGGCACATTTTGATGAGGTGATTGCAATAACAGTTAAGGCAATTAGAGTTGGTACTACCTCATACGCATTACAAATCGATTTCTATAATTATGAAAAATCGATAAAGATTTCTTCTGCGGAAATAATTTATGTAATGGTAAGCGCAACACAGCATATTAAAATGGAAATTCCAGCAGATATGCGTCAGCAACTTGAGACGGGAGCACGGGGTGTTCAAGTTGACCATGCTGCTGCTAGAAACTCCTAACAAGGCAGCTTGGCAGATATCACCGCCAAGAATTAGGGGCGTAGCCTCCACTGGGCGCGGTAACGTTGGATAGAGTCTAAGGGAGAAAAAATGTACTTGCCTGATGGTTACGGAACAATCTTCCCGTATATGCTGGTCAATGGCGCGAATAGCTTATGTGTCTTTCTCGCTGATGTTTTCGGTGCGGAAGAAATGGGCCGAACGGTTTTTCCCGATGGCAGAATAGCCAATATTAGAATTCGAATCGGGACGTCAAACTTCATGATTAGCGAAACTGACGGCAGTGCTATGAAGTCTATGCCGGGCGCGTATTATATTTATGTTGAAGATGTCGATGATACCTATAAGCGAGCGCTTTCCGCTGGCGCAAAGAGTATCTTCGAACCAGCTGACATGCCTTACTTGGATAGGCAGGCGGGTGTTGTCGATCCAACTGGTAATAACTGGTGGATATCCAAAAGGCTGGTGGAGGAACCATATGACAGCAAAGCAAGTAATGCTGGCAGCGCCTCACACTTTGCTGCTAGGTTTCCATTCCTCGTATGAGCTACTATTCCACGTGTCGACCTTAAGTAAAATTTAGCATGTCTAAAGTAGAAGTGGAAAAGTGAAGGCTAAAGAGAGTAATTGGATTATTTGCCCCCAATGCCAAGGGCGGGGCAACAGAAGCCGAAGGCTTCGCAAGAAAGTGCGGCTATTGTATCAGCGGCAGTTGAGTGACTTTGAAAAAATGAAGGGCGAGGGGCCTGCCCCGGTGCGCCCGCAAGGCCATCTTGAATCATGTTTACATTGTGTCGGCTCCGGTTTGATTCCTGCGATTGACGTTTGCCTTACAGAAAACGAAAACTACCCTCATCTCGCGATTATTGGTGGGGGGATTGGCGGGGTTGCTTTGGCGGTGGCGTGTTTGCACCGCGGAATTCCTTTTACTCTTTACGAGCGCGACAGTGGTTTTGATGTTAGGTCACAGGGCTATGGGTTGACCTTGCAGCAGGCGAGTAAGGCCATCGAGGGCCTGGGGATTTTCGGTTTACAAGAAGGTGTGATTTCAACAAGACATGTGGTCCATACCACTGCCGGAAAAGTGGTTGGTGAGTGGGGAATGCGCAAGTGGGCGCACTCCGGCACCAAAAAAGCGCCTAAGCGCAGCAATGTGCATATTGCGCGACAGTCATTGCGTTTGGCGCTGCTTGAACAACTTGGTGGCAATGACGCAGTGCATTGGGGGCATCAGTTAGTTGATTTTGGCGAGTGTGAAGATGGCGGTGTTGACCTAGAATTTCAAGTAGAGGGTGAGATAAAGCGCGCCCGAGCGGATCTTGTGGTGGGCGCTGATGGTATTCGCAGCTCAGTGCGGCGGATCCTTATTGGTGAGGATACCACGCCCTTACGTTACCTCGGTTGTATTGTGATTTTGGGCATCTGTCCTTTGGCGGAGCTTAATAGTATCAGCAGTGATTTATTGGACTCCGCAACCGTATTTCAAACCGCCAACGGCAATGAAAGAATCTATATCATGCCCTATGCGGCTGACTCAGTGATGTGGCAGCTCAGCTTCCCGATGCCTGAGGGCGAGGCTAAAGCGCTAAGCGCTCAAGGGCCAAAAGCGCTGAAAGAAGAAGCCTGCCGACGAACGCCGTGGCACGATCCCATTCCGCAGATTCTAGCCGCGACTCAAGTGGCGCAGGTGTCAGGTTATCCGGTCTACGACCGAGAATTACTTACCGCAGAGCTGTTGGCAAGAGGGTCCAACGTAACCTTGATTGGCGATGCCGCTCATCCGATGAGCCCCTTTAAAGGCCAAGGCGCGAATCAGGCAGTGCTGGATGCACTGGCGCTGGCGAGGGCGATTGCAAAAGGCTGTTGGTCGGCGGAGCAATGGCGGCAAGCGGGTCTGCGTGATGCTGTGTTAAGCGAGTTTGAAGCCGAGATGTTAAAACGCAGCGCGATCAAGGTAGCGGACTCGGCCGAGGCGGCGGAGTTTCTGCACTCTGATATCGTTCTTCACGAGAGTGATGAGCCGAGAGGACGGAGTCGAAATTAATGCGCGGGTGTAAATTACGCAGTTACAGGTCCGATTAAAAATCGTCTTATCAAGTTTCACCAATTCCTGAAATAATTTCCCAGCGTTGGCGGTGCGAATGCTTGCGGCACTGCTAGTAAAAAAGGCGAGTACCAGAAGCATACTCGCCAGTGTGAGGCTGGGCGGCCTAGCTTACTTTTTCAATAGTCAGTATTTCTTGGGTTTTGGCATTGATAAAGCATTCTGCGCGGTAGGGGGTTTCGTCTTGGGGCATTACCAGCAGCTGTACCTTGCGCGATGTTGACGGACCGCTAATGCCCTTGAAGCGTGCCCGCGCGTTTTCATCGCTTTGCCCGTATTTGTCCATTGTGCCAATTTTGCAGGCATTGACTAAGGTTTTAGTGGCTTCAGCGGCGTGTGCACTGTTCAGTGCGCCAATAACAAGTCCGAAGGTCAGTATGATGTGTTGGATCGCTTTCATGAGGCATTCCTTTGTTTGTTGTCAGTTTCTCAGTGAGGTTTTTGGTAGTCCGGCTTTGTCGTTTCGTAACAAAAACCTTTGTACCGGTAACGAAGTCAGTGTAGGTTGTGCGTATGTGGCGGTAAATAACCAAAAATACACATTCATGGTGCATATATGCAGGGCTTAGATTGGAGTGATGTGCATTACTGCTTGGCAGTAATACAAGAGGGGTCGGTTACTGCGGCGGCTAAAAAATTAGGGGTTAACCACACAACGGTGTCGCGGCGTATTAGCGCTCTGGAAAAAACCTTGCAGGCGTCCTTGTTTGATCGCTCTACCTCGGGTTGGTCGGTGACGCCGGTTGGCGAGTCGATTTTGCCTAATTTAGAGCAGATGCAGGAAGCGGCCAGCGCCATTGAGCGAAGTGTTCACGCCGACCGCCAAGACCTGAGTGGCACCTTGCGCGTCACCGCGCTGGACGTATGTATTCAGCGTATTTTGTTGCCGGGCTTAAAGGCCTTTAGTGAGCAATACCCAAGTATTAATGTTGAGCTAATGGCCTCGGAGGAAGCCCTAGACTTGTCAGTACATGCGGCTGATATCGCCTTTCGTACAACGAATAACCCGCCCCCAAATGTGGTTGGCAAGAAAATAGCTAATTTCACCTATGGTGTATTTGCCACTAATGAGGTGTGGCAAGACTACTTGACGGGTAAAAGTGACGTGGGCGCTATTTCTTGGATGTTAGACGGTAAGATCACACCGGAGTGGCTGCGGCAAAGCTACCCAGATATGCCGATTCGCTATCGCTCGAACTCCTTGAATGTAATTTACGATTTGGTGCGGCAGGGCAGTGGCTTTGGCGAGTTGCCTTGCTCACTGGGTAATAGCGACCCAGATCTAATTCAAATTCCCGCGCAGGGGGTGATGGAGCCGACAGGCTTTTGGTTATTGACCAATCTCGACTTGCGAACGACTGCGAGAATACGAATTTTTCGTGACTTCATGTTGGATTATCTGCAGCCCATGGTTGAGCGATTTGAGTCGCGTTCTGCTTTGTGACTAGCTATGGATGTGGTTCGCTAGCGTATTGCTCATGTCATTTTGGCTCTAGCTAGCGACGTCATGACTGTACTGAGTAACTCGGGCTGAGAGCGCACGCCAAGTTTGGCGTAAACTGCTTTGAGGTGTGAGCGTACAGTGCTTTCT
>NZ_JBFJWS010000163.1:0-7193 GCF_041623545.1 Zhongshania sp. | reverse complement strand
GAGCCGGGGCACTTTTCGTTTTCCTTGGTGTTTTAGCCTAGCTTCATTTTGGTCTCTGTTTTGTCTCTTGTTTTGCTGCATCTAGCAAAGCGGCCAAGGAGTCTCGCAGGCATTCCGCGTACATTTCAGGGTCGGGTAGCATTTCTCTGCAAGCTGTAAAGGTAATTGTAAACTCATCGCAATAACTGGATATCGCTTGAAACAAGCCCACGCTATCAATTGCTGGTCCGGTCGGGAAACTAACCAACATTTTTGCCCCACAAAAATACAGTGGTATGCGCGGCCCTGGCACATTGGTAACAACGCAATTATAAAATGGACTTATTCGGTTGGCCAAACTCAATGAACTTGATAGCCGCGCAGCAGAGGCGGTTAAGGTCGACGGCGTAAACTGCAAATAATCCGTCATGGTCTTAGCGCCAATAGCATTGGTTAATTCTTTGGCATTGCGTGTGCTCTCATTAACGGCAAGTAAGCGCTCTCTAGGGTCTGCAATATCTGTACGCAACTGAACAGTCATTTGCGAGACTTCATTACCAGCTGCACCCTGCTTATCTGCTGTGCGAATATTAATTGGCGCCAAAGCTGCTAGCGATGTTTCCGGCAACTCATTTTTTGCCAGTAAATACTGGCGCAATGCACCGCCCACTATTGTCAGCGCCACATCGTTAATTGTCACCGGAGCATAGGCCGCTTTAATACTTCGAATATCTTCAAAGCTTACTCGCAATGCATCAACGACCCTATGAGGCGATACATTGGTATTAAATCGCGTACGCGGTATGCCACTGATGCGTTTTAGTTTCCCACTAATTATGCCTTTAGCCGCTTGATATAAACTCGGGGCGGCGTCTTTAGTAAGCCCAACAAACCGAAATGGCAGCTTTAATGTGTTCTTTTGTGCTTGCCACAACATTTCGGTTTTCTTCGGCGGCTGCTCAACGAATGGCTCAGCCTCGGCACCCACATTGGTGGCAAAATCAGCGGAAAGGTCGTGCAATACACTATTTATTTCGACGCCCGAGGCACCGTCGATCGCCGCATGATGCATTTTTGTATACAGAGCAAAACAACCCTTTGGAAACCCCGCCACATCATCTAGGCCTTCAATAACGTAAGCTTCCCAAAGTGGCCTGCTGCGATCTAAAGGCCGAGCGTGAATACGGGAAACTAAGATACAGAGCTGACGCCAGTCGCCGGGCTTCGGTAAGGCAATGTGACGAACATGAAATTCCGGATCAAAATCACCGTCTGCGACCCAATAGGGGTGATCAAGACTAAAAGGAACAGTCTTTAATCGGCTAGTCATCGCTGGCACTCGGCGCGCCCGACGGTGAATGTGTTCCACTACCTGCTTAAAGCGCACCTTGCCACCAGGTGCAGTGCTTGGGTCATAAATCGTGAAGCCACCAATATGCATAGGTGAGTTAGCGGTTTCAAGGTAAAGAAAAGAGGCATCAAGCCCTGTTAATTGTCGCACAAATTACTCCTTAACTCGGGTAAATTAATTTGGCTTTGAAACCGCCGACGTTTCCGCCCTGTAATTATCGAGCAATGGAATCATTGCCCAAGCAGCAGCGCCTTGCCATCAAGATAGTCTTGCTCTATAGCCCAGTCCAACTCTTTTAGTAAAGCCGCTCGCGCCTTCAATTTAGTCCCAGCATGCGCAGCCATATTCAAGCCTGATAAACGTAAGGCCTGTGACTGTGCCTCATCGATCAATACATCGGCGGGCACGATTTTATCCAGTAGACCTGCGGTAACAGCCGTTGCCGGATCGTATATTTCAGCACTGATAACCGAGCGATCGAAAAAGCGTTTATTTAAACGTGCCCGCGACAGTATTATCCCGACATGATGCATGGTCATGCCAATTTGCACTTCATTCAGACCTAAATTATATGGGCCGTCAATGCCAATACGATAATCACAAGCCATAAGAGTAAAGCAGCCCTGCGCGATTGAATGCCCAGTGCAAACGCCAATCACGGGATAGGGAAATGACAACATTCGGCGGCACAGCGACGACCCTGCTTTTATCATTTCAACCGCCTCCGCCGGATCACGCGAAAAGGTCGCCAAATCAAAACCAGCAGAGAAGATACCGTCCTTGCCAACGAGCATCACCACCGCTTTATCAGATTCCGCCTGATCTAAAGCAGCTCCTATTGCTTGAATATGCGGCAGCGACATCGCGTTCACCTTGCCATTTTGCATAGTGATGGTCGCGATACCATCAGATAAGGAATAATTTACTAAGTCAGTCATAACATCACTCTCGATAAATGTAGGCAGGACAATCATATATAGAAACGAAAATCATACTATCACTGATGTTTTACTTCCCATAATTCACCTGCTTTATGACGACATTTAAAGCGACAAAGCGCCGCCATTGATGGCGATACACTGCCCCGTCATATAGGTATTAGCCGGTGACAGCAGTAGAATCATGGCATTGGCGACTTCGTCAGGTTGACCGAGACGTTTCATCACACAACCACGGCTCAGTACACTTTCTGCTGCCGCTACGCCCTTCTGAACCGCAATTGACGACTCCGCTACCATAGGCGTGAGAGTAAAAAATGGGCAAGCCGCATTAACACGGATATTGACGGCGCCAAGCTCCGCCGCCGCCGATTTTGTGAGGCCAACTACCGCGTGTTTTGCCGCGCCATACGCAGCGATACCCGGTGCCCCGCCGATGCCGGCCATTGACGATAGATTTAGAATATTACCGCTACCCTGCCGCTTCATTTGCGCAATCTGGTGTTTCATACCGTATTGCACGCCGTTGACGTTAACCTCCCACTGACGCGTCCATACACTTTGTTCGATCTCTTCAAAGGGTGTAAAGTCGTGACTGATCCCTGCATTATTAACAGCAATATCTAAGCGACCAAAGGTATCTACCGCGGTCGCAACCAAACGCTGGCAGTCGTCTTCAAGTGCGACATTACACATTTGCGCCACCGCCTCGCGGCCTTCCGAGCGCAACTTTTCTGCCAGACTTTGAACAGCCGCTTCGTTCACATCGCCCAACACCAATTTTGCGCCGCGCTGTGCCAAGCCCTCAGCAATAAGTTTGCCAAAGCCGCTAGCCGCGCCGGTAATAAGTACGGTCTGATTCGTAAAATCCAGTAATGAATCCATAGCCAAAATGCCTTTATCTGATGAATTATGAATAAATACTTTTACTAAATATTTATTCAGCTTAAATAGTTAAACCGCCATCCACCACGATACATTCGCCATTGGTATAGCTACTCGCGTCGCTAGCTAAGTAAAGAACCGTTCCTGCCATTTCGTTTGGCTCGGCATGTCGTCCCATGGGGATTTTCGAGATCGCTTCATTATAGATATCTTCGTGAGTAAACAAGGCACCAGCAAACTTGGTGTTGGTGAGGCCTGGCAAAATAGCATTGCAACGAATTCCGAGATTCCCACACTCTTTGGCAAAGGTCTTGGTCATATTAACGACAGCAGCCTTCGTGATAGAGTAAATCCCTTGGGCAGCTCCGGGCTGCAAAGCGTTAACCGACGCCGTATTAATAATCACCCCGCCGCCCCGCGCTTTCATCAACTTGCCAGCCTCAACTGACATAAAGAAAAATCCGCGAATATTCACGTCCACAGTTTTCTCATATGCAGCGAGGTCAGTATCCAGTACATGACCAAAATAAGGATTAGCCGCCGCATTGTTCACCAGAATATCGAGCTTGCCATCGTGCGCATCGTTGAGATGAGCATAGACTTTCGCGATATCTTCTAACTTACCCACGTTGCATGCGAAAGCCTCCGCTTTGCCGCCAGCGGCAATTATTTTTTGCGCAACCTCTTCGCAGTCGGCTAGCTTTCGGCTAGTGACAATCACGTAGGCGCCCGCCTCAGCCAAGGCCATCGCGATCGCTTCGCCAATACCCCGACTTGCACCACTTACCAGTGCGGTTTTTCCCGTTAAACTAAATAATTCTTTGTACATAATTGATCCTGTATCTAGGCAGTAATTTCAATACACGCTCAATAGCTAGGCGCCATCTTGTATAATTTGCATACCACTGGCCGCTAAGGGTTGTACGAAGGCGCCAGCGGTTTGGGCCTGTTTGCTGGACGCATTGCCCTGGGAGGCACGTTTAGCAACCCCTTGGGCAATCGCTGCCAAGCGGAAGAAGCTAAACGCCAGATAGAACTCCCAGTTTGCAATTGGACCAATACCGCGAATCTCGCAATAGCGGGTCACCAATTCTTTCTCGCTGGGAATACCGAGTGCTGCTGTGTCGATACCCGCGAGCCCCTTCATGGCGAGACCTTCACTCGGCATACGCAATTGCATACAGTGATAGGCGAGATCCGCCAGCGGATGCCCTAAAGTCGACAACTCCCAATCGAGTACAGCGATAATTTCTTCGCGATCAGGGTGAAACATCAGATTATCTAAGCGGAAGTCACCGTGGGCGATACTCAGCGAGCCGTCGTCCGCGGGCACATGTGCGCTGAGCCAAACGATTAGCTCTTCCATGACATCTATGGTGCCCATCTCACTCGCGCGATACTGTGTTACCCAGCGCTCAATCTGGCGCTGGTAATAATTGCCGGGGCGGCCGTAATCCTCTAGACCGACGTCAGCGGGATTGACTGAATGCAGCGTCGCCAATACTTCTACAACCTGAAAATGGATACGCGCACGTGCCGCATTATCTGCTATTTCCGGCAGCGCCGAATCCCAAAATACCCGGCCCGGCAGATACTCCATCAGGTAAAACATTGAGCCGATGATCTCGGTGTCTTCACAGAGGTGAAATACCTTGGCAACCGGCACCGCACTGTCCTTCAAGGCGTTCAACACTCGGTATTCGCGATCGACCGCATGGGCCGACTTCAACAATTTGCCCGGCGGCTGGCGGCGTAATACATACTGCCCAGAAGCCGCATTAATTTTAAAGGTGGGGTTAGATTGCCCACCCGGAAATTTTTCCGCCGCTGCAGGGCCTGCAAATCCAGGCACATGCTGTTCTAAGTACGGCACTAGTACGTCAATATCGATACTGTCTACTTGTTGCATAACTGGCTCACCGTCATTCAATCGGGCTTAAAAATGTGTGTAACTAAGCGCGCGACGGCCCTTAGCTGTCCAAGCGCCGACGCGCCATGTCACGGCCAAGCTGCATCATGTGAACCTGATCGGGACCATCAGCTAAACGCAGCGTGCGCATCATGGCGTACATATTCGCCAAAAAAGTATCTTGGCTAACGCCTGCGGCACCGTGAATTTGAATTGCTCTGTCGATCACATCCAAGGCCATATTGGGCGCAACAATTTTTATCATGGCGATAATATCTTTGGCGCCTTTTGCACCTTCTTCATCAATTTTTTGCGCGGCTTTCAGGGTCATAAGGCGCGCCTGTTCAATCTGACACGCGGATTTAGCGATATCTTCACGCACAGATTGTTTTTTAATCAGGGGCTCTCCAAAGGCGACACGCTGGTTGGCGCGGTCGATCATCAACTCCAATGCGCGCTCGGCGGCACCTATTGAACGCATGCAGTGGTGAATACGGCCAGGCCCTAAGCGCCCCTGAGCAATTTCAAAGCCTCGGCCTTCGCCAAGTACGATATTGCTTACCGGCACACGCACATTATCAAAAACGATTTCAGCGTGACCTTCTGGCGCATCGTCGTAGCCAAACACCTTCATTGGCCGCTCAACGGTCACACCGGGCGTCGATTTCGGCACCAACACCTGAGACTGCTGCAGATGGCGGTTGCTGTTAGTCGGATCGGTTTTCCCCATTACAATCAAAATTTCACATTGCTTGCGACAGGCGCCGGAGATATAGAACTTACGACCGTTGATAACATACTCGTCGCCATCGCGCTCGATACGCGTTTCAATATTAGTGGCGTCAGACGAGGCAACCGCAGGCTCAGTCATGGCAAAGGCGGAACGCACTTCACCGGCGAGCAGTGGTTCTAGCCACTCTTTCTTCTGCGCCGCATTGCCGTATTTGGCGAGTACTTCCATATTGCCGGTATCTGGCGCGGCGCAGTTGAACACTTCCGGTGCCCAGAGTACCCGGCCCATTTCCTCGGCTAGCGGCGCGTATTCTAGGTTGGTCAAACCGGCACTGTATTCGCCATAGGACTTAGGCAGAAACAGATTCCACAGCCCCTGCTCACGGGCCAGTGCCTTTAGCTCTTCCATCAGCGGCGGCGTACTCCAGCGCTCTAGCTCAACCTGCTCATGCATCAAGGCTTCGTTGGGGTATACATGCTCGTTCATGAACGCACGTAATTGCTCCAATAAACCGACGACTTTAGGGCTGTATGTAAAATCCATGGTATCCACCTATATTGTGATGTGTCTGCCGGTCTCCGCGACCACGCAGTGTGTTAAAACTGACCCAAGCATCAAAAATAGCTAATTAGCTCGCGGCGTTCGGGTGTATCTAAATGCGGCACCGCATTAAAGCTGCTCAAGCTAAACCCGCCACTATTAAAGTAGCAGTGACTGAGGCTCGCGTTCCGTGTTTGCAAATTTAGTTTTACCATCATGCTCGCTGGCGACATCAGGATAAGCCGCAGTGCCATGGCAATTGCCCCGCCAGAGCTGATCACCAGAATCTTTGCGGATGATGACTGGCTTTGTAAGGCCGCTAATTGGCGAGCAAGACGCCCCTCAAACTCATCCCAGCTTTCAGGTAAATCCCCATGGAGCTTACCCGCAGCCCAATGCTCTAGCGCCTGTTTTAGCAAGCCGTATCGGGCCGATCTAGGGACATCGTCTGCTAATCGAAAGGTGGGGTACTCAATAAGGAATTGGCTGATCAGGCGATCAAAGTCGAACTCATTCCAATCAGGCGTGGTTTCCAGCCTTAATGAGGGCTCGCCAAAACCCGCCAGTACACCTTCTGCGGTTTCGCGATGACGCACCATTTGGCCTGTAATTATGCGGTCAAATACCAAGCCGCGCTCAGTAAAATATTCACCGAGCCAGCGAGATTGTTGATGGCCAAGGCTAGACAGCTGATCATAATTATCGCTGTTAATCGATGCCTGACCGTGGCGGACCAGAAATAACTCTGCCATGGGCGATTCTGCCAATTGATAGTATTTATCTATCTTAAGACAGCGTCACCACCACGAAAAACGCTTATTATTCATGGGCTATTATGAATCTGGCGCATAACCCAGT
>NZ_JBFJWS010000162.1:0-7207 GCF_041623545.1 Zhongshania sp. | reverse complement strand
GCCGCCGTTTCTGTAACTTCGAAGCAAACTTGCCGATTATCAAGATTGACACTCGACAGCGTGGTAAGCAAAAACTTCTTAAATTTCTCGCTACTTAAAGATTGGCCTGAAAGATTAATACTCCAGATGGAATCCGGGCTAATGCTAGAAATATCATGCCGTTCCAGCATTTCAAGGCTACTTTTCACTACCCACTCATCAATACTCGGCATAAGATCATAGCGCTCAGCTGCATCTATAAATTTGGCTGGCGACAAGGGTTCTCCTGTTTCATCAACAATTCGTAACAGGATCTCGTAGTGGGGTGGGCCACCCGATAATGAAGCCATTGGCTGGCAATACAATAAAAAACTTTGCTGACCAATAGCTGCTTTAACCTTGCGCAACCACAGCATTTCGGACTTGTGCTGAGTCAGTTTCTCATCTTCTGGGTTATAGCGATGCTGGCGCTGAAAGGAGTTATCCTTGGCAAGGACGCAGGCAATGTCACCAGCAACCAGCCAGTCTGCGGCGTCCTCCAAACCGTCTTCTTTACTGACAATGCCAACATTGACACTAAAGCCGCAATCTTCTGGTATGAGCTGTCGGTTTTTCGCCGCAAGGTCAATATTGGCCAGTAATTGATCTAGCATCACTTGGAAATTATTTGCGTCGTCTCCGTGCAACACTACCGCAAATTCATTGCTATCAACTCGCCCAATTAAATGATCCACGCTAAATTGAGCGAGTAAAATATCAGCAAAACTGCGCAGCAGATGATTGCTAAGCGCATAGCCAAAATTTTCTACAATGATTTTGTAATTATTAAAATAAAAAACAAGCAACAAGCAGGAGCTACTATCTTGATTCAATAGATTAGAAAATCTGCCTTCAAATTCTGCCCTATTCAACATTCCCGTTAGCGGGTCATAGCGAGACTGAATTATTTTCCGGCTCATTTCAGCTTGAATTTCAACCAACTGACGATCGCTATTACTAAATTCGTGATCAACATCGTACTTTACGACAACAAAAACACCCGCTAAGCGGTTATTTTCTGCTGCTATCGGCACGCACACCAATTTCGTACCATCAGCTATTTCGATGCAATGTGTTTTAGCATCCGCATCCGAATTCAATACTACCGCTTTCTCTAAGGCTGCCACCAAGTCGTAACACTGATAAAGCTGTCGACTCGTCAATGGTTGCGCAGCGCCGGCAATACTTTCAACTGAGCTTATAAGTAAATTATTCCCAGGAATCGAAATCACGGCATAATCGACATTAAGGAAGGTCGCGCAATCGTCGACGAGTTGCTGCAAAGATCTATTCCCAGCCCCCAATACGCCGCTGGATAATTCAGCATGATCTTTAACACTATAAACTAAATTCAACTCTTCATAGCGCCGCCCCAACTCTTCAGCCATATCGTCTAATTCAATATGCAGCGAAAGCTCATAAGTGATTTCTGAAGACACACCAGCGACTAATTCGCTAAAGTATTCGGTAAAGCGCTGCGCGTCTTGCTCAGTCGGGATTTTAGCTCGAGCGTAGACAAATGATACAAGCCGTCCGTCAGCCAAGCTTTGGGGAAAGCCAACAGCGACGCTGCCACCGCACGTAATCTCAGTTTTCTCACTGACTGACAAGGATGCTTTCAACTCCTGGGCATCAAGCTTTGCGATCACCGATTTGTTGCCGAAGCTGTATATAGGATGGCAATCCTCATCTAAAATTGCCAAGCACTCTAGGCGGCCGAGAATGTGCTCAAGCGCCTTAAAAAATCGCTCAAAATCAATATTTTTTAGCTGCGACAACATCACAAATGCCCCCGCTGCGTCCCCTTGCTACTGTCTAGCAACTCGGCAAGTAGTGCTATCAACTGACGAAGGCTTGCTGGCTTTTCCAAAAACGTGAGATTCTGCATTTTCCCAGACCATTCGCGATGTTCTATATCCGTTTTAGAGGTGGAAATAATAATTGGAAATTGCCGATCTGGGATCTCTTCTTCAATGCGACGACATAACTCCCGGCCATCCATTTTAGGCATCGCAATATCCGTTATGAGTGCATCTGGAAATTGAATCTTAAGCTTTGCCAGCGCCTCTTCGCCATTGCGCGCGTGCTCAACGTCGTATCCTGCACGCTCTAGGGCAATACGGATAACACGGAAAATATGTGGCTCGTCTTCGGCAATGAGTATTCTTTTCATTAGGAACTCACTTTTTCGATAATATTAAATTTCTTATTAAAGGTGATAGTAAAAGTACTGCCTTCACCGAGTTCACTTTCCACAACGAGACTACCGTGGTGCAATTGAATAATATTACGAGACAAGGTTAAGCCCAGACCGTGACCAGATTTCTGACGAATACCTTCATCCTCTGAACGGTAGAATTTATCAAATATATGCTGCTGGTCATCAGCTGAAATCCCTGGCCCCTTATCTTCTACTCTAATGATAATTTGCTCATCAGTTTCTTCCGCAATCAGCGTTACCTGACCGCGCTCGCCACTGTATTTAATCGCATTAGACAGCAAATTATTGATTGCCACCCGCAGCAGCTCTTTGTCAGCCACGATAACGCTCAGGTTCTCCGGTATGCTTTTTTCCAAAACTAGCTCGGTGTTTTCCGCACTGCGCTGCATGGTGTCAAAGATATCCTTTAGGAAATCCTGCAATTTGATTCGGCTGCGCTCTAATGAAATTTCGCCAATCTCGATTTTGGCAATATTTAATAGATTATTAACTAGGCTTGCCATGCGATCGACTTGATCGTAAATAGTGTTGACCGACTCAGTCAACAATGCTGGCTCGACATCGTCTTCCATTAAGGTTTCAGCGTACATTTTAATTACGTGCAGCGGTGTTTTTAGCTCATGAGCAGCATTAATAACAAACTCTTCAGATATTTTCTTGTTTTGCACTTCACTACTAATATCCCTAAAGACGTAAAGGCTGCCCAAAACCTCATTAGAATTGCTTTTATTTAACAGTGGCCGGGCGCTAACCATCGCAATTTTTCTGTTGCTCGGCGCTTCGGAATAGCAAAATTCTAAACGTTCCATATTACTGCTGGCCGGGTTTTTTAAGTGCCTACCAATATATTGGACGACCTCAGGGACATTGCACCACTCACTATAAAGGGTCTCTTTAGTACGAGAGGCGGAAGCAGGAAAAAAGCGCAGCATTCGATTATTACAAAAGGTCGTTAATCCGCTCCGATCCAGCGCCAACACCCCGTCTGGCAGCGCGTTTATAACCGCCTCAGCGCGTAATTTATCAAAATTCAAGACTTTGCTATTAAGCTGCAATGAATCCTGCTTCATCTCAATTTCAGAAATAATCGTTTTGGTGTTGGCAACTAGTTCATTAAAATTTTCGAGCAGTGGTGAGGACTGGACGCTATTGTCGATGCCGCTTAGCTCCTTACTGTCCTTCATGCTTTTAAAATGATTACTCAACAATTTGATTGGCACATACGTCGTGAATAGTGCGGAAAGTGCGGCGAATGTCAGCAATATCAGCGGGAGCGACAGCAAAAGATAATAGATCCCCCCTGAAGGCCAATAAAACTTGGGTTTGAACATACCCAAGCGCAGCACGCGATCCTCAACCTCACTAACCGGGCTATAGAACTCGGTGATATCGTCTGCGCCGCCGTTAACGCTAAAGTCGCGGTAACCGTGCTGTTGACGCTGGTTGGATGACAAAGGCATCGCGGGCACGATCAAATTGGCAAGGCGATTACTGTGATCGGCAAGTCGTTTGCCGTGGCGAGTCTCGACGAGTAAGTAAAGAAAATTAGGATGCTTGCGCAGCTGCGCCAGCAGTGGCCCACCGCCATCACTCTCCAGCTCGGCCAAACCTGCTCGCGACAAACGCCCCAATATGGCGCTATTTGCCTCCCCAAATAGCTGGGTTTCGCGGCCACTTTCGGCAGCAGCTTGCCAACTATACACAACCAGCAACAAAGCTAAACTTAAACTAGCAATCAATACCAAGGAGAAGAAAGCCGGCACCTGCATTGTTCTTCTGCGTACCTGTTGGCGACGATCCTTGCGCAGACCTTTTTTACGTCGCTCACTACTTTTATCTACTGCATCTTCTGGCATAAAACTCTCTGTCCCCTGATCAAGCTCGCTCGCAGCCGGTATTGGCGATTTACCCATCACCTTCAGCATTTACGACGGCTCCCAATGCAGCACCAAGGATTCGCGAACAAATCCACACGCCCAATCAACAGCAAGATTGAGTGCGCGCCACCCCATTTTTTTATAATCATATCATCCACTTAAACACGTTTTTTATGGAAAAACTAACGCAATTTCGCAATAGACAAGGATACACACCCAGCGCATCGTGCCATATGCGTAGTTTCCCGTGCCGAGCCCACGCCAATCTCAGTAAAAACAATGGATTAGTGTCATTTAAAACCGTCTGACCGGCACCAGGGACGTAAATTCAAGCCTTCTTACGATAGTTTAGTCGTAAACTCGTAAAATGCGCTGCTTTACTATTACGAGCTTATACGGGGAAATTGAGAAGGGGAATTGGCTTTGATATATTCACCGGTGCTAGTCGTCGACACCTTTCGGAATGTAGCTCAGCTTGGTAGAGCACTGCGTTCGGGACGCAGGGGTCGGAGGTTCGAATCCTCTCATTCCGACCAGCCTAATACATTCACCGGCAGTACTTAGCCGAGAGCAGCCGCTATATTTATCCTAGCTCGGCGCTAATCAGAGGCGTAGGCAAGAATATTCGCGGCGGTCGTGATAAGCCCGCCGTTGGCGGGCAGCGTTGCACCAGTTAGCCAGCGCGCTTCATCACTGGCAACAAAACTGACAATGTCGGCAATGTCATCGGGTTCGCCGAGACGCCGCAGAGCCGTCCACGGTGGAATCTTACTCGTCCAACTTTGACCGGCTATTCGATCAGTGTTAGTGGGACCCGGCGCAACGGTGTTCAGCGTAATGCCGCGCTCACCCAACTCTTGAGCGGCCGAGCGAATAAAGGCTTCGGCACCCGCTTTAGCCGCCGCCAGCGTGGAGGCGCCGTAGGCGGGGTGAGTCGCGGCGCCGGAGGAGATCAACACCACCCGACCCGCTTCACTTTTGGTCAATCGCGCAAACTCTGCGGTGGCTAACATAACCGCGCGCAAATTTAAGGCGATAACCTTATTGATGTCCGCCAGCTCAGCGTTAACCACCAAACCGCCGCCGCTACCGCCGGCATTGCACACCAAAATATCCAGGCTACCGTTTATAGCAAAGGCTTCTTGGACAATGCGTATTGGCGCCTCTTCAGTACTCAAGTCGCCCATAACGACTGCCGCCGTGCCACCGGCATGGCGAATCGCCTCTGCGACGGCATTGGCTTTATCGCTGTTTTCACGCGCATGTAAAATCACCATAGCGCCATCGGCGGCGAGCTTTTGTGCAATGGCAGCGCCTATTCCCCGGGACGAGCCGGTCACTAAGGCAACCCTATTTTTTAGCCGCATATTTAAGTCCTTAAAAATTGAGACGACAACATTGCTTCGCCAACATCGAATACTACAGTAGCTCGGTCTGCTGCCTTGATCCCTGATGAAAGACCGCCACGAGAGAGTAACGCATAAAGCCCGGACAGGTAGTTAGGTAGTCGTGCAGCGCATGTTTTACGATCTCAGCAAAGGTCTCGCCTTGGTATTTCCACTGTTCCGACTCAGAGAGCTGCTTGATTTTGCTATTCATAGCCGACATATCACAGTGAACGCGCAGTTTAGCATCGCGGCTTTTACTGTCGTCAGTAACCACGATCGCGAGCGTCGACTCAGCAGAATTCCACTCGAACATCAGATAGAGAGAGTCGTCGTCGATATTCACTGCTAACAAACCCACCGCACGCTCTACGCAGTCAGCTAACAGTGCTTCAATACGCCAATCTGCTGGACGAGTAACGGTACTGCTATGCAGCGTGTACTCCCCGCCATTCTCTGACACTGCGGTCTCGGTCCACGTTAACGACTGCTCATTATAATTCTGTTGATAAACCACTGGGGCCCCTTAAATGAAAAGGGCTGCCTCGCTAGGCGAGGCAGCCCGAAAATAATGTATTCAAAGATTGCGGCTAAAAAATAATGCCCTTAACGAATACTGGCGGTAGCGCGGCTTGCCAAATGGCTCGCAATTTTACGTTTTTGATAATCTTTTGCTGCACTGGCAACAGTACCGCCATTACCAGACTCCAACCAGCGTTTTATGCGGCCGGCATCCCCCATTGGGCTGGTTTTACCAAAGGAATCTAACATGACAATTAGCAGGTCTTTGCCATCAACATTGGCTTTCATTACCAAGCAGCGACCCGCTTCATCGAGGTAACCGGTTTTGCTCATTGCTACGTCCCAACGCTGATAGCGCACCAGCGGATTGGTATTCACGTAATCGAGACGATACCGAGGGCGGCTAAAATAAGCGGTGTGGATCGGTGTTGTCGAATATGCAGTAATATCGCGATACTTAGCCGCAGCCGCCACCAACTTAGCCAAGTCTGCGGCCGTTGAAACATTATTCTGAGACAAGCCACTACTGTCGACAAAGTGAGTATTTTTCATGCCCAAAGCGCGTGCCTTGGCGTTCATTCTGGCGACAAAAGCGGGTAAACCACCGGGAAAATTGCGCCCCAAGGCAGCCGCAGCGAGATTCTCTGAGGACATCAAGGCCAAACGCAGCACTTCACCGCGGGGTAGCTCTGAGTCGACACGAATGCGGGAGTGGTAGTAATTAATGGCCTTGCGGTCGTCATTACTGAACCGAATCGTTTCATTCAATGGCAACTTTGCATCCAACACCACCATCGCCGTCATCACCTTGGTCAAGGAGGCGATTGGCTTGACCATATTGGCGTACTTTTTATACAGCACTTCACCGCTGTCGGCATCGACAACCACGGCACTCACCGAGGCGAGCTGCAGATTCGCTGGGTTGCGACCACCGTTATCTGCCGCCATGAGTGGCGATATAAATAGGGCCAAAGCCAAAGAAAGCATTATTCTTGTCATTACGATACCAATTAGCAAAGGTTAACTAACACTATGATTTAGCGGAGATTAGCACAGCCCTAAAAACCAAAATGTCGACTCTGTTCAATTTTTATACAAATACGGTGTTTCCCGTACTATTAAACCTATTCCACAGCCTTCAGGCGCAGCGTATCTAATATCTGATCTACCGCTGCGCGGTCCAT
>NZ_JBFJWS010000161.1:0-7308 GCF_041623545.1 Zhongshania sp. | reverse complement strand
GGTAAAACCATTGAAGCAGGCTTAATCATTCACCAGCTGTTGCTCTTAGAGCGTGCCAAGCGGGTATTGATTCTGCTGCCAGACAGCTTAGTGCACCAATGGCTGGTAGAAATGTTGCGCCGCTTCAATCTGAAGTTCAGTATTTTCAATGAAGCTCGCTGCCAACAAATAGACCAGTACGAAGACGACCCAAGCAGTATTTTCTTTGACGAAGAAGAGTCCAAAGAAAATGAAGAAAACCCCTTTGAAGACGCCCAGTTGGTCATTTGCCCACTGAGCTGGATCAGCGCCCACGAACGCCGCCAAGGCCAACTCATGGAGGCGGGCTGGGACGTTCTCGTGGTTGACGAGGCCCACCACCTCCACTGGCAGGAAGACGGTAGTAGCTCTGCCGAATACCAATTGGTAGAGCGCCTTAGCGCCGAGATACCCAGCGTCTTGCTACTCACGGCAACCCCAGAGAACGCCGGTATCGATGGCCACTACGCCCGTTTGCGCCTGCTCGACCCCGCGCGCTACCCAAGCTTAGAGGCCTTCCGCGCCGAGCAAAGCCAATACGAAGGCATTAGCGATCTAATTCAAGGACTACTCGACAGCCCTGCCGAATCATTGGCCGACGCCGCCTTCACCGCGCAGCTTAGCGAACTCCTAGAACCAGCCCAGCTGGCCGCGTTAACCAGCAATGCTGACGCTGATTCAATCGAAAAAGTCGTGCGTGACTTACTCGACCGCTTCGGCACCGGCCGTATGTTATTCCGTAATACCCGCGCCTCGGTAGGCGGCTTTCCCCAGCGGGTATTACACGAACATCCACTCGACGCACCAGCGGAATACCAAGCGGCACTCGGCCTAGTCGACGAAGAGTCGGCCCTGCACCCAGAACTCTTACTCGGTGACGCATGGATTAAACTCGACCCCCGCGTCAGCTGGGTAGAAAAATTCTTGCTGCAACACCCCGACGACAAAGTTCTATTGATTTGCAGCAACAAAAACACCGCCCAAGACTTGGAGTTACAACTGCGAGTACGACGTGGCATCGCCAGCGCGCTATTCATTGAAGATCTCAATCTCATTGAGCGCGATCGCGCCGCCGCCTATTTTGCCGATCCAGAAGACGGCGCCCAAGTATTAATCTGTTCAGAAATTGGCAGCGAAGGCCGCAACTTTCAGTTCGCCCAGCATTTAGTGTTATTCGACTTACCGCTTAACCCTGACCTGCTGGAGCAACGTATTGGCCGCTTAGATCGCATCGGCCAGCTCGGCGACGTTAATCTACATGTACCCTATTACCAAGGTAGCGCTCAAGACAAACTGCTGTGCTGGTACCGCGATGCCCTGGCCATCTTTAGCCAGCCTTGCACCGTGGGCAACGCCCTAATGCTAGAATTTAGCGGCGAACTCCTTGCTGCGCTTGCTGGCACTGCCGACAATGCCAGCTTTGCCGAGTTGGTTAGCCGCGCCGCCAATAAATCTGAAGAGTTGCAAGTTAGCCTGCGTAACGGTCGCAACCGCTTACTAGAACTCAACTCCTGTAACCCAGCACGCGCCAGCGAATTAATCACGGCATTAGAAGCCGAGCAGCGCAGCGACAGTCTTGCCGAATACGTCAATATTCTCTCTGACCAGTTTGGTTTGGTGCACGAAGACCACAGTGACAATGCCGTGATTTTGCGCCCCGGCGATCACATGATTACCGAAGCGTTCCCGCATTTGCCCGAGGACGGTATTACCGGCACCTTCGACCGCGAACGCGCTCTTAGCCGCGAAGACATGGCTTACTTCAGCTGGGAACACCCACTGATCAGTGGCGGCATGGACTTAATAATGTCCAGTGACTTTGGCAGTGCCACGGTCTGCACCATCGCCGTTAAAGGCTTAAAAGCTGGCACACTTTTATTAGAAGCGCTGTACAGCCCCGCCCTACAAGCGCCGCCGTGGCTGCAACTGTCCCGCTACTTACCGGCCCAGAGCTTCCGCTTGGTGGTAGACCACCAACAGCGCAACCTCACTGCCAGTGTCGCCCACAAAAAACTAAATCAGCTTGCCCAAGGCATTAAAAAGACAGTGATGCCCGCCTTGCTCAGAGAAGTGCGCCCGAGCCTTACCGCCATGCTACCTAATGTTGAAGCGCTAGCCGAAGCCGCCGCCAAAGAGTGGATCAGCACCGCGCTAGACAATTACGACAAAGATCGCAGCGCCGAACGCCAGCGACTACAGGCACTTATGAACCGCAATCCGCACATCAGCCCTGCTGAGTTAGAAAGCTTTGATGCCGAGACAAGTCTGGGCAAAGATGCCCTAGACAATATGCAACTCAATATGTCGGCGCTACGCTTAGCTATTGTTAGCCAATAAACGCTCGCTTAATTAAAGCCGGAGAAAATATGTATTTGTTTTCCATTAACGCCACCGCCAAAACCAGTAAAGGTGAATTCACCGAGGGCGAGCAAGCGCCATTTATTGTGTATATCGATTTCAAAGACATGTTCGGCGCTGAGAACTTAGCCAAATTATTCGTCATGGCCGAAGGCTTTATTAACGTTGAAATTGAGAAACGCAAACTTATCGACAATGCGCATATCCCAGATAATCCCGCATTGGCGAAAGACCCGCAAATACTTGAGGCACTCGCTAAAGGGTATTGTGTGCAGGCGTTTAGCGCGCACTAGTTTGGCGGGAGAGGGAAAACGCAAAACATAAATCAGCGTCTGCCAATCCCGTCATATTTGTTACGCACTTTAGGCGATCATTTCAGCCCGCAACTCACGCTTTAATATTTTTCCTGCACCAGAGATCGGTAGAGGCTCGCGACGTATAGTTACCGAGCGAGGTCGCTTAAAGTCAGCCAGCTGCTCCCGGCAATGATTGAGTATGGTAGCTTCTTCAAGATCAACCCCCGCCGCAGGAACCACTATCGCATGCACTGCTTCGCCCCATTTTTCATGGGGAAGTCCGATCACGCTGCACTGTGCCACCCCCGGAATATCGTAAATCGCATTTTCTACTTCAACGGTATACACATTCTCACCACCGCTGATGATCATGTCTTTTATACGATCAACCACATACACAAAACCCAGTTCATCCATTACCCCGGCGTCACCAGTATGCAGCCAACCACCGCGCAGAGCTGCGGCGGTTTCCTCCGGCCGCTTCCAGTAGCCCTGCATAACCTGCGGGCCTCTGGCGACAATTTCCCCGGTTTCACCAATGGCTAATTCGCGATCTTCGCTATCGACTATGCGCAGCTCGGTACCGTAAATTGGTCTGCCAGCTGAGCGCGCCTGAGGCAGCGGCTCACCCTTGCCATGCCAGCGCGGCGGCAATATCGTTAACACCGGCGACGACTCAGTCTGACCATAAGCCTGACTTAAATCCAAGTCTGGGTAGGCGCTCAAAATTTCCCGTGTCAGTGCCTCTGGCATGGGCGAAGCGCCGTAATACAAATGCTTTAGCACCTTAAACACTCGATCGGCCACTGCCCGATCAGACATCACCATTTGAATCATCGTCGGCACCAAGACGGTGAATTCAACCTGATGTTTAGAAACGATTTCCGCCAGCCCCTGCGGTGAAAACTGCGGCAAAATAACATGCACACCGCCCAGCATACTAACGACATGGGTAAACAGTGAATCAGCAATATGGAACATTGGCGCGGCATGCAGGTATTTACCACCCGCGGCTAAACCACAATCGGCAATAAAAGCAATGCTGTGAGCGACCTGATTATCGTGGCTTAGCATTACACCCTTGGAGCGGCCAGTGGTGCCACCGGTGTAAAAAATACTGGAAATATCTGTACCAGACACTTCCGCCCGGGCAGCGGCGGAACTAGTGGTGATCAAGCTATCATAACTGAGCATACCGTCTGGACAGTCGCCACTATCCGCCCAAATGACGGTGATTGCTTCAGTAAGCGCTAAGGGTAAGTTTTGATAGGTAGCTAAATTCTGACGATCGACAAAAAGTAGCTTGGCTTCACAATCTTCTAACGCAAAGGCGACTTCAGCGGCAGTCCAGCGAATATTAATGGGCACCACCGCCGCACCCAACCACTGAACGGCGTAGGTAGACTCTATATTGCGGTAGGCATTCCCCAGCAATTGCGCAACGTGATCGCCAAATCCAATACCACAGGTTTGTAAGGCTCCGGCTAATCTCCCAACTCGGCCACTCAGCTCTTGCCAACTGAAGTTGATTTCATTTTCGATAATAGCGCTGCTATTAGGACAACGCAGTGCATTTCTTATTATTGACTCTGTTGTATTCATTTATTCAACCCCAGCTTTATTGAGCACCACGACCAATATTCGACTTGCCTGATGCAAAAATCTAAATTCACTCAGAATATGCTTAACCTGCCTACCGACGTCAAGCTCATATAAGATACTTGTCGCAAAGATCAAGGACGAGTGCTAACCCAGTCACCTTAGCAAACAGTCTCCCTGCAGCGCGACTCATTCCACGAATGAGCAGGCATGCTATACTGGCCGCTATGACTACCAAGCCCCCAGTAAAGCGCCGCAACGCCCTTAAAACCAAAGCCAATATACTCGAGGCCGCGCAAAAAGCATTTGCCGAACACGGCTACGACCAAACTGGAATACGCGACATAGCGGCCCTTGCGGATATAAGTTCACCACTCCTTCTACGCTATTTCGGCTCCAAAGCAGGCTTGTTTGAAGCTGCACTGATCGACGCGATGCGTTTAGACGATTTATTCAAAAGCAATACAGAATTGCCACTTGGCCTCGGCCGCCATTTAGCGCAACTCTTCGTCGATCCCAATCTCGAGCTCAGACCGCCCTCAATCATTACTTTATCAACCGGCAACAAAGAGGCGCGAGATATAGCGACCCGCGTCACCGAAGAATATATTTTAGTGCCGCTAGCGAAGCGTCTGGGCGAACCCAACGGCAAAGCCCGTGCCCTGGAAATTTTGATATTGGCGATGGGCTTCGTGCTATTTACTCGGCAGATTCCCCTCGCCCCAAAAGATAAAAGCGACAGTGAAGAATTAATAAACTGGTTTGCTGAATCAATACAGGCCATTGTCGATAAAGCTTAAGATAAACTGTCGACTTAAAGTCAGTCGCCTTTCTCCACAGCCTTCATAGCATCAAGCACTCCAGCTTCCATCGCATCCCGAACCGTCAAGTAAAAAGTAGATGCTTGATTAAGGCGCTCACGACTGAGATCGGAAGTCAGTTGTGGCGCGCGATTTTGCAGTAAACGCGCCACCGACCCCAAAAGCGATACCTGATCCATTAGCACGCCACCATAGCTGTCGGATGCCTCGTAAAATACTCGTTTAGTGCCGCGCTCACCGAAGCGGCGCGCTAGCGAATGTTTTTCCAGTAACCGAGCGGCAACACTGGCGCCACTTTTACTCACACCAAGCTCCTCCGATATTTGATCCAAGGTCACCGCCTCGGCGCTCAACAATAGGTAGCCGTACAAGCGAGCGGCTACTTGGGGCATTCCCCAGGGCGTTAACAGTGACGCTATGTCGTCGATAAACCGACTGTCATCTTGGCTCAAACTCAAATCCGGCATAATGCCCCACTCATGCTATAAAAATATAATCGTGCGACACCGCTTGTCGCCAACGTCCCCAGCCCGGCACATCAATAACAGCGCTTAGTTAATCGCCGCAGCCGGCAACACCTCATCCACAACACGTTGTAAATAAGGCCAGGCAAGCGCTGGAGGACAGCCGCCGCAGAGTGGGTGCAGGGGCAATCGCCCCCACTGTTTAATCAAGGCAACGGCTTCGTCAACCGTTACCACACGGTAAGCCCCTTGCTCCGCGCGCAGCTCGGCCACGGTCTTACTCTTAGAAAGACTCGACGCATGGAGGCCCGCCTGCTCATTCCACGTCGCGTAGGAAAGTGCATCAGCTAACATATGTGGCCCCACCTCATCCCAAGCTTGATCTGGGTCGGGGTGAACAAACACCACACTGGGCATACCGGGCGGCGGAATAAGACAGGGACCCGGCGCAAAGCCAGCGTCGCGACATGCCATTAAATAGGCTTCTTCCATGCCCGGCGCATTGTTCTGGGCAAGAAAGCCCAGGCCATTTCGACCAGCGCGGCGCGCCGCCGGCTTACTACCGCCGCCCCACATTATGGTGGGCCTTCCCGGCGTATAGGATCCCGGGGTAATTCTCGCGCCATTCTCTGTGTTTCCTGCCAATGCGAAACAGGCCATTAACTTCGCTAGCTTTTCATCGGCAATGGCGCCGCGCCGATCAAAATCCAAACCAAATAACTCGTATTCATCTGGTCGATAGCCAATGCCCAAAACATAACTCACTCGGCCACGGCTTATATGGTCAAGTACAATCATTTCTTCCGCCAAGCGCACCGGGTCGTATAGTGGTAATAAAGTGGCGGCAATCGTGATCGCAAGTTTGCTGGTGACTGCCGCCATTGACGAGGCGAGTATTAGCGGCGCGGGTAAATAGCCGTCATTTGAGGCGTGGTGCTCAGATAAACAAATTGAAAAATTTCCCTGCTCGTCAGCCCAGCGCGCCATCGCAATCGCGGCCTGATAGTGATCCGCAATCTCTGCCGCCGACTTACCCGGCACCCGCATATCAAACCGCATCATGTGCATATTATTATCCTTGTCATTAATTTAGCAGGCATACTCACGCTACTGGGCGATTGCCGATGCATACTGTGCCCGCAGTACTTTCTTATCTGGTTTGCCCACGGGGGTTTGCGGAATCGAGTCGATAAACTTCACGACTTTAGGCGCTTGAAATGAGCCTTTACGCTCCGCCACTAAGCGGATCAACTCTTGGTCTGCCACCGCCTGACCTTCTCGCAAAACGACCAGTGCTGTGACTTCTTCACCCCACTTGGGGTGAGGCACACCAATCACAGCGACTTGGGATACGGCCGGGTGCTCACTAAGCACATCTTCAACCTCCCTAGGATAAACATTAAAGCCACCAGTCACGATCATGTCCTTGGTGCGATCCACAATGCGCAAAAAGCCGTCGGCGTCACGCACCGCGACATCGCCAGTATGGAGCCAACCGCCCTTAAATGCCTCAGCTGTTAATTCCGGATCGCGATATCCATCCATGAGTAAGGGGCCGCGCACACAGATTTCCCCCGGTTCATTGATCGCCACCGGGTTGCCGTCGGCATTTTGCAATTGCACATTCACCCAAGGGCTTGGGCGACCGCAGCTTGCTAAACGCTGCATATTATTCACATCGTGATCGGCTTTTCGCAAAATGGAAATCGCCATTGGCGCTTCGGCCTGACCGTAGAACTGACTGAACACCGG
>NZ_JBFJWS010000160.1:0-7308 GCF_041623545.1 Zhongshania sp. | reverse complement strand
TCGACCCACAGTATTATGGCGGTTACCTTTACCAATAAGGCCGCCAAGGAAATGCGCGGCCGAATTGAGAATCTGCTTGGCAGCACCCTAAACCACGGTATGTGGGTGGGCACTTTTCATGGCTTGGCTCACCGCCTACTCAAGGCTCACGCCCGTGAAGCAGGGCTTCCCGACAATTTCCAGATTTTAGACAGCGACGACCAGCTCCGTCAGCTCAAGCGCATTCACCGCGAGCTCGAGCTCGACGACAGCCGCTGGCCGCCGCGTCAATCCCAATATTTTATCAATGGTCACAAAGACGAAGGACGTCGCGCCGCCCATATTGACGATTTTGGTAGTGATATTTACCTCACGACAATGCTCAAGGTATACCGCCGCTACGAAGAGATCTGCCGCCAGCAAGGGGTGATCGACTTTGCCGAATTGCTATTGCGGGCTTTGGAGCTGTGGCGAGACAATCCGGCGATACTCGACCACTATCAGCAGCGCTTTAAGCACGTTTTGGTTGACGAGTTCCAAGACACCAATGCCGTACAGTACGCATGGCTGCGCTTGCTCGCGGGCAAAGGCATGGCGATGACCGCGGTTGGCGATGACGATCAGTCAATATACGGCTGGCGCGGCGCCCGCATCGAGAATATTCAGCAGTTCTCTAAAGATATCGACAATACCCATGTGGTACGCTTGGAACAAAACTACCGCTCCACCGCGACCATACTCAAGGCCGCCAATGCGTTAATCGCCAATAATAGCCAGCGCCTCGGCAAAGAGCTGTGGACCGAGGATGGCGACGGCGACAAAATCTCGCTGTTTGCTGCGTTTAACGAGCAGGATGAGGCCCGCTTCCTCACCGACCGTATTGCCGAGCTGGTACGTGACGATTACCGCCGCAGTGATATCGGCGTGTTGTACCGTAGCAATGCCCAATCGCGGATTTTGGAAGAATACCTGATTCGCGCCGGCCTGCCCTACCGCATCTATGGCGGCCAGCGTTTCTATGACCGCCTAGAGATTAAAAATGCGCTGGCCTATATGCGCATTGTTGAATTGCGCGACGACGACACCGCCATTGAACGGGTAATCAACACCCCAACCCGTGGCATTGGTACACGCACCGTGGAGATTCTGCGCGAGTACGCTAGGGAACACCAAACCTCCTTGTGGCGCACCGCTGTGGCCATCATTGAACAAGGCCTGCTGCCCGCCCGCGCGAGCAACGCCCTGCGCGGCTTTTTAGCACTCATTGAAGATTTAGCCGAGCAGTGCCGAGATAAACCCCTAGACGAACAAATTAATATCGCCATAGACCGCTCCGGCTTGCTGGCTTTCCACGAAAAAGAGAAGGGCGAAAAAGGCCAAGCGCGGGTTGAAAACCTCCACGAGCTCATTACCGCCGCCGCAGCCTTCGAGCCGGAAGAAGAAGACGTCGAGCCGCTGCGCGCTTTTCTTGATAGAGCCGCGCTGGACGCCGGCGACCAGCAGGCTGACGAACACGAAGACAGCGTACAATTAATGACCTTGCACTCTGCCAAGGGTCTTGAGTTTCCGGCAGTATTTATTGTTGGTGTGGAAGAAAATCTGTTTCCCCACAAAATGTCGATGGAAGACCCCGAGCGCCTCGAAGAGGAGCGCCGCCTAGCCTATGTTGGTATTACCCGCGCTGAGCAAAAACTGTTTTTAAGCTATGCAGAGTCACGGCGCCTGCACGGCCAAGAAAGCTTCAACAGCCTGTCGCGTTTTATTCGCGAGATCCCCAATGAGCTAATAGATGAGGTGCGGATTAATAACACCGTTAGCCGCCCAAGCAGCTATGCCCAAAGTGGCGCGACAACATCTCAGCAGGCCTCTGCAGCAGCGATGGGCATCGCCCTTGGCCAACGCGTATTGCACAGCATTTTTGGTGCCGGGGTGGTACTCAGTTTCGAGGGCCAAGGGGCCAGCGCCCGGGTCCAAGTTAATTTTGAAGACGAGGGCAGTAAATGGCTGGTGTTGCAATATGCCAATTTACAGCTTTTGTAAGTGAGCTTTTTTGTAAGACAGATTTATAAATAGGGAAGACCATGACGCCCAGTAAAAATAATTATACGCCGCTCATCATTCTCACATTGCTCGCGGCACTGGTCAGTATGAGCTGGCTTTATGTTGGTGAGCGCAGCCGAGATCACAGCCGCAGCGAGCAGCAAATGAGCAGCAACGGCCAGCAAGTTTTCCACTGGAAGTTGGTGACCACCTGGCCAAAAAACTTTCCTGGGCTAGGCACCGCACCGGAAAAATTTGCCACCACCGTCAATACCATGAGTCAGGGCAGACTGCTAATCAAAGTCTATGGCGCAGGTGAATTAGTACCCGCTATGGGTGTCTTCGACGCGGTATCAGCAGGCAGTGCCCAGGCCGGTCACGGCGCCGCGTATTACTGGAAGGGTAAACTGCCCTCATCCATCTTTTTCACCGCCGTCCCCTTTGGTATGACCGCTCAAGAAATGAACGGCTGGCTCTACCACGGCGGCGGTATGCAGCTATGGCGCGAGGCCTATGCCCCCTTTAATTTAGTCCCCATGGCCGGCGGCAATACCGGCGTGCAAATGGCCGGTTGGTTTAATAAAGAAATTAAATCAATTGAAGACGTCAAAGGCTTAAAAATGCGCATTCCCGGCTCCGGCGGCGAAGTCTGGGATCGCCTCGGTGGCAGTGCCGTAACGATACCCGGTGGCGAGTTATACACCTCGCTGCAGACCGGCGTTATCGACGCCGTTGAATGGGTAGCACCATCTAACGACCTCGCTTTCGGTTTTCATGAGGTTGCAAAATATTACTATTATCCCGGCTGGCATGAGCCCGGTTCGACCCTAGAGCTGATTATCAATAAAAGCGCCTTTGAGGCCCTACCCAAAGATTTGCAAACCATTGTCGAGGCCGCCGCGCGCTATGCCAATGCCGATATGCTCGACGAATACACGGCGCGCAATAACGCCGCCTTAAAAGAATTAGTCAATGAACATAAGGTGCAACTGCGCAAATTGCCCGACGACGTGCTGCGCGAACTACACCGCGTGTCAGATGAATATTTATTAGAATTATCAAAAACCGATGAGCTCACCGGCCGCGTTTACCAAAGTTGGAATAAGTTTAAGGAAGACGCCAAGGAGTACCACCACATTTCTGAGCAGTCGTATATTAATGCGCGGGATCTTTAAGCCCACAGAATAAATGCGAATTGCGGAGAATTAAACTCAGGCGATTCGCAAGTATTCCTTGCTGATTTCCCACAGGCGCTCAGCGGCAACGTCGTCCTTGGCCCAGGGTTTAATTTTTCCCAGTTTGCAGTTAGCAAAATATTCACCGCTGACATTGTCTAGGCTTGGTGAGGTCGCCACAAATATCGAGGTCTGGGCACCCTGTTCTGGGGTTTTAAAAAACAATTTAGTAATGCCGCCCACAATTCTTCCAAGCAGGGCATTGTCCTGATGACCGAGGTGGGTGGCCACAGCACCGGGGTGCACACAATTCACAGTGACCCCACTACCCGCTAACTTTTTCGACAGCAATCGTGTCCAGAGAATATTGCAGAGCTTGGAGTGGCCATACACCTGGAATATTTTATAGGGCGTCGTTTTATATTCGATATCGTCAAAGTGAACGCCTTTTACAAAACCGTGAGCTTCTGATGCCACACTCACAATGCGTGCGGGCGCACTTTGTTTAATGCGCTCTAACAATAAATCGGTCAATAAAAAATACGCTAGGTGATTGACCGCAAAAGTCTCTTCAATGCCTTCGGCAGTGACCTTTCGCTTGGTATTCATTACCCCAGCATTATTCAATAAGAGATGTAGTGGTTTACCGGTATCTAAGAAATGCTGAGCTACGCGGCGAATATCAGCCTGATTGGCAAGGTCACCAAGGAGTAACGTCGCGCGGCATTGTGGCGATTGGCTGGCGATTTCGGCCAATACCGCCTCGCCTTTTTCGGCGCTGCGACACAGTAAAAACAATTCAGCACCCTGCGCCGCCAAAGCCAATGCCGTAACTTTGCCAATACCACTGCTGGCACCGGTTATTAAACAGACCTTATTGAGCATCGACATTATTATTCTCCATTATTGTCGTTAGCTTACAGGCTGAGATTGATGTTTGAAATTTTCTGCGTTAATCGACTACTCGGGTCCGGCCATTACCATCGATCGCGACAAACACAAACTCACCCTCAGTGACTTTTGCCGGCTCGTACTGGTGTTTATTCGTCACCCAAACTTCAACGCGAACGCGAATCGAGCTGCGCCCAACGTCAACAATATCGGTATAGCAGCTTACCGCTGCCCCAACATTGACAGGTGTCATAAAGGCCATGGCATCTACCGCCACAGTGGCCACACGGCCCCCAGCACGACGCGACGCCGTCTGACTACCGGCAAGATCCATTTGCGACATGAGCCAACCACCGAAGATATCTCCGCTGGCATTCGTATCCGCAGGCATGGCAATGGTGAGCAAAGCGAGTTCACCTGCCGGCTTCGGCGTGTCATCGATGTCACGCATAGTAAAATACTCTGTTTATAGTGAATATCAAAGAGGCCATAGTTAACGTGGGCTACAGCCTATTGTCAATGCAGGGTTTATGCTTATTACACGTTACTGAATTTTAAATCGCCGCTAATGCCCGCGCACCAAGGCCGGCAACCACGTTGCAATTTCAGGCCATACTGCTAATACCAGTAACATTAGTAATTGCAAACTAATATACGGTGCTACACCACGATAAATATCAGCGGTAGACACCGACGGTGGCGCCACACCCCGCAAGTAAAATAGTGCAAACCCAAATGGCGGCGTCAAAAATGATGTTTGTAAGTTAAGCGCAATCATAATGCCCAACCAAATTGGGTCAACGCCCATCGCCAATAAAATGGGTCCTACAATCGGCACGACCACAAAGGTAATTTCGATAAAGTCGAGAATAAAGCCCAGTAAGAAAATCACGATCATCACGATCAAGGTCGCGGTAATAACGCCGCCAGGTAGCCCGTCAAAAAAGTGCTGGATAAGCTCGTCGCCTCCAAAACCACGGAACACCAACGAGAAGACGGCTGCACCGATCAAAATCATAAACACCATACAGGTGACTTTTAAGGTTTCCCGCGCCACCTCGCCAAGCCGCGCCCAATTTAACTGCCCCTTAGCCCCCGCCATCAGTGCCGCACCCAGTGCCCCCACCCCCGCAGCCTCGGTTGGTGTGGCCGCACCGACCAAGATTGAGCCCAAGACCGTCACAATTAGGCCGACCGGTGGCAATAGCCCTTTTAGCAGTGCACTTAAGGGCGGTGGATTTAGATCTGCGGCAGCGGGTGCGCGCTCCGGCTGACGAATAGCGACAAAACCCATATACAGTAAATACAGGCACACCAACATTAAGCCCGGCACCAAAGCACCAATAAACAAGTCACCGACTGACAGGGTTTTTGGGCTATACACGCCCATATCCAACTGTGCTTGTTGGTAGGCGCTAGATAAAGTATCGCCAAGTAAAACCAAGGCAATCGACGGCGGAATAATCTGACCTAAGGTACCTGTCGCGCAAATAGTGCCGGTTGCGAGCTTAGGGTCATAACCGCGATTCAACATAGTCGGCAAGGACATTAAGCCCATGGTAACGACCGTTGCGCCAACGATCCCAGTACTGGCCGCAAGCAGCATACCCACCAAAATTACCGAAAAACCTAAACCGCCGCGACGCCGACCAAACAAGGCCGCCATATTGCTGAGTAACTCCTCCGCTAAGCGGCTTTTCTCCAAGAGCACGCCCATGAGCACAAAAAGCGGAACGGCTATTAACGTAACATTACTAATGGTGCCGAATAGGCGGTTTGGCAGGGCTGACAAAAACGAGGCGTCAAAATAGCCGATTGAAATACCAATACCCGCAAATATCATCGCGGTGCCGGCAAGACTGAATGCCACCGGGTAGCCCAGCATTAACACCAGACAAATTACGACAAACATCAATATAGGAAGTAGCTCAATCAGCATGACGGCTCGCCTCCTGATTGATAAGCACTTGGGCATTGCGCAGCAATTCTGCTATGCCCTGCAGTGCGAGATTAATTGCCATTAGTGGCAGTAAGGTCTTCAGTAAGTACACAAATGGTAAGCCGCCCGGTTCAACCGAGGTTTCACGTATTGCCCAGGCATTTCCGGCAAAGTCCCAACTGGTGATTAAAATCAGCCCGCAGAGCGGCAATAAAAATACAATACAGCCAATGCTATCGATCCAAGCCTTGCGCCGTTCCGAAAAGCGATGGTAAAAAATATCCACCCGCACGTGACCGCCGTGTTTAAGGGTATAGGCCGCGCCCAACATGAAAACGGTACCATGCAGATAATTCACCGATTCCTGCAGCGCAGTCATGCCTTGACCGAAGCCATAGCGCATAATAACCACCGCGGCGGTACCCAACATCATTAGGGGAATTAAATACGCCAATAGGCGTCCAAAGCGCTCGGTAAACGAATCGATTAAAAATACACACTGTTTCACTGATCGGTATCCCTGAATAAGCGGCTCATTATAGCCATTCTATTGCCGCTCTCGCGAGTTTAGCCCCGGAGAATCCATGCGCTCAATTATTTTTAGCATCCTGTTAATGATTACTGCCACAGGCAGCTACGCCGACATTATCGCCCGCTATGCCATGGGAGCGGAAACCGTGGTGCTCAGTTATCGCGACGATCAGCATATTCGTGTCGATCGCGGGCAATTGGGCTACTCCATTATTAATGGTGAGCAAGCAACCGCCATCATTAGTCAGGGCGGCGCGCAGATAGTGATGAACGTCGAGGATATCGGCGAGGTCTTGGCCAGCGCGCAGCAAGGCCAAACAATCAATATCCCTGATAGCAGCGCCGTTAGCCTCAAGCCCACCAAAGAATTCAGCGACATTGCGGGTATCAAAGGCCGAGTTTACGTAGCCAGCGATGGTAGCAACAATTACCGCACCGTATTGACCGACAACCCAGCGGTTACCCAAGCAAGCGATGCTCTGCGCCACTTCTTCCGGCGCTTTGCCGGCGCCATGAAAAATGATCGTGGCAATCGGCTTCTGGCCTTAGAAGACAGTTTTAAAGACCAGCCTGAGCGTGGGGTGCTCTACGTTGAGGGCGGCTTTAAGCTGATTAGTATTGGCCGGGGTGATCGACCCAGCAACTATTACACGCCACCGCCAATTGGCATTCAATTTACGATGCCCGCCGCGAGCCGCTGAGTCGAGCGCCCAGGGATACCGTGATCTGGGCGCGTAAAATCGGTATCATTGC
>NZ_JBFJWS010000159.1:0-7313 GCF_041623545.1 Zhongshania sp. | reverse complement strand
ACTTACTGATCATTGATATCAATGAAAAAGATCACGGCATACTCAACCGTGTGACTGCTCACTACCCAGAGCTCGAGTTCTCTGGAACGTGCAATGGTGCGCCGCAGTGGTATATCACTATGCAAAACAAGTGGAAAAACTGTGTGGAGGTTATGCCTTAAAGAATAAGAACCTAGTTTTACAAGGAAAAAAGGCGGGATATTCCGCCTTTTTTCGTATGTGACAATAATTAATTGTTATTTGTGATACGGCGCCGACAACTCCCGCACACATTCGATAAACGCGCCAGCATGTGCTGGGTCGACTTCCGGGGTAATACCGTGACCTAAATTAAACACGTGGCCGGGGCCAGTGCCATAACGCGCTAAAATCGTTGCCACTTCTTCGCGAATCCTCGCCGGTGACGCTCGTAGCATTGACGGGTCCATATTCCCCTGCAAAGCAACCTTATCACCTACGCGAGCCCGAGCAGCGCCAATATCAGTTGTCCAGTCCAATCCCAAAGCTGAAGCGCCGGTTGCCGCCATCAATTCCAGCCACTGACCGCCGTTTTTAGTAAATAAAATAACAGGTACTTTGCGACCGTCATTTTCTTTAATCAGGCCATCAACAATGCGCTGCATATAATGCAGGCTGAACTCTTGGTAGGCATTGTGACTTAGGGCGCCGCCCCAGGTATCAAAAATTTGCACTGCTTGTGCGCCAGCACGAATTTGATCGTTCAAATACGCCGTGACACTTCTCGCCAATTTATCGAGCAGCGCGTGCATTAGTTCCGGCTGATCAAAAGCCAAGGCCTTGCAACGCGCGTGATCTTTCGAACCGCCGCCCTCAACCATATATGTCGCTAAAGTCCATGGGCTGCCAGAAAAACCAATCAAGGGCACCCGGCCATTTAACTCTCGACGGATAGTGCGCACCGCATCGCAGACGTAAGTGAGGTCATTCTCGCCATCGACAACCGGTAAAGCCTCAACATCCGCCATAGTACGCACAGTTTTCTTAAAGCGCGGACCTTCGCCTGTTTCAAAATACAGGCCCAAACCCATTGCGTCGGGAATAGTCAAAATATCTGAAAACAGAATCGCAGCATCTAAGGGGTAGCGCTCTAGCGGCTGCAAAGTCACTTCGCAGGCCAACTCGGGGTTCATGCACAGCGACATAAAATCGCCGGCCTTGCCACGAGTAGCACGGTATTCTGGGAGATAACGGCCAGCTTGGCGCATCATCCAAACCGGCGTGTATTCTACAGGCTCGCGCTGCAGCGCGCGGAGGAAGGTATCGTTTTTCAGTTCAGTCATAATAAACCTTTAGTCGGGCGTCGGAAGTCAGGTGTCTGACGCATTTGCGCCTGACCTCCGACCTCAGACCTCAGACTTGTAAATAATCCAATATGCCTTCAGCAGCTTGGCGGCCTTCCCAGACAGCGGTAACCACTAGATCAGAGCCACGAACCATATCACCGCCAGCAAATATCTTTGGATTGCTGGTTTGGAACTTATAGGTTTGCTGCTCGGCGGCGTCGATACCGCCCCAGCTATTCACGGTAACCCCAGCGTCTTGTAGCCAAGACGGCGGATTCGGCTGGAAGCCAAAAGCAACCAAAACCACATCTGCGGGAATCACTTCTTCACTGCCCGGAATCACTTCGGGGCGCCGGCGACCATTTTCGTCGGCTTCGCCGAGCTGGGTACTTACAACCTTGATACCTTCGACGTGGGCATCACCAACGATGGCGATAGGCTGGCGATTAAAGAAGAACTGCACGCCCTCTTCTCCGGCGTTTTGTACTTCTTTACGTGAGCCGGGCATATTTTCTTCGTCGCGGCGGTAAGCGCAAACCACGCTTTCCGCGCCCTGACGAATTGAGGTGCGATTGCAGTCCATCGCGGTGTCACCACCACCTAAAACCACTACCCGTTTGCCTTTCACGTCGATAAAGTCAGCTGGATTTTTTTCCCAGCCCATATTGCGATTTACATTGGATACTAGGAACGGCAGAGCATCGTAAACACCCGGTAAATCTTCACCGGGGAAACCGCCTTTCATGTACTTATAAGTACCCATGCCAAGAAACACAGCGTCGTATTCTTCAAGCAAGGTTTCCAGACTGATATCAACGCCGATATCAACGTTTACTCGGAATTCCACACCCATTTCTTCAAGCACTTTGCGACGGCGCTGGATAACGGACTTCTCTAGTTTGAACTCGGGAATACCAAAGGTCAGCAGACCGCCAATTTCTGGGTAGCGGTCAAATACTACGGGCTTAACACCGGCACGCACGAGGACATCGGCGCAGCCGATACCGGCAGGGCCGGAGCCAATTACAGCAACTTTCTTATCGGTCCACACCCGCTTCGACATATCTGGGCGCCAGCCCATGGCCAATGCCGTATCAGTTATGTACTTTTCAGTAGAACCGATTGTTACCGCGCCGAAACCGTCGTTTAGGGTACATGCACCCTCGCACAGGCGATCCTGTGGGCAAACGCGACCACAGACTTCCGGCAAGCTATTGGTCTGGTGGCTTAGTTCCGCCGCCTCAAACAAATTGCCTTCTGTAACCAGCTTTAGCCAGTTCGGAATATAGTTGTGAACTGGGCATTTCCACTCACAATAGGGGTTGCCACAGCTCAGGCACCGGTGCGACTGCTGTTTTACGTCCTCTTCTTTATAAGGTTCGTAAATTTCAACAAACGCAGTCTTACGCTGCACCATGTCTTTTTTACCGGGATCCTGACGACCAACATCAAGAAACTGGAATGTATTCTGTAAACGTTCTGCCATTTTCGATTTACCTCATCGCTACTCGGCTAGCTTATTCCGGACGTCTTCTGGTGGAGTCAAGCAAACGGCTGAGGCTCGCCGCCTTGGGCTTAATCATCCAGAACTTACCGATGTAGTCGTCAAAATTATCAAGTATATGCTGTCCCCACGCCGATCCGGTTTCAGTCACAAACTCTTGAATATTGCCGCGCAGGTGCGCCCGATAGGCCTCCATAGACTCGGAGGTGATCCGACACATTTCAACTAACTCACTGTTATAGCGGTCAACGAAGCGGTTGGCTTCATCGAGCACATAGGCGAAACCGCCCGTCATACCCGCACCGAAGTTGACCCCAGTGGGCCCCAATACGGTCACATTACCACCAGTCATATACTCACAGCAGTGATCGCCGGCCCCCTCAACCACCGCATGGGCGCCAGAGTTACGTACGCCAAAGCGCTCACCAGCGGTCCCCGCTGCAAACAATTTACCGCCAGTAGCACCGTACAAACAGGTATTACCCACAATAGACGTATCTTGACTCGCAAATACACTGCCCTTGGGCGGGTAAATAACCAATTTACCGCCGGCCATGCCTTTACCGACATAGTCGTTGGCATCGCCTTCCAAATACATGTTCAAGCCACCAGCATTCCACACGCCAAAGCTCTGGCCCGCAGTACCTTTCAAATTCAAGGTCACTGGCGCGTCATCCATACCGAGATTGCCGTAACGCTTGGCAATTTCACCAGATAGGCGCGCACCAATAGAGCGGTCACAGTTAGTAACGGTAAAATCCAAGGTGATGCCGGTTTTGGCTTCAATCGCAGCCAGCGCCGCGGCAACCATGATCTCGGCCTTTTCGCCCTTATCGAAGGGGGCGTTTAAGTCCACTTCACAGAATTCGGGCTGACCCGCCATTGCTGGATCTTTGTACAAGATCGGTGCCAAGTCGAGTAAACCGTGATTCTCGGTCTGCCCCTGCTTCTGCTCCATTAAATCAGTGCGGCCAATCAGTTCAGCCATGGAGCGAATGCCCATGCTGGCCATCCACTCTCGGGTTTCCATGGCGATAAAGGTGAAGAAGTTCATCACCATTTCCACAGTACCGATGAAATGCTCGTCACGCAGGCGCTCGTCCTGTGTTGCCACACCCGTCGCGCAGTTATTCAAATGGCAGATACGCAGATATTTACAGCCCAGCGCCACCATCGGAGTGGTACCAAAACCGAAACTCTCGGCGCCGAGCATGGCCGCTTTCACGACGTCGAGGCCGGTTTTTAAGCCGCCATCAGTCTGTACCCGCACCTTGCCACGCAAGCCATTGCCGCGCAGAGTTTGTTGGGCCTCAGATAAACCGAGCTCCCAAGGCGAACCTGCATAGCGAATCGAGGTGATCGGGCTCGCTGCCGTACCACCATCGTAGCCGGAGATGGTAATCAAATCGGCATAGGCTTTCGCCACACCCGCGGCAATAGTGCCAACACCGGGCTCAGATACCAATTTAACCGACACCAACGCACTTGGATTGACCTGTTTAAGATCAAAAATAAGCTGCGCTAAATCTTCAATAGAATAAATATCGTGATGAGGCGGCGGCGAAATCAAGGTAACACCGGGCACTGCATAACGCAGACGCGCGATCAGGGCGTTAACTTTACCACCAGGCAGCTGGCCACCTTCACCTGGCTTGGCGCCCTGAGCAACCTTTATCTGGAGAACTTCGGCGTTCACCAAGTAGTGCGGCGTAACGCCAAAGCGACCAGAAGCCACCTGCTTAATTTTAGATACTCGCTCAGTCCCGTAGCGCGCGGGGTCTTCGCCGCCTTCGCCAGAGTTAGAGCGACCGCCTAAGCGGTTCATCGCCGTTGCTAAAGCTTCGTGAGCCTCTGGGCTCAGTGCACCCAAGGACATACCGGCAGAGTCAAAGCGGCTCAATACACTTTCAATAGGCTCGACTTCGTCCAACGGAATCGCTTTTACATCCGCTTTTATACCCAGCAAGTCCCGCAATGTGGCAACCGGCCGATTATTGACGAGATTGGAATACTTCTTCCACACCGCGTAATCACCGCTTTTTACGGCGTCTTGCAGTGTCATTACCACATCGGGGTTAAACGCGTGGTATTCCTTGCCATGTACATACTTCAGCAAACCGCCCTGATCGAGTGGTTTGCGTGGCAACCACGCGATGGTTGCCAAAGCTTCTTGGTCACGCTGCAATTGTTCAAATCCGGCGCCAGCGATACGGCTGGCAACGCCTTTAAAGCAGGTATCAACGATCTCATCAGCTAAACCGATGGCCTCAAACAACTGAGCGCCACGATAAGATGCAATCGTTGAAATGCCCATTTTGGACATAATCTTGAGCAGACCTTTATTAATGCCCTTGCAGTAATTGGTATGCGCAGTTTGCTCGTCGCCAAGAATTTCGCCGCTTTCTAGCATATCGCTGATGACAGCGAAGGCCATATAGGGGTAGACCGCTGTCGCACCAAAACCAAACAAGCAGGCCATTTGATGAGAATCACGGCCACTGCCGGTCTCTACCACGATATTGGCATCGCAGCGCAAACCTTGCTTAATTAAGTGGTGATGCACAGCACCTGTTGCCAGCAAGCTGTGAACCACCAACATACCCGGTTCTACCGCACGATCACTGAGCAGCAAAATAACTTTACCACTGCGCACCGCCGCTTCTGCAGCCTCGGCCACCGCGGTTACCGCATCTCGCAATGATGTCAGCGCAGGGTCATAAGCCAGTTCAATCCGCGCTAGGGGATATCGTGGCGAATCGACGTGCATTAGCCGGTCAAACTTATCCGGCGACAATACCGGACTGGTTAAAATTAAGCGGTCGGCGTGATCAGCTGTCTGTTCAAAAACATTTTGCTCAGCGCCGAGCAGCGTCTCCAAACTCATTACAATCGATTCACGCAGTGGGTCGATTGGCGGATTGGTAACTTGCGCAAACTTCTGACGGAAATAGTCATATAGCGAGCGCTGCTGAGAACTCAGCACCGCCATAGGGGTATCGTCACCCATGGAGCCTACGGCTTCATTGCCGCTATCGGCTAAGGCAGACAATACCTGCTCGCGCTCTTCAAAGCTGACCTGGAAATACTTTTGCAAGGCGACGAGGGTATCACCCTCGGGCAGTGCTGGACGATTACCTTGGCCCAACTGATCTTGAAGCCGATTGCCGTTTTCCCTCAGCCACTGCTTATAGGGGTGTGCTGACTTTAGGCGATTATCGACTTCTTCCGTGTGAAGCAGCTCGCCAGTTTCGGTGTCAACAACCAAAATTTGACCGGGGCCAACGCGTCCCTTGGCGACAACGTCGTCTGGCTGATAACCATAGGTGCCAATTTCTGACGCCACGGTAATGAAACCGTCTTTAGTGATTACCCAGCGTGAGGGGCGCAAGCCGTTGCGATCAAGCATACACACTGCATAACGACCATCAGTGAGTACAAGACCGGCGGGGCCGTCCCACGGTTCCATATGCATGGAGTTGTATTCATAGAATGCTTTTAAATCGGCATCCATGTGTTCAATATTTTGCCACGCTGGAGGAACAAGCATGCGCACGGCACGGAACAAGTCCATGCCACCAGCAACGAGCAGTTCAAGCATATTATCAAGGCTTGAAGAGTCTGAACCAGTGCGATTGACCAGTGGCATCAGCTCCGTCACATCAGGCAATAAGGGACTGCTGAAATTGCCCGTGCGCGCCTCAGCCCAATTGCGGTTACCTTCAATAGTATTAATCTCACCATTGTGGGCCAGCATGCGGAAAGGCTGAGCCAAGGGCCAACGTGGGCTGGTATTAGTTGAGAAACGCTGGTGGAAGACGCAAATTGCCGTTTCAAGCTCAGGGTTCGCTAGGTCGAGGTAAAACTTCGGCAAATCTACCGGCATCACCAAGCCTTTATAGGAGATGACGTCGCTGGATAAGCTGCTGATATAAAAATCAGGGTCATCCGCGATGGCAATCTCGGCCTGACGACGCACCACAAATAAGCAAGTCCGCAATTGCTGAGCATCCATACCCTCAACATTGATAAAAACCTGCTCGATACGGGGCAAACTCGCTAAGGCAATTTCACCACATACCGATGGATCTACGGGTACTTCGCGCCAACCTGCGGGCTGCAGGCCATTGTTGAGCAACACGGCTTCAAATGCGGCGCGGGCAGTCTGCGCGCGCTGCGGGTCGCAACTCAAGAAAATTTGACCCACACCATATGTTGCCGTCAACTCAGCGCCACAATCCTTGCGTGCTACAGAGCGTAAAAATCCATCTGGCTTTTTCAGCAGCAAGCCGCAGCCATCACCGGTTTTACCATCCGCAGCGATACCGCCCCGATGGGTCATACACGTCAGTGATTCGATGGCTGTTTGCAATAATTTGTGACTGGCGGTGCCCTGCATATGGGCAATCAGGCCAAAGCCACAGTTATCGCGCACATCATCAGGTCTGTACAGGCCTGTACTCATAAAACGACTCTCGCAAAATTACTAAGAAAAACAAAAAGATAGT
>NZ_JBFJWS010000158.1:0-7313 GCF_041623545.1 Zhongshania sp. | reverse complement strand
CCTCCCCACAGTGGCTTGTCGCTAATTTCTCTGGAGTCAACATGGCGCAATTTGTCTATACCATGAATCGCGTGAGCAAGGTCGTTCCACCCAAACGCGAAATTCTGCACGATATCTCTTTATCCTTTTTCCCCGGTGCCAAAATCGGTGTTCTCGGCCTCAATGGCTCAGGCAAGTCGACACTGCTTCGCATCATGGCCGGTGTCGATACCGAATTTAACGGCGAGGCACGCCCCCAGCCCGGCACCAAAATTGGCTATTTATCCCAAGAGCCCGCGCTCGACCCAACAAAAGATGTGCGCGGCAATGTTGAAGATGGTGTTGCCGAAGCAAAAAACGCCCTCACTGAACTCGATGCGCTCTACGCTGCGTATGCCGAGCCCGACGCCGACTTTGACGCCTTGGCGAAACGCCAAGCTGAGCTAGAAGACATTATTCAGGCGACCGATGCCCACAACCTCGACCACAAGCTGGAGGTTGCCGCTGACGCGCTGCGTCTGCCACCCTGGGACGCCGACGTCAGCAAGCTGTCTGGTGGTGAGCGCCGCCGTGTCGCCCTGTGTCGCTTACTGCTATCTAACCCCGATATGCTGCTGCTAGACGAACCAACTAACCACTTGGACGCGGAGTCCGTGGGCTGGTTGGAACGGTTCTTGTGTGACTTCCCCGGTACTGTGGTTGCCATCACCCACGATCGCTATTTCCTCGACAATGCCGCCGGCTGGATTCTGGAACTCGACCGGGGTCGCGGCATTCCCTACGAGGGCAATTATTCAGATTGGCTGGAAGCCAAGGACGCCCGTCTTGCCCAGGAAGCCAAGTCCGACGCCTCGCGCAAAAAGACCATTGCCGCCGAATTGGAGTGGGTGCGCAGCAACGCCAAGGGTCGCCAGAGTAAAAGTAAGGCTCGTTTAGCGCGCTTCGAAGAGTTGAACTCGCAAACATTCCAGAACCGCAGCGAAACCAACGAAATCTATATTCCACCAGGACCGCGTCTGGGCGACAAAGTAATTGAAGTCAATGGTGTTAGTAAAAGCTATGGTGACCGATTACTTATCAACGACCTCAGTTTCAGCATTCCACCGGGTGCCATTGTCGGCATCATCGGTGGTAACGGTGCAGGTAAATCGACCCTGCTGCGGATGATGACAGGCAAAGAGCAGCCCGATAGCGGCGAAATCGTTATTGGCGAAACCGTAAAGCTGGTATCTGTAGAGCAGATGCGCGACGACCTCGACGACAAGCAAACCGTTTGGGAAGCCGTCTCTGAAGGTCACGACATCTTGCGTATCGGCAGTTATGAAGTACCGTCGCGGGCCTACATCGGCCGCTTCAACTTTAAGGGTAGCGACCAGCAGAAGCGGGTTGGTGAGTTGTCTGGTGGTGAACGCGGCCGCCTGCACTTGGCCTGCACCTTAAAAGAGGGCGGCAACGTCTTGCTGCTCGATGAACCCTCCAACGACTTGGATGTAGAAACCCTGCGCGCACTGGAAGACGCTCTGCTCGACTTCCCCGGCTGCGCCCTGGTCATCTCCCACGATCGCTGGTTCCTCGACCGTATCGCCACTCACATCCTCGCCTACGAAGGCGACAGCGACGTGGTGTTCTTTGAAGGTAATTACACGGAATACCACGAGGATTTTGTACAGCGTAAAGGTAAGAATGCGGGGCCGAAGCGGGTGAAGTATAAAAAGCTGAAGTAAAGCTGAATGCTGGACGGGAGATGGGAGACGCTTAAAGACATTCGCTCCGCTCACAAATACCCACATTCGCGGGCATGACATTATCGAAGTCCGAGTTATTAGCTTTGTCGCCCTTGCGAAAGCGAGGGCCCATCTTTTGCGTATACCGTCTCCCGTCAAGCGTCTACCCGCGTCAGACGCCTGACTAGCGCGGCAATCGCCGCGCTAAGTCATCTTCGCCACTACACTCAGTGGCAATACCTTCATCGCCAAACCCACTGCAACCCAAGGCCAGCCAGGTACTTTGGCTTCAGCGGGTTCTTTTTCTATGGCTTTTACCATCGCCACACAGCCGGTTTTTAAGTCCACTCGCAGCGGGGCCTTTTTAAGGCCGGAGTTTATCGGCGTGAGGATAAAGCCCGGCAGTATGCAGCTGACTTTAATTGGTGTGCCAATCATGTCGGCGCGAATACCTTCCGTCATATTACGTAAGCCCGCTTTGCTCGCCGCGTAAACATTTAGCGCTCGCGCCGCGCCACGCACCGCACTCATCGATGACACGGTGACTAAATGGCCACTGTTTTGGGCGCGAAATATTTCCAGCGCGGCTTCACACTGTGCCAGTGCACCAATAAAATTGGTTTCTGCGGTTTGGCGATTCGCTTCAAAATAGCCTGTGCCTAGAGAGGCACCTTTGCCCATACCGGCGTTTACAATAACGCGATCCAAACTACCAAGATCATCGCGAAAGGCGCGAAACACCTCGAAGACTTTGTCGTAATCACAGACATCCAATTCGCGAATAAAGATTTTTACATTTGGGTAGGCCGCCTCTAGTTCAGTCTTAAGTGCCTGCATAGGCTCAATTCGACGGGCACATAAGGCCAGATTGCAACCCTTCGCCGCAAATTCCCGGGCCATACCTTCACCCAAGCCCGAGCTTGCACCAGTAATAAGAATATTTTTGCGCATAATATTTTCCGTGTTAACGATAACTGAGAAGTTCGCGATGGTGGCCATCAAAGTGGCTGTGCTCATTAATGCTAAGCAACTTCATACCTGACTGGCCACAGAGAATTTTGCTATAGGCGGCATTGGCCAACTGCCAACTCAATTCGGCGGTACTGCTAGGGGTTAAACCCAGCACCTGACCGCACACCGCCGAAATAGCACCACCAGAGGTAAATACAAAGACATTGCCTTTTGTACTGCTAGCAGCGGCCTCTACTGCTCGGCGAATGCGCGCGCTAAATTGCGCCCAGCTCTCACTGTAGTCGCTATCGTATTGGCCGCTGACCCAGCGTTGCATCGCCTTGGCAAAATGAGATTGAAAGCCGGCGCGGGGTTTATCACCGGCCATATCTGCGACCATTTGTTCCCCAACACCGGGTAGCGCAGTATAAGCTTGCAGTAAATCGAGGTGATCGTATTCATTCCAATCAGGGTCGATTTGCCAGGACAACGACGTGACATCGACGCCCATACCTGAGATACAAGACTCAGCCGTCTGCCGATGGCGCTTCATACCGCCACAAATAACGTGCTGTGCTTGCAAACCATTTACGGCAAAAGTCTGCCCTAAATGCTTCCCCTGTTTTTCGCCCAAAAGCGACAACTGATCATAGTCTTCGGCATCAAAAGAAGCCTGGCCATGGCGAATTAGATACAAGGCAGGCATCAGCCCCGCTCCCGAATTATGCGGCGGCAACGGCGGTCAAGATACCAGACCACCACCCAAAAATTTTTAAATGCTGGGTTATCAGTTTGCTTATGATAATAACGGTAATAAATTTGTTGGATAATACCCGCGAGTCGAAACAAGCCAAACACCTCATAAAATGCCCAGTTATCGACTTTTATACCCATTTTTTCACAGTAATACTTAAGTACCTCGTCGCGGCTCAACATACCCGGTAGGTGCGTGGGCTGGCGCCGAGTAGACCGTAAAAAGCGGTCATCGTCGGCCTGCACCCAATAGGCCAAGGCGCTGCCCAAATCCATTAGCGGATCGCCTAAGGTCGCCATTTCCCAGTCGAGAATACCCAGCACCGCGCTTGGGTTAGCGGGATTGAGAACCACATTATCAAAGCGAAAATCATTGTGAATTACACAACTGCGCACGTCGCTAGGGGTATTTTCGTCAAGCCAAGCCATGACCTTGTTAAACGAAGGTACATTCCAGGTTTTGGCTTTGGTGTAACGTCCACTCCAGCCTTTAACTTGGCGCTCGCAATAGCCCTCGCCCTTACCCAAAGAATCTAATCCTGCGGCCTGATAATCTACCTGATGCAAAGCAACCAGTTTATCGACCACCGACAGGCATAAATCCCGCGTCTGCTCAGTGCTAAGCACCAAGCCCTTAGGCATATTGGCGCGGGGAATTAAACCCGGAATACGCCGCATCACATAAAAATCGCAATCGATTACCGCAGGGTCATCACAAAACGCCAGCATCTCTGGTACATAGGGAAACACCGGCGCCAAGGCGGCCTGTACCTTATATTCCCGCCCCATATCGTGGGCGGATTTGGCTTTGGTGCCCTTGGGTGGCCGCCGCAATATCAAGTCGTGGCTTGGGTATTCCAATCGGTAGGTCCAGTTAGAAGCACCGCCGCTGTATTGGGTGACTACTGGTTCACCACTTAATCCGGGAATATGCAGCTTTAACCACGTATCCACCGCCGCAATATCCAACTCTTCGCCACTGCGCACACCACCGGCAACGTCAATTAAAGCGCTATTTTCTAGCATCGCGCTTACTCATCATACGATTGGTTTGCTTTAGCATCATGGCGCGGAAGCGTGGAAACGGTAACCAGCGTTTTAACCGCCAAATTTTGCGCCCTTCGGGGTGGGGCAAAATATAAAATTCGCGTTTTTCAATGGCAGCGAAGACGCGACTGGCAATTTCGTCGGCGCCGAGCTTAGCCTTGTTTACCAAACGCTGGGTAGCCGCTTGGGAATCAGGATCAGAGGCGCGCACCGACTCCGCCAAATTGGTGCGAAAGAAACTCGGGCAAACCACGGAAACCGCAATATTGTCTGGGTCTAGCTCCAAAGTTAGCACCTCAGATATTGCCACTACCGCAGCTTTGGTCGCGCAATAAGAAGCCATTTTCGGCGGTGAAATCAAACCTGCCAAGGAAGCAATATTGACCAAGTGACCACTACCCTGTGCCTGCATGAGTTTGGCGAAAACCTTGCAGCCCCGCACCACGCCCAAGACATTAATATCGACTACCCACTCCCAATCACTGAGCGGAAATTCGGTTATCCCACCGGCAGTTGCTACGCCGGCGTTATTGACCACGACATCGACGCCGCCCCACTCACTGAGTAGCCAATCAGCAGCGGTTTGCAAGGCGCTCTCTTGGGTCACATCGCAATGGCAGTAATGCGCTGTGGTCTTAGCCTGCAATACAGCCAAGGCCTCAGCGCCCCGACCATCGTTTACGTCACCAATACACACCCAGTAACCCGCGTCGGCAAAGCATTTAGCCAGTGCCAAGCCCAAGCCCGAGGCGCCACCCGTAATAAAAACCCGTTTTGCTGTCATCTACTATTTACTCCCGCATAGCCCAATGCCTCTGGCTTTTATTTATATAGGACTATTTGTATTTAGCCATTTCCATTCTGGCAATCAGGCCTCGATGTACTTCGTCAGGACCGTCGGCCAAACGCAGCACCCGCGCCATGGCAAACATACCCGCCAAGGGCGTGTCATTAGATACCCCGGCGCCACCGTGAATTTGGATGGCGGCATCGACTACGTCTTGCAGCACATTCGGGGCCACGACTTTAATCGCAGAAATTTCGGTTAACGCTGATAAGGCGCCAACGTTGTCGATCTTCCATGCTGCATACAATGTCAGGAGCCGCGCCTGATCAATAGCGATACGTAAGTTGGCGATACGTTCTTGATTACCGCCCAAATTAATCAGCGGTTTACCAAAGGCAACCCGTGACTTACCGCGTTTAATCATTAGCTCTAAAGCTTTTTCTGCGGCGCCCAGTGCCCGCATGCAGTGATGTATTCTGCCGGGGCCAAGACGCCCCTGCGCTATTTCAAAGCCGCGACCCGCGCCGAGGATCATATTCTTCTTGGGTACCCGCACATTTTCAAACCACACTTCGCCGTGCCCCTCGGGCTCATCATAGGCATTGAACACCGGCAGCATACGCTTAATAACCACACCAGGTGTTTTCATCGGCACCAGCACCATTGAATGCTGACTGTGGCGAGCAGCTTCCGGGTTACTCACCCCCATAAAAATGCCAATTTCGCAGCGTGGATCACCCACACCAGAAGACCACCATTTCTTGCCGTTAAGAATAAGATCGTCGCCATCTTCGATAATGGTTGCTTCCATATTCGTCGCATCTGAGGACGCGACATCTGGCTCAGTCATAAAAAATACTGAGCGAATTTTGCCCTCGAGCAGCGGCTCTAACCATTGCTGTTTTTGCTCTTCGCTGCCGTACTTCCACAACACTTCCATATTGCCGGTATCCGGCGCATTGCAATTGAATATCTGTGGCGCGATATGCGAACGCCCCATCTCTTCAGCCAAGGGCGCGTATTCCAAGGTGGACAAGCCAGCACCGCGTTCAGCGTCATGCAGAAAGAAATTCCACAAACCCAACTCTTTGGCTTCAGCCTTGAGCTCTTCGATTCTCGGATCGACCTGCCATTTAGTCCAATCGCCGCCATGGCGGCCAGCAAGCATCGCTGGCAGCAATTCAGACTCTAAGGGCTCTACGCGGTCCTTGATAAAGGCGCGCACTTGGTCGATTAATTCTTGGCAACGGGGGCTGTGACTAAAATCCATGACGTACTCTCCTCGATTATCCCATCAAACATACGGCTTGATTAAATATCAGTCTAATTTATTTCATAAATGCTATATCATCATTATTGTGAATAAGTTAAATAGCGAGACTTATGGATCTGAATCTCTTTAAAGTCTTTGACGCCGTCTACCGCGCCAACTCCCTTACCGAGGCCGCCAAAGACCTGCACATTACCCAGCCCGCGGTCAGCAATGCCCTTGCGCGTTTGCGCATGCACTTTGACGACCCACTGTTTGTGCGCCGCGGCCGGAGCATCGCCCCCACCCCCTTAGCCGACAGTATTGCCGCCGACATCAGCAATTCATTAATTTCACTCCAAGAGAGTTTGCATCGCGGTCAGCAGTTCGACCCCACCACGTCTAAGCGCCGGTTTATTATCAGTATGGGCGACCCAATTGAATTCGTGGCCCTACCCAGTTTAATTAGTCAATTACAAGAATATGCACCCGGCATACGCCTGCAAAGCCAGCGTTTGGTTCGCGATCAGCTCAGCCGTCAATTAATCAGTGGCGAGATCTCGATGGCCATTGATATACCCCAAGCCGTTGACCCGAGCATTCACCAGCAATTTTTATTTAAAGATGATTTATGGGTGATGATGCGCCAAGGCCACCCCCTGGGCGAGCAAACACTAAGTCTTAAAAACTACCTACAGGCCCAGCATATTTCGGTGTCCGGCCGCAGCCGTGGTAGCGTGATTGAAGACGCCGCCCTCAATCGCAAAGGCCTAAACCGAAATATTATTTTGCGTGGCCAAAGCTATTATTCCGCCAGCCATAT
>NZ_JBFJWS010000157.1:0-7315 GCF_041623545.1 Zhongshania sp. | reverse complement strand
TAACAGTTTGTGACCATTTCTCGTGTAAGTTGTGTAAGTATTGCTAAGATGATGATTGAGTGCACATTACACTCCACAAATCATTCGCCTGTTGCAGAGTATCCTCTATATTATACAGCGAGCGTTTAATAAATGCCTGATACTTGCGATTTTGCGGGATGATTGGCGACCAGATCAGAGTGCTATAGGAAGCGATTATGAAGAACACGGTAATGGGAGTATGTCTTGGCCTGCTGATGGCAGTTGCCCAGGCTGGGGATGTGCTCTCTTTGAAAGCCGGGCACCCACAAACCTATGTCGTTGTTAAGGGCGATACCCTGTGGGATATATCGGCGAAGTTTTTAAATGACCCCTGGTATTGGCCTGAGCTCTGGCACTACAACCCTCAGGTGAATAACCCCCATCTAATTTACCCCGGTGATCTGTTAAAACTGATGTGGATCGACGGCAAGCCGGTGTTGGTGCGCAACCCAGGGCCTGACGACGGTATCGTTAAATTGACCCCGCAAATGCGGATCGCGGATATTAAAGACGCTATTCCAGCTATTCCGCTGGATGTTATCGCGCCTTTCCTCACTCGCAGCCGCGTAGTGACCGACGAGGTGCTCGCTGCAGCGCCCTACGTATTGTCCGGAAAGCGTGGAAATATTGTAGCGGGTGCGGGCGACCAAGTACTGGGTCGCGGTGATTTTAGCGGTGAAGAAACCTACGGTATTTATCGGCGTGGACAGGTGTATAGCGACCCGAAAACTGGTGAAATTCTCGGTGTAGAGGCAACGGATATTGGTACCGCCAATCTTCTGGCGACAGAAAAAGACGTGGCGACCCTCACCTTAAATCGCAGCACCCAAGAGATTCGCCGCGCAGACCGCTTTTTGCCCCTGGAAACTCGCCAGTTACACGCCCGTTTTGCGCCCAAGGCACCAGTCGATAATAGCAATGGCTTTATCATCGCAGTGGAAGGTGGTTTGACCCAGATTGGCAGCATGGACGTGGTGACACTGAATCTTGGTGAACGCAACCAAATCGAGCCCGGCGATGTTATGGCGATCTACACCACGGGTGTGGTGGTCACCGACCCGGTTACCAACGAGCGTGTTAAGACGCCTGACGTTCGCGCGGGCTTGCTGATGGTGTTCCGCAGCTTTGAAAAAGTGAGTTACGCCTTGGTTTTAAAGGCGGAAGAGCCGCTGAAAGTAGGCGACAAAGTTAAAAACCCATAAAGAAATAAACCGGCGGTTCGAAACTTCGGACCGCTTTTCTAGATCGCAAGGAAGCGAGCGTGGAACATTTTGCCGGCCTGTGGCTGTTAACTCAGCAAACCCTCCAATTAACGCCAGCGAATTTTCGGCGTTTAATCGCCAATGTATTGCACCCTCGGCAAATACTGAACTTACCGAAGGAAGACTGGGCGGCGCTGTCGCTGAGCAGTCAGCATTTAGACAAGCTGGATCGCGTTTTGGCGCGTCGTAATCCAGAACAGGAGATCACCTCAGGGCTTTATCACGTCAATGCCAATATTTTGTGCTGGCACGATATTGATTACCCCGCGCTACTAAAAGAAATCCACGATGCTCCACCACTTCTGTATTACCGTGGCCGCAGCGAGTTGCTGAATAAACCCCTCTGCGCGGTGGTTGGCAGTCGCCGCCCCAGCCGCTGCGGCATGGGTGATGCAGAGCGTTTTGGCAAAGCTCTGAGCCAAGTAGGCATGACGGTGGTCAGCGGCATGGCGCTTGGGATAGATGCGGCTGCGCACCGTGGTGCGCTCGCGGGTGCCTCCTCCACGATCGCGGTATTGGGTACTGGGGTAGATCAGTGTTACCCCCGAAGTAATCGAGCGCTTTTTGAGCAGATTGGCACTGAGGGCCTAATTATCAGTGAGTTGCCACTGGGTAGCCCACCATTGCGGCATCAGTTTCCTCGCCGCAATCGCCTTATTAGCGGCATGAGCCTTGGGGTATTGGTGATCGAGGCGGCACTGCGCAGCGGCTCATTGATAACCGCTAGCCAGGCCTTAGAGCAAAATCGTGAAGTTTTCGCCATTCCTGGCTCCATCCACAATCCGGCTAGCCGCGGCTGTAATAACTTGCTTAAACAAGGCGCTAAACTGGTTGAGGATGTCGACGATATTTTAGAAGAGTTCTCTGGCTGGAATGACAGAAATCATATCGCTCCGTCAGACCACGCCGTAAATAGCGAAACAAATTCGCCGGTATATCAAGCCTTGGGTTATGAACCCACCGATATTGACACCCTCGCCGATAATCTAGGCTTACCGATTGCCGATTTGCTCAGCTTATTAAGCGACCTTGAAGTCGAGGGCTGGGTAGAGCAATATCGCGGCGCGTGGCAGCGCAGCCGCTAGTCATAGTGACTGGCTAGCCATCATTTATTCAAAAAGCGCGGTCAAAAAACCTGTATACTTTGCCCGCATTACAAGGCCGTTTTAACCACTGATTGCCCTTACTGCGGATAATTCATCATGCCCCTGTCTGCCCAATATCGTTTGCGTCGTGCCGCAGCTTTGCTTCGTGCAGGAAAAGTGATTACTCACCCCACCGAAGCGGTGTGGGGCCTGGCTTGTGTGCCTTGGAGCCAGTCAGCCGTAGCGCGGATATTGCACTTAAAACAGCGAGACCCGGCCAAAGGCATGGTGCTGGTGGCCGATCATGTGTCGCGGTTTCAGGGTGTACTACCCCTGCTACCAGACGACGTCCAAGAATTATTAATGGCAAGTTGGCCGGGACCGAACACTTGGGTGGTGCCCGACGCGGGCTGGGCGCCAGAGTGGATTCGCGGTAAGCATGACAGTGTCGCCATCCGCGTTAGCAATCATCCCCTCACCGTGGCCCTGTGTCAGACGGCTAACACCTGCTTGGTTTCGACCTCAGCCAACCCCGCTGGTTTGGAGCCTGCCCGCAGCCAAGTCGAGGTTCAGCGCTATTTTCGCTCGGCTGTGGATTATTATTTACCCGGCCGCACAGGCGGTTTAGCTCAGCCCACCGGTATTCGCGACGCGCTAACCGGGCAATATTTGCGAGGCGGCTGACAATATGGCGGCTGTTTGAGTCGCTGGAGAGAAATAATGCAAGACGTTGATATTGAAGCAGTAAAACAGTTTTTTTTGTCATTACAGGACCGTATTTGTGCGCAGTTGAGCGCTCTCGACGGTAAGGCTGACTTTGTTGAAGACGATTGGGGCCGGGGCCGCAGCCGCGTTATTACTGATGGTGCGGTATTTGAAAAAGGCGGCGTGAACTTTTCCCATGTCCAGGGTGATGCCATGCCTGGCAGTGCGAGCGCCCATCGTCCAGAGCTGGCGGGCCGCAGCTACCAAGCCATGGGCGTGTCTTTAGTGATGCACCCGCTTAATCCCCACGTGCCGACGAGCCATGCCAATGTGCGCTTCTTTGTTGCTGAAAAACCCGGTGAGGAGCCGGTTTGGTGGTTCGGCGGCGGTTTTGACTTAACCCCTTACTATGGCAATGAAGAAGACTGCCGCCATTGGCATCAGACCGCTTTTGACGCTTGCGCGCCCTTTGGCGAGGACGTCTACCCGCGCTATAAAAAATGGTGTGATGAGTATTTTTATATGCCACACCGTCAGGAAGCGCGTGGCGTGGGCGGTCTATTTTTTGACGATCTCAATGAAGGTGGTTTTCAGCGCTGCTTTGAGTTTATGCAGGCCATCGGTAACGCCTATACCGCGGCCTATGTGCCGATTGTTGAGCGGCGCAAAGATAAGCCCTGGGGGGAGCGCGAGCGCGATTTCCAGCTTTATCGTCGTGGCCGCTATGTTGAATTTAACTTGGTCTGTGATCGCGGCACCTTGTTTGGCCTACAAAGCGGTGGTCGCACCGAATCGATTTTGATGTCGCTGCCACCCTTGGTGAGATGGGAGTATAATTGGCAGCCCGACGACAATAGCCCTGAAGCGGCACTGACGTCGCAGTTTTTGCCGGTGCGAGATTGGCTGGCTCCACATTAGTGGTATTTGGCTGTTTTACGCTCAGAATTCGAAGCCAAAAATAAAAGGCAGTACCCTTTTTTATGGATAAATTAGATCACTACGCGGTTTACGGCAATCCCGTCAAACACAGCAAATCGCCGCAGATTCATGCCGCTTTTGCGGAGCAAACCGGCCAGGAATTGCACTACCGCGCCCACAAAGTTGAATTGGGCCGCTTTGCTGAAGTTGCCACTCAGTTTTTTGAGCACGGCGGCAAGGGCTTAAATATCACTGTGCCCTTTAAACTCGATGCCTTTGAATTTGCTGACCAGCTCAGTGGGCGCGCTCGTCGCGCCGGCGCGGTTAACACCCTTGCGATCCAAGAAGACGGCACCATCTACGGTGACAATACGGATGGCGTTGGCTTAGTTCGAGACATACACGACAATTTAGGCTGGGACATGCAAGACCGGCGAATACTCGTGCTAGGGGCGGGTGGCGCGGTACGTGGCATTCTTGGGCCATTACTAAAACAGGGACCCAGCCACGTATTAATAGCAAACCGCACTGAAGAAAAGGCCCAAGAATTAGCTCAACAATTTCAAAAATTGGGCAAAATTGCCGGTGGTAGCTATGCCGGACTAGCCAGTGCCCAGTTTGATTTAATTATTAATGGCACGAGCGCGAGCATGAGTGGCGACCTACCGCCCCTGCCCTCCCATATTCTGAGCAATGATGGCTGCGCCTACGACATGATGTATGGCGCCGCGCCCACGCCTTTTATGCGCTGGGCGGCAGGTGAGACGGCGTGGGCAGTGTCAGATGGCCTAGGAATGCTGGTTGAACAAGCGGCAGAGTCATTTTGTATCTGGCGAGGCGTGCGGCCTGACACCAAGCCGGTTATTGAGTTAATTCGTCAATCTTTGTCGGCGTAAACACGACAACGCTATAAATTCTGGAATAAGTCTATGTTAGTTACCGTAGTCGCCCTGATCGTTGGGCTGATTTTGTTAGTGTGGAGTGCAGATCGTTTTGTGATCGGCGCCTCCGCTACAGCCAATATTCTTGGTATATCGCCGCTGGTTATCGGTATTTTGGTCGTGGGCATTGGCACCTCAGCGCCAGAGATGTTGGTGTCAGCGATCGCCTCTAATGACGGCCAAGCTGGTTTGGCGGTGGGTAATGCACTGGGCTCAAATATTACCAATATCGCGCTGATCTTGGGCCTCACTGCGCTGCTTATTCCCTTAAATGTTCAGTCGAAGCTGATTAGTCGGGAAATTCCGCTACTCATTATCGTTATGCTCGTGGGTTATTTTTTAATGCGTGACGGCGATCTCGGCGTCATGGACGGTAGCATCTTACTGTTTGGTTTTGCTGCGGTGATCCTGCGCCAGTTGTGGGAGGCGAAACACAGCAGTGGTGACAGTATAGAGGCTGAATTTGAAGCTGAGATCCCTAAAGATATGGGTATTAAGGCGGCACTGGGCTGGCTATTACTCGGTTTGCTATTGTTGATTGGCTCCGCGCGCTTATTAGTATGGTCAGCGGTGGACATTGCCCATTTCTTTGGCTTGAGCGACCTTATTATAGGTCTTACCGTCGTGGCGATTGGCACGAGCTTGCCGGAGCTGGCCGCCTCCGTGGCGGCGGCGCGCAAGAATGAACACGATATTGCCATTGGCAATGTGGTGGGGTCTAACCTCTTTAATTTACTTGGGGTAATGGCAATTCCGGGCGTTTTAGCACCTGGCCCGATTGACCCTGAAGTGATGAGCCGCGATTACCCCGTTATGCTATTACTAACGGGTATATTCTTTTTAGTCGCACGGGGACCAAGTCGCGCAAGGCGCATATCGCGGCTGGAAGGCGGTGGCTTACTCAGCATTTACATTATCTATATTGCTTATCTTGCTTACGGTGCGGGTGCATTTAATTAGTCTGCTCGGTTTAATTCCTTGATATGGCGGTCTTTGAGCTTGGCGTAATTACTGGCGCTATAGCTAAAGTACTTGAACTCACCCTCGCTGAGTTCACGTACCGGCTTGGCGGGGCTGCCAACATACAGCGAGCCGCTGACTAGGCGCTTACCTGGCGGCACAAGGGAATTGGCGCCGACGACCACATTATCCTCGATCACCGCGCCATCCATCACAATACTGCCCATACCAATCAGAACTCGGTTGCCAATCGTACAGCCATGCAAGGTCACACTGTGGGCAACGGTGACCTCGTCCCCAATCGTAAGCGGGTAGCCCTCGGGGTTATAGGGCCCTGCGTGGGTTATATGCAAAATACTATTGTCTTGAATACTGCTGCGGGCGCCAATGCGGATGCTGTGCATATCGCCGCGTACCGTGGTGTTGGGCCAAATTGAGCTGTCGGCGCCTATTTCAACATCGCCAATCACTACCGCACTGGGGTCGATAAATACGTTGTCAGCAAGCTTGGGCGTGTGTTCTTCAAAGCGACGAACAAAATTTTGGGCCTTGTAAGTCATTAATCTATCTCCATCTATTATTTATCTATGAGCCATCTCACGCACTAAGCGGACGGTGGATTTGTTACACTGGACATATTCACTACCATTATTACAGGGTTTCAGTTGTTATGGCTGCCAATAGTTTACCGTTGTTTTCCTGTCTCGACCCCCAGCAATTAGCGGCTGATTGCGAGGCGCTGTTAACTGCTTCGCGCCAAGGCGTGGCGGCGGTGGTTGCCTGCGAGGCTAAGCCAAGCTGGCAGAACTTAATGGCGCCTCTAGAAGAAATTGACGACCAAATTGGCCGCTTCTGGGCGCCTCTTAGCCATTGCCACAGCGTACTCAGTGGCGAGGCTTGGCGTAACGCGTATAGTGCCTGCCTGCCTCTGCTTACCGCCTATAATAGTGAAATGGGTCAGAACCGGCCGCTTTTTGAACGGGTTAAAGGCTTTGCCGACAGTGCCGAGTTTGCCAGTTTGAGCGGTCCACGTAAGCAGGCGGTTCGTCATATGTTGCGTGACTTTACCCTGTCGGGGGTGGCGTTAGAGGACGACGAAGCAAAGCGTTTCTCGGCCATCGCCCAGCGTCTGAGTGAACTATCGACCGCGTTCTCAAATAATGTTTTGGATGCCACTGACGGCTGGGAAAAGCTGATCGAAGCTACTGAAGACTTAGCTGGCGTGCCGGCCACGGTATTGGATAATTTGCGCGAAGCGGCAACAGCAAAAGGCCATAGCGGCTATCGCTTGAGTCTAGATATCCCCAGCTACTTGCCCATATTGCAGTACGCCGATAACCGCCAGCTGCGTGAAGAACTGTATCAGGCTTACGTGACCCGCGCCTCGGCACTTGGTCCCCACGGTGGCAAGTGGGATAACGGC
>NZ_JBFJWS010000156.1:0-7350 GCF_041623545.1 Zhongshania sp. | reverse complement strand
TTTACCCGGTACCGAAGAAGAGAAAATGGCGCCATGGCTGGCGGCCTTTGAGGATAATTTAGAAGTCTTGCACGGCAGCGATGAGTCGCCTTACAGCAGTATTGAATATGTAAAGGATAAGGCTAACATTCAATTTAAGTCATTGAATTTTATGCGGGGGCGCTCCTTTAATAATGCCTATATTGTTATTGATGAAGCGCAGAGCCTGACCCAGTTCCAATTAAAATCTATTATTACCCGCGTGGGGGTGAATTCAAAAATAGTGGTTTTGGGTAATTTAGCGCAAATTGATAATAAGTATATTTCACCGCTGACCTCGGGTCTCACTTATCTTGTTGAAAAATGTAAGAATTTTGAGCATGCGGGGATAATGCACGTCAATGGTATAGAGCGCTCGCGGTTGGCGGCATTTGCTGAGGAGAACCTCTAATAACGGGTGGATTTCGCTTCCGCACTGAGTTTGTCGTGGCTTAAATCGATGTCAATACGGTGAATCCGAACTAGAGCTGGTTGCGACTTACGGCTACTGTTAATTCGCTGAAGTTCGACACGGGGCCGGATAATTATGGAAATGACAAATGACAAGCGCAGTGCGGCGCCGGCGGTGCCAGATAACGCGCTAATGATGTTGACCGATTTACAGAAAGTCGCCCTGCGGCGTATTGAAAATTTTGGTTGGCAGTTGAAATTCATACGCCACCCAAGCTTTGAGCCACCGCTGGTGGTGGTTGAAAACTCTACTGGGGTTAATATCGGCGTATTAGAGGAAGACGGCGGAGTAAACTTAAATCCGCAAATTATCCTACGTGATTAGGGTTTGTGCTCCTTAGCCAAAAAACTTCACCACTTGTTGGTCGGGATCGCGGCTGGCCTTGGCGTCGTGGAGTTTTTGTAAATAAGCTTCCCATTTAGCGTCTTTGGTATCACACAACTCGCGTAGGTAGACCCAGGAAAAAATGCCGCTGTCGTGGCCATCACTGAATACCAGCTGCAAGGCGTAATTACCCACCGGAATTAGCTCAGTAATCTTCACATGCATTTTGCCGGTTTGCAGCGTCTCCTGTCCCGCGCCATGACCGCGTACCTCCGCAGAGGGTGAATGCACCCTTAAAAACTCAGCGTCCAAGGCAAACTGCTCACCGCTACCGTAAGTGAGTTCCAGCTGCTGGGACTTTTTGCGAAATTTAATGTCGGTAGGCGCTTGGCTCATGGTGTGATCTCTGCCTTTGTGGTGGTGTCGAGCTGGGAATGCGTCGGGCGCCAGACGTCTGACGTCCGACGCGAAGCCTAGAGAATAAATCGGCTCAAATCTTCGTCCTTCGCCAATTCACCCAATTGCTTATTCACATAATCGGCATCAATTTTCACTGCGTCTTTGATGTCGCCAGCGTCAAAGGAAATGGTTTCCAATAGGCGCTCGAGCATGGTGTGCAGGCGGCGGGCGCCGATGTTCTCGGTGCGCTCGTTGACTTCCCATGCCGTTTCGGCAATGCGGCGAATGCCATCGGCGCTGAACTCAATGCTCAAGCCTTCTGTTCCCAGCAATGCCTGATATTGCTCAGTCAATGAGGCGTGAGGCTCGGTGAGAATGCGCTCAAAATCTTCAGGTGTTAATGCTGAAAGCTCTACCCGAATCGGCAAGCGGCCCTGCAGTTCGGGGATTAGGTCCGATGGCTTGCTCAGATGGAAAGCGCCTGAGGCGACAAACAAAATATGGTCGGTGCGAATCACGCCGTGTTTAGTGCTGACGGTACAGCCTTCAATAAGTGGCAGTAAATCCCGCTGTACACCTTCGCGAGAAACATCGGCGCCGCCGGTTTCTTGGCGTTTAGCGACCTTGTCGATTTCGTCGATGAAGACAATGCCATTTTGCTCAGCCGCTTCTACGGCGCGCGCTTTCAATTCTTCTTCGTTTACAAGCTTGGCGGCTTCTTCGTCTTGAAGTTGCTTGGCGGCAGCTTTCACGGTTAGGCGGCGGGTCTTTTTGCGGTCGCCACCCATCTTGGAGAACATACCTTGTAACTGACTGGTCATTTCTTCCATACCCGGTGGGGCCATGATTTCTACGCCAACCGGGGCCATATTGAGTTCGATTTCGATTTCGCGCTCGTCTAATTCACCTTCGCGTAGCTTTTTGCGGAAGAGTTGGCGTGTTGTGGTGTTGCGCTCTTCTTCGGTGGCTTCGCCGCGGGCTGGGGGCAGCAAGGCGTCGAGGATACGCTCTTCGGCGGCGTCAGCAGCGCGGTGGGCGACCTGTTCCATGGCCTGTTCGCGATACAGTTTAATCGAGACATCAACTAGGTCGCGGATAATGGATTCGACATCGCGACCGACATAGCCCACTTCGGTGAACTTGGTCGCCTCGACCTTAATAAAAGGCGCGTTGGCGAGCTTCGCTAGGCGGCGGGCAATTTCAGTTTTGCCGACGCCGGTGGGGCCAATCATTAAAATGTTTTTGGGGGTGATTTCAGCGCGCAAATCTTCATTGAGTTGCATGCGCCGCCAGCGATTGCGCAGGGCGATGGCCACAGCGCGTTTGGCATCGCTTTGGCCAACAATGTGTTTATCGAGTTCGTGAACAATTTCACGGGGTGTCATGGTCGACATGGAGACTCCGAAGGCGCTCGTGGGCGCTAGTATTCCAAAGATTCAATGGTGCGGCTGTGATTGGTGTAGATGCAGATATCACCAGCAATAGTCAGGCCTTTTTCAACAATATCGCCGGCACTAAGCTCGGTATTGTCCATAAGTGCGCGGGCGGCGGCGGTGGCAAATGAGCCGCCCGAGCCAATGGCGATCATATTGTCTTCGGGCTCGATGACATCGCCGTTGCCGCTGATCACCAAGGTGGTTTCTTTGTCAGCGACAATGAGCAGTGCTTCCAGCTGACGCAGTGAGCGCTCGCTACGCCAGGCTTTGGCGAGTTCGACAGCGGCCTTGGTGAGTTTACCTGAGTGCTTCTCAAGCTGAACTTCGAAGAGTTCAAACAAGGTAAAGGCGTCGGCGGTGCCGCCGGCGAAGCCGGCTAGAACTTGCTCTTTATAAAGACGGCGAACTTTGCGGGCATTGCCCTTCATCACGGTATTGCCCATGGTGACTTGGCCATCGCCGCCGATGACAACCTGATTATTCCGGCGAACCGAGAGTATTGTGGTGCCGCGAAACTGTTCCACGCGGGACTCCTTATAATTGAAAGGGAAAAGCGGGTGTGAACAGTGATAGTGGGGTTGGCCCCTGAAGTTTTCAAGGGCGCAGAGAGGCTTAAGCTTAGTTCTTTTGCCGAATAACCAAGGTATCAATGCTTTCGTTTATTAATTTACTGCGGGCATCGCTCAAGGTGTTATGGGATTGGAAGGGGCCGACATAAACGCGGTGCCAGCGCTCACCGTTCGCTTCAACCGATTCAACCTTGGCGTCGAGACCCAGTAATAAAATTTGGGCGCGGCGGCGGTCGGCGTCGGTGCTTTGGCGGAAAGAACCAGCCTGCAGAATGTATTTCTCAATGTTAGGGTCGGGTTTGGCTTCAACGGGCGGCCGCTCATTCTTGGGTGCGGTTGTCGTGGCAACCGGCTTTGGTGCTGGACGCTCGTCGTTAACAATGACTTCGCGCTCGGGTAGGAGCGTAAAAAAATCGAATTTGGTGTTAGTGCTCACTTCCTTGCGGTCGGCTTTAACCTTGGCTGCAGCCGCGGTTTTCTCGGCAGCAACTTTCACCTCATTATTGGGCTGTTTGCTCAGTGCGCTAAACACCAGAACAGAGCAGACTACCCCAGCAATAAAGCCCGTACCTAGCAGAACCGAGGCGGGCAAGCCGGTGCTGGCGGGGCTGCGGGTGGCTCCGCGGCTGGTTTTTTTAGGGGCTTGTGCCATGCCTTACATTTCCTCTGGAGCCGACACGCCCAATAAACTCAGGCCGTTGCGCAAGACCTGTTGTACCGCGCAGGCTAGCGCAAGACGAGCGTCTCGCACGGCGATGTCTTCGCCGAGCATTTTGTGAGCGTTGTAGTAAGTGTGGAAGTCACCAGCCAATTCTCGGAGATAATGCGCCAAGCTGTGGGGCTCAAAATGTTCGGCGGCACTAGCGAGTGTCTCAGGGTAGCGTGACAATTTTACTAAAAGATCTTTTTCTGCGTCATTACTGAGTTTGGCGAGGTTCGCTAAGCCGGCCGCCGGTGTCCACGATTCGCCTTGTTCTTGGAGTTTGCGCAGAATGCTGGCGACCCGGGCGTGAGCGTACTGAATATAGTAAACCGGGTTGTCTTTGGTTTCTGACTTAGCGAGCTCTAGGTCGAAATCGGTGGCTTGGTCTGCCTTGCGCATAATATAGAAGAAGCGTGCGGCATCGTTGCCGACATCTTCACGCAATTCGCGCAGAGTCACAAACGAACCTGAGCGGGTCGACATTTGCACTTGCTGGTCGCCACGATACAGCGACACAAACTGCACTAAGCGGACCACTAATTTCTCGGGATCAATCCCCATGGCTTGCAGTGCTGCCTTCACTCGGCAGATGTAGCCGTGGTGATCGGCGCCCCAAATATTGACCACGGTGTCGAAGCCGCGCTCGAATTTATTGAGGTGGTAGGCAATGTCTGATGCGAAATAGGTGGTTTGACCATTGTCGCGCTTCACCACGCGGTCTTTGTCGTCGCCGAAACGGGTCGACATAAACCACAGTGCGCCGTCGCGCTCTTCTATAAAGCCATTGTCCTGTAATTTGGCAATGGCACGGGCGACCTGGTCAGGGTTCTGGGTCAGGCTGCGCTCAGAAAACCACTGCTGGTATTCAATGCCGAACTCAGATAAATCGCTGCGAATATCACTGAGTATCGCGTCTAAGCCCTTATTAAAAGGAATTTGGTAGTTATCGCCGAGCAATGCCTTGGCGCGGTTGATTAAGCCATCAATATGCTTTTCTTTGTCGCCCTCGGGGGCGTCGGCGCAAACTCCAGCAAAGGCTTCCGCAGCAGAGTGGCGCAATATTTCGCCGTGCTCGGCCAATAGCTCGCGACCGTAGTCGGCAATATAGTCGCCCTGATAGCCATTGCTTGGGAAAGTAATCGTTTCGCCGCAGGCTTGCAGATATCGCAGCCACACGCTAGTGCCGAGGATGTCCATCTGGCGACCGGCGTCGTTGACATAATATTCACGGCATACATCGTAGCCGGCGGCCTCTAGCATATTGGCGACGCTGGCGCCGTAGGCTGCGCCGCGACCATGGCCGACGTGCAGCGGGCCAGTGGGGTTGGCGGATACAAATTCAACTTGCATTGATTTGTTGCGGCTGGCATGGCGACCAAACTGCTCGCCTTGGGCGAAAATGTCGTGAATAACCTGATAATTACTGGCTTCGTCAACGAAAAAGTTGATAAAACCGGGGCCGGCGATGTCGACTTTGACAATGTCGCTGGTCTCGGGCAGCGCGTCGACAATGAGTTGCGCAATTGCGCGAGGGTTAGATTTTAAGGGCTTGGCCAAGGTCATCGCGATATTACTGGCGAAGTCGCCGTGGGCCTTGTCGCGGGTATGCTCCACCTGAATATTTGCCACCAGATCCTCTGGCCAAGCGTGGGCGCTGCGCAGGGTTTGCAGTGCTTGATGGATATGTGCGGCAACTTTCTCTTTCATGGCGTTGTGGCTAACTCTCTGGCGCGAAACAAGGCCGCGTATTATCCCTGTTTACGGGTGTCGCGGCTAGTGCTGGGGGGCGTGGCTAAACCGTAAAAATGGCAAATGGGATTAAAACAAATCAATTGGGTCGACATCGACCGACCAGCGCAGGCTTTTGTGCTTCGGTAGTTGGTCGCCGGTGTGGCAGGCGATGGCGAGTTGTCGGTGCAGGATGGGGCGACGCTCTGCCTGAAGAATGAGTGCAGCGCGAAAGCGTCCGGCTTTGCGGGTCATGGGGGCGGGCAGCGGGCCGACTATGCTCCAGTTATTATCACTGGGGGCGAGATTGGCGCGAATGGCGGCTAAAAAGTCTTCGGCGCAGCGCAGGCTGCCGGCGTCGGCTCGAATCACAGCGCTAAAACTGACTGGCGGCAGGCTTAGCAATTGCCGCTCAGCTAGCAATTGCTGGGCAAAGGGCTGATAGCCCTGGCTAACTAGGGCAAGCAGTGCTGGGTGGTCTGGGCAGTGGGTTTGAATATACACTCGGCCGGGTTTGTCGGCGCGGCCCGCGCGTCCGGCAACTTGAACTAGCAATTGGCCGCTGCGCTCGGGGGCGCGAAAGTCGGCGCTGAATAAGCCGCCGTCGATATCAATAATGCCGACTAAGGTGACGTCGGGAAAATGGTGGCCCTTGGCCAGCATTTGGGTGCCGACCAAGATGCTGGGGCGGCCATCGCGAATGCCGTCTACCAGGCTTTGCATGCTGCCTTTGGCGGAGGTGGTGTCGCGGTCGATGCGAATCACGTCAACCTCGGGGAAATGGCGTTTAAGGCTTAGCTCTAAGCGCTCAGTGCCCGGCCCCTGAAAAATTAACTGGCTGTTGTGGCACTGGGGGCAAATGCTTGGCAGGGCTTCTTTAGCGTCACAGTGGTGGCAGCGCAGTTCGCGGCGGCCGAAGTGGGCGGTCATTTTGGCATCGCAAGCTTGGCAGTTGGCGATCCAGCCGCAGCCATGGCATTGCAATAGAGGTGAAAAGCCGCGCCGATTAAGAAAGATTAAAACCTGGTTGCCTGCTTCTAGGGTGTCTTGGGTGGCGTCGAGCAAGGTTTTGCTTAGGCCTTCGTCTAAGTCTTGTTGGCGAATATCCAGTAGTCGAATATCGGGCTTGCTGGCAAGCCCTGCGCGTTCGCGCAGCTCCAGCAATTGGTAGCGGTCTTGGCCAACGTTGTGCAAGCTATCGAGGCTGGGGGTGGCGCTACCCAGCACTACCGGGCAGCGATGATCGGCAGCGCGTTTTACGGCGATGTCCCTAGCCGAGTAGCGCCAACCGTCTTGCTGCTTGTAAGAAGCATCGTGCTCTTCGTCAACAATGACTAGCCCTAAATTTTGAAAGGGCGTAAATACCGCCGAGCGGGTGCCGAGTAGAATCTGCGCGCGCCCGCTGCGAATATCCTGCCAGCTTCGATAGCGTTCACCGTCGCTGAGCCCAGAATGGAGTGCTCGGACTTGGCCTGGGAAGCGGCTTTCGAAGCGTTCTAGGGTTTGCGGGGTTAGGCCAATCTCAGGGATGAGGGTCAGCACTTGCTCCCCGCGAGCCAAGCACTCGGCAATGCTGCGTAAATACACTTCGGTTTTGCCGCTGCCGGTTACGCCATCGAGTAGGTAGCGTTCAAACTGGCCTAGACTGGCGCATATTGTGGAGACTGCATATTGTTGTTCGGCATTGAGTGTTGGCCCGGT
>NZ_JBFJWS010000155.1:0-7361 GCF_041623545.1 Zhongshania sp. | reverse complement strand
TACAGGGATTGTCGATTATACCCGCGCGGGTGCATTCTTCGATCCCGCGCCCAGTCTCGTTATACCTTTACCGACGAATGTGAATCCGTCCGATGACGGACGCGGTGAAACCATTTTCGCTTCAACCGAAGTTGACTCTCAAAGCGTCGCTTATTTCGCACAGTTCGATTGGCTGCTTACGGAGACTGTTACCGCAATCATCGGTTTACGCTACGGCGAAGATCAGCGAAAAGGCCGCATTAGTGCCGGCCGCTCTGCGACCACTGTCGCTGCACCGGTGGTTACCGGTCAGGAAAACTTTGATGAGATCATCGAGCAAAGTGGCTACGATTTTACGCCTAAGCTAACCCTAACATGGGAGGCAACTGAAGAATTAACACTGTTCGCCACCGCGACCCAAGGCTTTAAGAGCGGCGGTTTTGCTGCGGGGGTATTTAATAACGACAACCTCACCTTTGAACCCGAAAAAGCAGATGCTTTCGAAATAGGTGTCAAAAGTAAACTTTTCGGCGGTTCCTTAATGTTAAATGGCGCAGTATTCCACACGGAGTACTCCGACTTGCAAGTACGTAATTTCGATGGCCGCTCAATATTTGTAAAGAACGCTGCCAATGCCCAGACTACCGGAGTTGAATTCGACTTTTTCTGGCTACCGCCAATACCTTATCTTTCGATTGGCGGCAGTGCAGGCTTTGTGCAAGCAGAATATATCGATTATTTGTGCGCGCCGGCAATAGCCGGAACGCCATCTGGCTCTGGCGACCCATCTTGCTATGACCAATCAAATGACCCGACAACCACGATATTAGCACCGTCCTTTCAGGACTTATCCGGTGAGCCCCTCTCCTTTGCACCGGAAGCCAGCGGCAGTCTATACAGCAATCTGCAAATGCCGATTTCACAAAGCGGTGTAAATTTATTGCTTGGTGTCGACCTTGTCTATCAAGGCGAGCATTTTATTGATACCGATAACGACCCTGTTGCCACGCAAGAGGCAACGACTAAAATCAATATGCGCATTGGCCTAAAATCCGATGACAACACATGGTCTATTATCCTTAACGGCAAAAACATTACCGGCGAAGAAGAGTCGGTACTGGTATTGGATCAAGCAAGTCTGCCGGGCAATTATGTCGCGGCCGCCCTGCCCTTTGAACCTACGTGGAACCTAAATCTGCGCTATGAATGGCAATAAGTTATCAGCTAGTACTGCGCTAAAAGGCTACTCCTATGGCTAAAACATCGTCATACCGAGAAGCCTTTACCGCAGAGACTGGTTAACGCCGATCCATTAGCTCAATTTTGATAAAACTGAGCAGCAAAGAATGATGACGTCTAACAATAATGTCCAGTTACGCGAGTACGCCGTAACTCAGTATTCGAGAAAGGTAGGGTATGATAAAAATTAATCGGCTAGGCGCGGTAGTGAGCGCGACAATATTTAGCTCAGGTGTACTCGCCGCTACGGGGTCAAATACCGCTGACCAAAGCAAATCCAGGATAATTGAGGAAGTCTTTGTTACGGCCCAGAAAAAAACGGAAAGCCTTCAGGACGTTCCCGTATCTGTCTCCAGCTTCGATCGCGATTTCATCAGCGATCTAGCCAGCCTCGATGTTGGCGAACTAGTTCAATACACCCCAAATGTGAAGTTTAACAATGCGCTGGGCCATTCCGCTGTTCTAACGATTCGCGGCTTCGGCACACCGCCCCTAGGTCGCGGCCTAGAGCCCTCAGTCGGCTTGTCAATTGACGACGTGTTTTATGGTCGATCAACGTACATCAATGACGCCAATTTTGACCTTGAGCGCCTTGAAGTGCTCCGCGGCCCCCAGGGAACCCTGTTCGGCAAAAACACCATCGCTGGCGTATTCAATTTCACGACTCGCGACCCAGACTTCAGTGGCTCGCATTATGTCAGCGTAGGCACCGCAGATATTGCCGAAGCCTTGTTTGAAGGTGCCTCCTCACTGACTTTAGTCGAGGACGTATTGGCTGCGCGTATATCCCTGCGCGTACGCCAACGTGATAGCCATGTTTTCAATACCGCCCGTGGCGAACAAAACGATATTGAAGATGGCTCAGCGCGAATTAAAATAAAGTGGTTTATTAACGATAGCTCAGATCTATTATTCAATGCTTGGGCGTCCCGCCATCGCGAACTTGGTTTAATAACGCAGCTAAAACAAGCGAGCGAGAAGTCGCTGGCAGAATTCCGCAAAAAAGATCCTGATGTTGAAACAAACGAGTTCAATGGCACCACGTCAATGAACACGCATACCTTCTCTGATCGCGACACCGTATCGGCTAGCGCCAAGTATTCGAAAGATTTCGGTGCCGTATCATTTTTTGAATCACTCAATACCAATGTCATTGTTGGCTGGTCAGAAATGACGGCACCGTATGCAATTGACGGCGATTTTTCACCCATCGATTTCATCGACTTTGGCACCGAAAAGCCGAACTACTACGAACAATACATGGTTGAGTGGCGAACCGGTGGCGTATTTCCTAGCCTCTTTGGTATAGGCCAAGATATCGATTTTATCGCTGGGGTATTTGCCTCAACATCCGAATACGGCACATCAATAAGCCAGACCAACGGTGCCGGATTTGCATCCTATGCCGCGGCAGGCGGCTTTTATGACCCCGCGTCAGACTTCTCCTTTTTAGAAGGCGTCTACATTGAAGGCATTGCGATCCCCGACATAGAAGATGACGGCCAAGCAGAAACGCTATTTGCGTTTACCGACGCAGAAAGCAGCAGTGTCGCTTATTTTATGCAATTTGACTGGACGCTCACCGACACGGTATCGGCCATTATCGGCTTGCGTTACGGAGAAGACTCGCGAACAGGTCGTATTGTCTCTGGCCGCCGCGGATTGCCCGGCGCAGGGCCCGTGACCACGGGGCAGGAAAACTTCGACGTTGTTATGGATGCCGAAGATAATGACTTCACGCCGAAGTTCACCTTAACTTGGCAGCCAACAGATGAGCTAACTTTATTTGCAACCACCACCGAAGGATTTAAAAGTGGCGGTTTTGCGGCTGGGGTTTTCTCAGACGACAATCTCACCTTCCGCCCCGAAACAGCGCAAGCATACGAAGCCGGCTTTAAGAGTAAGTGGCTTGGCGGCTCTTTCATGCTAAACGGCGCGGTATTCCATACGGAGTATCAAGACCTGCAAGTAAGAAACTTTGACGGCCGCTCTATTTTTGTCACCAATGCTGCCGACGCGAAAACCAGCGGCTTTGAGTTTGATTTTTTCTGGTTACCACCGCTTGAATACCTGACCATTGGCGGCAGTGCGGGCATTGTGAACGCAGAATATATTGAGTACTTGTGCGCTCCCGCTGTTGCCGGTTCCGATGCAGGCAGTGGCGACGACTCTTGCTTTAACGAGCGAACTGGACCAAAAGGCGGCGCAAATTCGCCAGCCTTCCAAGACTTATCTGGTGAATCATTGGCGTATGCACCAAAAGTCAGTGGCAGCCTGTATTCCAGCTTGAATATCCCACTATTTAATAGCGGCATTAACCTCTTACTCGGCGCCGATGCCGTGTATCAAGGCGAGCACTTCATCGACACCGATAATGATCCCGTTGCCACTCAGCAAGCGACAACGAAGATCAACGCCCGCATCGGCCTAAAAGCAGATGACGGCTCGTGGTCAGTCATACTAAACGGCAAGAATTTAACAGGGGAAGAAGAGTCAGTATTGATTCTGGATCAGCCTAGCCTGCCCGGTAACTATGTTTCAGCAGCACTGCCGTCGGCACCAAGCTTCCATCTCGACTTTCGGTATCAGAGTGACTGATGAGTAGACTGTGCCGGTATGACAAAGCATCGTCATGCCGGCAATCGTATTAGCAACAGGTATCAACGCTGGTTCAATATTTCACTATCGTGGTCTTTGAAGTAAATGCGAAACGGCCAGTCTTTGTTCTTACCAATATAAATATACAGACCGTAACGGTCGGCACTGTAATCTTTCACAAATTCATAGCGCGTCGGTGGGGCTATATCTTCAAGATCAGGCGTGACCGTTGGCGCACTGACCAGAACCTCTTCGATTTCAATTGGCGCTGAATCGCCCTTGCCCGGAATAGAGATTAGCACTCGATACTCGCCAGATTGTTCGCCGCGTTCAATAGCTTCAACCTTGGCACCAGTACTCTCGTCGACAAAACCAACTCGGCTCTCAATATCACCACTCTCAATAGCAAACGAGTTTGCTATTGAGCCCGTTAATACAGCAAGCAAAACAGCATTTTTAAGCACGGTAGTGCACTTCATTATTATCGCCTCGTTATTTTAGCTTAGAGCTCGATGCTACCACTGTGTTAGCGGAATAACATCTTCGATTCTAGGCCATGATTCGCGAGCCGACGCATCGCTAGGCGTTTTATTGCGACTAAATGCAAAAACCGCCACAAAAGCGGCGGTTTCCGTAAAACATAGCCAGGATCAAGCGGCTGCTAGCGACAAAAAGCCTCGCCCGCCGCAATGCGCTTGCCAAGATTGGCAAGGGTCTTGGCTGAACTACCCAAGGTCATCTCGTTATAACGCAGCCAAGTGCAGTAACGCCATAGGGGGTAATCTCGATCAATGCCAGTACCGCCGTGTAAATGCTGGGCGGCATAGCTCACTCTATGGCCAACATCGCCAGCCCATATCTTGGCGATATGCACTTCATTCGTGGCATCCAAGCCACCGTCTAAACGGCTCACCGCTTGATAGGTGTTTAATCGCAGGCACTCCACGTCGATAAAGCAATTTGCGGCGCGGTGACCAACGGCTTGGAAGGTTGAGATTAATACCCCGAACTGCTTGCGCTCGGCCGTATACGAAGCGGTCATGCGCATGGCTTTATCACTCGCGCCCAACTGATGAGCACACAGCGCAGCGGCAGTCCGCTCGCTAAGCCACTGCATCAGCGCTCGGCCACTTTCCGGCCCCGCCAAAATATCCTCAGCGGCAATGCTGACATTATCCAAACTCAAGGCAAATTGTGGTTCATAGGTGGTAACTTGCATCGGCGTCAGGCTAACGCCAGCGGCCTTGGGGTCGAGTAAGACCACCGCCACGCCGTCACCCATTTTGGCCGACACCACAATCCGGTCGGCAAGATGCGCAAAAGGCACTGCCGTTTTATCACCACTAAGCCGCAGACCTGCACCGTCGGCCACCGCCGTCGTTAACAGCGGCTGGGTGGGATCTTCGTTATAGGGCTCGGTGAGGGCCGCGCTTAACAAGGTTTCCCCGCTAACCACCCCCGGCAGCCAGCGCTGGCGCTGTTCGGCACTGCCGAACTGTTGAATTGGCAGCGCAGCCGAAACCAAATGACTAATCAGCGGTAGCGGCGCAATACTGCGCCCCGCTTCTTCAACAAGCAGCGCCAGTTCAAAAAAGCCAAAGTCCATACCGCCGTATTCTTCACCCACGGCCACGCCCAACAAACCCGCTTCGGCCACCTTAGCCCAAAGCTCACGATCAAAACGGTCCGCTTGATAGACATCGTACTGCGCCAAACTCTCTGGGCTGACATTGTCGCTCAGTATTTGGCGCGCCAAGGTTTGTACGTCACGCTGCTGTTCCGAAAATCCAAAATCCATGATTCGCTCCTAATTAATTGGCAACTAGCGTGACGCGCGGGGCATCCACAAGCCCGCGGCAGAAATAATATCGCGCTGAATTTCGTTAGTGCCGCCACCAAAGGTGATAATTGAGGCGGTGCGATACAGTCGCTCAATGCGCGACGCCATGGCATTTGCGCCCTCAGTTTTACGGTTAACCAAGCTGGCTTGGCCAATGATTTCACCAAGCAGACGATAGACCTCGATAAAGAACTCAGAGCCATAGACCTTGGCCGCCGAGGCATCGGCCATTTCAAGCTTACCTTCACTCATTGCCCATGCTTGCTTGTAACACACCAGTTTCAGGGCTTCGACACCGGCACGCACCTTGGCTAAATTGATCTGCACCCAGGGCTCATCAATTAATTTGCCGCCGGCAGGCATGTCCATTTTCTGGGCCCAGCGCACCACGTTATTAAACATTTCAGCGGTGGGGCCAAAGTTGACTAGGCTCAGACGCTCGCGATTAAGCTGGCTGGTAATTAACTTCCAACCGCCATTGAGTTCACCGACCATGGCATCGGCTGGCACTCGGATATTGTCGTAAAAGGTCGCGTTGGTGCGAACGCCGCCCAGGGTCACCACGGGGCTGCAACTCCAGCCTGGATCACTGGTGGGCACCATAAACATGGAAATGCCTTTATGCGGTTTGGCCGCATCGGGATCAGTACGGCAAGCAAGCCACACGTAATCACAAAAGTGAGCCAAGCTGGTCCACATTTTTTGGCCGTTTATCACCCATTCATCACCGTCTTTTACGGCCGTGGTTTTCAAACTCGCCAAATCGGTGCCAGCGCCCGGCTCGGAATAACCAATGGCAATCAGGCACTCACCAGCCAATATCTTGGGCACAATATCGCGCTTTTGGCTTTCATTACCGTATTCAGCTAATTGCGGCCCCACGGATTCGGTGGTTAAAAACGGAAAGGGGTAACCCACCCGCATAATTTCTTCTACAAAGATAAATTGCTCGATCGGGCTCATTCCCCGGCCGCCCAACTCCTTAGGCCAGCCCACCCCAATCCAGCCATCTTTACCCATTTGACGCAGGGCTTCTCGCCACAGGGGGCCTCCGCCCTCGCCCATGGCTTCATCGCACTCGGCACTTAACTCTGGGGTCATTAATTGCTCAAAATAGCTGCGCAACTCTTTGCGCAGGGCATCTTGCGCTGCGGTAAATTCAACTTTCATTACTGGCCCCTTTAATCGCCGCGTATGGCTTTCATAGTTATAAAGGCAATCATAAGCATTAGCCCTGTGCCGACAATTGCAAATTCACTCACTGGAGTGACAATTGCGGTCATATGCTTTGTACCTTGGCCCCAGCGCTAAGTATCGCGGTCTCGGCCATTTAGACGATAGTCCCGACGCCGTGAACTTGCGATGATTCCTGTGTTATATTGACCAAATAACTGCCGAATCGTCAGCTTTACATACGTTATAAATCATCCACCCGGTGGAGACAAACCATGAGCAATAAACCCGTGCAAGCCGCAATTGATGGCTGGTTCACTCTGAACGCGGACACCCCACATTTAATCGGCGCCTGCTGTGACCACTGCGGGACCTACTACTTTCCTAAAACACTGAAGTTTTGCAAAAACCCGGCCTGCGACAGCAGCGAGTTTAGCGAAGTCGAGCTAAGCCGCAGCGGTAAGATTTGGTCTTACACCAATGCCTGTTACAAACCGCCAGAGCCATTTGTTGCCGATGAGCCCTTTGTGCC
>NZ_JBFJWS010000154.1:0-7525 GCF_041623545.1 Zhongshania sp. | reverse complement strand
GTGGTATTGGACTCGCGGATGAATGAAACTGCGGAGCTTGCCGATTACGTTATTGCGGCGTCGCAACCCTTTGAACGTCACGATATCAGTATGCCCGGTGATGGTCTTTACCCAGAGGCTTTTGTGCAATATGCGCCACCGGTAGTTGATAAGCCCGGCGACGTCATTGACGACTGGGCATTTTTTTGGGGTGTGGCGGCCTATATGAAGCTGCCTTTGACGCTTAAATACTGGACTTATGGTCTAAATTTCGACGATATCAAAGATGGCTTGCCATTGGATATGACGGCCCCACCAGATCCAGAAGAAATGATTCGCTTTTTGTGCAAGCGAAGCCGCGTGCCCTTTGATGTGATTAAAGCAAACCCCTCAGGCGTAAGGCCGGATATCGAGCCGCAGTTTGTGCAAGCCGCGCCAGAAGACAACGGTGCGCGCTTGGCATTGTGTCCCACAGATATCGCGGCAGAGTTAGAGGTGGTATTAAATGAAGTAGTCGATAACCGCTTTGCTTATCAGCTGACCAGTCGACGAATCCTGGAGGCCATGAACAGCGCCTACCGCGACGGTAGTCGCAGCCGCAAAAAATACCCAGTGAACTGGGCGTATATGAACCCCGAAGACATGATTAAAGAGGGCGTGGTCGATGGCGATAATGTTGAAATCGAATCTGAGGCCGGGAAAATTCAGGCCCTTGTCAAAGGCGAAGACCGTTTGCGTTCGGGGGTAATATCGATGACCCATATGTTTGGTCGGATGCGCGGTAAGGCCAGTCCCTTACAGCAAGGGGGTAGCTTTACTGGGCGACTAACGTCCTTGCAGCAATATCTTGAACCAATTAATTTTATGCCGCGCTTTTCGGGCGTGCCGGTGAATATTCGCCGGCAGTAAAAGCCCTGTCGCTTACTATTCGATTACATCGCCAACTAAGGTCCACTTGCCCGCTTTATTGCGTAACCAACCACTCGAGGCCCAGCTGCCGCCGTCTACCGGAATGACTGTGCCAGTGACGTAGGTGCTCATGGCTGAGGCCAAAAATACCGCTACGTTGCCACATTCACTGTCGATACCCGTGCGGCCAAGGGGAATGCGGCGTGCGGTGGCCTCTTGTTGGGCTGGGCTTGCTTGTATCCACGTGCTTGGATCGACGGGGCCTTTAATATTGCCCTGTAATCCAGGGGTAAGGGTGTAGTCGGGGGCAATGGCATTCACGCGAATACCGTTGTCGGCGAGCTCCAGCGCCAAGCTGCGAGTGAAATTGAGCATGCCAGCTTTGCAGGCGGCGTAAACTGCGTAATAGGGTGCGGCGCGGGACGCTTCAATGCTGGCGACATTGATAATACTGCCGCCACGACCCGCATTGACCATATGCGGGGCCGCAGCAGATGTCGCCGCGAGCATGCTAACCAAGTTTAAATTGATATGACGATGCCAAGAGCGTTCTGACTGCTCTAAGAAGGGTTTGGGACTCACGCCACCAACATTATTGACAAGAATATCGATGCGGCCAAAATGCTTGTGCGCGGCTTCAACCATGACGTTAACCTGATCGGTGTCGGCCATGTCGGTAGGAAGGGCGAGGGCTCTTCGTCCGAGTTCACTCACTCGCGCAGCGGTTTCCTCGCAGCGCTCTGGAATAATATCGGCTATAACAATATCGGCGCCAACGGCAGCAAAGGCGAGCGCAATGGCGCGACCAATACCCGCGCCACCACCGGTGATGATGGCGACTTGATCAGTTAGTTGAATGTCGTTGGCTTGCATGGCCTGCCTCCCGTTATGGTGGCGGATTTTATCCGCCGTAAGTGAGCTTGCGTATCGATAAATGAAGCGCTAAGAATGCGCTGCTAGTTTGATGTTTTTCGTTTTTTTCTGGGCTGTATATTGTGATTTTATTATTGTAAATTTTTTTATAATCGTAATTTTTAGGGTGCTGTTACTTATGCAAGCGACCACATTTGTCTGCCATAGCAGGTGTGTGCGAGGGGCGTTAGCCCCTCTCGGTGCCATTAAAGTAGTTTTTGAATTTCTGCAGACATCGCGATTTCGCCGTTATTTACATAGGCCTCGTGATTCTGTTCTACCATTTTGAGCTTGTAGACGTAATTCACGAGCAAGCCCGCAGATTGCTTAATTCCGTTGGCGGAGGTGTCGCCCAGCCAATTTAACCGAGCGATTTGAGCACCATTTCCTAGGTGAAAGCGAGCAACGGGATCCAAGGGCTCCGTGCCTTTTTTTGCATTCGCTAAATAATGGGCACAGAGCCGAGTCAGTAGTGGTTGTAAAATTTCGCAGCTTTCTTGATCTTTATGCCACTCTTTGTGTTGCAGTATTTCCAGATGAGTACGTTCTTCTTCAGAAATTAGGCTTAGGTCGCTTTGCTTTAATTCAGTGTTGAGCCAGCGCCGAAAGCCGGGTATTGGTGACAATGTGGCAAAGCGTTTGAGCTGTTCAAATTCGTGGCGCAATTCCAAAACGACTTGCTTAATTAGAAAATTACCAAATGAAATGCCTTTTAAGCCTTCCTGGCAATTGCTAATGCTGTAGAAGATCGCGGTGTCAAAGTCTTCTTGATCACTGCTAAGGGGCTTGATCAGTTTGACTGCGCTACTGGATTTTGATTTTACTTGCGGACTCGCAGCTCCTGGCTTAGCGAGTAATTCTTGTACATTACCCGCCATACCCTTGACTAGGGCAACTTCGACAAAGATCAGCGGTTCGTCTTCTAATGCTGGATGGAAAAAAGCAAAGCAGCGGCGGTCATCGGCGAGTCGGCGACGTAGGTCGTCCCAGCCGCTCATTTCGTGCACCGCTTCATAGGCGATTAACTTTTCAAGGATATGCGCGGGGGTGCGCCAGCAAATTTGCTCTAAAGTTAAAAAGCCCCGGTTGAACCACGAGATTAGCAGGTGTTTAAGGTCTTCGTCGATGCCCACAAATTGAGGGTAATCTCCGAGCACGCTCAGCAAGTCTCTGCGCATGTGAATAAGCGTTGCCGTGCCCTGGGGAGCCATATTAATACTGCGGAATAAGTGCAGGCGTGGCGCAGCGATCGCGTTGCTGAGGGCTTTGTAGTTGGCGCGATCGGACTTGAGCTTAAAAGCTTCGGCGCAGCGCAGTATGTCTGCTGGGTCAGGGCTAAATTCAGTAAGTAGCATATAGAAAAAATCCACACGCTCGGATTCACCGAGGTTCATATACGCTTTGACAACATCGTGAGCAATCGCCGTGCCCATGGCTTCGCCCTTACTGCTGCAGAGCTCTTGGCAGAGGCTGTATAGATTCTGGCTCTTGTCTTGCCGGTTCTTGCGAGGCACCAATTCACGGCCGGCCTCGGCGATGGAGCTAACCCATTCACTAAACTTTGTCATTGCGTACTATTTGCTCCAAATTTCATGCTAGTGGAAATACCTTAGCACCGAATATAGTTTACCCTTTCGGAATATTGTTGCAGTCGCTAATCGATTTTTCTTGGCTCATTTGACCGCACTAAGAGGTGTTTTTCCATTCGGGATGTTGCCTATCTATTTTCTAAGCGCCGCAAGCATTACGTCAATGACGGAATTCCGGAGATAGGTTTGTGACATTCTTAAGCGTGTTCTGGGAAAAACACTAACAGCCGCGAAAGACGCGAGCTGTTAGTGGTGGGCTAGTGATTAGCTATTGAACAGAGTCCGAATCTCACGACGCAGCAGTTTACCCATTTCGTTGTAAGGTAATTCTGGCAATACTGCAATGCGTTCCGGTACGCGCGACGAGCGCAAGCGGTCTTTAATTAAGGCGCGAAGCTCGTCATCGCTTGGGGTGGCGTGGCCAGGTTTAATGACGACGGCGATACCCACGGCTTCGCCCCACTCAGTAGACGGGACGCCCACGGCGACGGAATCGGCAATGGCGGGGTGAGTACTTAATACGTCTTCGATTTCGCCCGGTGAAATATTCTCACCGCCGCGGACGATAACGTCATCGGCCCGACCCGCCAAGAACAAGAAACCTTCCTCGTCTAACCAACCGGCATCGCGTGTTGGGAACCAGCCTTCGGCATCAAGCGCGCTGCGTCCGCGGTATTCGCCAGACACTTGTTCGCCGCGTACATAGATTTCGCCGCGTTCGCCGGCTGGCAGGAGTTTGCCGTCCTCGTCGCGTATCTCTAATTCGATAGTGGGCAAGGGCTTGCCAACCGAGGCGAGGCGCGCGCGCACAGCTGGGTCGCTGGAGGTGTGTGCTTCTCTGTGGTCTTCCGGGCCAAGTAGGGCCACGGTCGAGCTGGTTTCGGTCAGGCCGTAGGCGTTAGTGAAGTTCGTCGTTGGGAATAAGTCGAGTGCTTTTTCAATCAGCTCCAAGGGCATGCGGCCGCCGCCATAGGCGATAGACTTAAGTGAGCTTAGATCAGCTTCAAGGCCCTCGTCCAGACGTAAAATTATGCGCGACAACATGGTGGGGACCACGAAGGCGCTAGATACTTTTTCCGCGGCGACTAAATTGAGCCAGGCATCTGGTTCAAATGCGGGTAGCATCACAATTTTGCGCATGGCGTAAATGGAGCTAAGCAGGGCAGCGATACCGGCAATATGGTAGGGCGGTACACAGACCAGTGCGGCGTCGTCTTCTTCGGCAGAGCAAAATTCGACGGTGCCTAAAATATAACCCAACAAATTAGAATGACGCAGCAGCGCGGCTTTCGGCGCTGCGGTGGTGCCACTGGTGAAAATTTGCGCGGCAATGCCTTCGCCTTCTTTTTCTTCGCCTGATGCGCCTTCAGCAGCGGCTTCAGCGGCAGCAACAAAGTCGTTGCGGGCGAAGCACTGGTGATTGCCATTGGGGCTAAGGCGCTTTACGCGCTCGACATCGCCAACAATATAAGCAGGAGAGATACGATCCAGCAGTGCACCTAGGTCGGCGTCGGCCAGTCGATAATTTAGTGGCACATAGGGTATTCCTGCGAGCGCGGCACCAAATAGCGCGATAGGCGCCGCTTCGCTGCTTTCGTCGAGCAGGGCGACGAAACTGCATTCATTGCTTTCAAGATTCGCAGCGACACCTTGGGCGGCGCGGAGTAGGGCGTTGTATGACCAGCGTCGGCCATCACAAACCAAGCCAATACGATCGGGCATGGTATCTGCGGCCATTTGCAGAATAAGCGAAATATTCATTGGCGATCCTTCAGTCGGAAGACGGCAGTGGTTTGGCGTCTTTAGTCTGGAGAATCACACCGTCTATCGATAGGGAGCCTTTGCCTGCTTTTACGCAAAGTAGCTCAACCGTGCCGGCAGTGTCGACGTAACGTTTACCAATATTAGTGCCTTCGGCGAAAGCGCTGTCAATTGTGCCTAGTTCAGCGGGCTTGGCATCGGCCATTGGCGCGCCACCGCAAGCAACTTCAGCGTCGCTGCCGCGAATGACCATGACTTCGGTGTCACATACAGTACTTTTAAGTTTCGTTCCTGGTTTCATAATATCCTCTTAAAATTTCGGCAGTTTTGATTGCAGGGGCAGTGTTTAGGCAATAGCACCTTTTGATTTTAATTCTTCGATTTTATCCCACTCCATGCCCATTTCCATTAACACAATTTCGGTGTGTTCAGAGGCGGTGGGAGCGCGGGTAGTTTGTACTGGCGCGTGATTAAATTGCACCGGGCCCCGTACCAGTTTGATGGGGGCACCGCCGTCAGACGCTTCGACTTCGAAGAACATATCGTTAGCCAAGGCCTGGTCGTCGGTGGCGATATCCAGCAGACTTTGTACTGGTGCCCACTGACCGGTATAGGACTTAAGCTTTTTGCGCCAGTAGGCGAAATCTTTTTCTGCGAAGGCCTTAACAATAATGTCACTGGCAGCTTCCCAGTTTTCCATCAGTGCTTTGGGGGTCGAAAAACGTTCGTCGTCGGCTAGCTCAGCTTGACCGATATGCTCAAAGAAGTTTTTGATGTGCGGGCCCGGCGTGAGGGTACACATATTGATGGTTTCACCGTCTGAGGTGTAGTAGTTGCCCATCAGCGGGTTACCGGGGTTGGCGCCTGACATGGGCATGCGGTTACCCATGATTTCGCCGCTGTCTGCCCCCATGTCAATTGATGTTCCGGAAGCCCACCAAGCTGTACTCAGCAAGGATACATCGATCTCACTGGTTTCACCGGTGCGCTCGCGGTGGAACAGTGCCGCTGAAATACCGCCAGCGATATTCATACCGCCAATAGAGTCACCAAAGGCGGGTATGCCTTGGGAGAGTGGGCCGCCCAGTTCTTTTGGGGTTAGCGCGTTGGCAATACCGCTGCGATTCCAAAAGGCCGTGCCGTCAAAACCGCCAGTGTCGCGTTCCGCACCTTTGTCGCCGTACGCGCTGCCGCGAGCATAGATGATATTGGGGTTTACCGCGCGAATGTGTTCTATGTCGAACTTCATTTTTTGGCGCTGATTAGGTAGGTAATTGGTTAGGAAGACGTCGGCGGTTTTGGCCAGTTCGTATATTACTTCCATACCTTCTGGAGTTGAAATGTCGACACCGACACTGCGCTTGCCGCGATTAGGGTGTTCAATGAATGGGCTGCGGTTGGGGTTGACTTTAATACCGCCCAGCTGAACAAAGCCGCGTTGAGTATCGCCGCGAACCGGATGCTCTATCTTGATTACATCAGCGCCCCAGTCAGCGAGAATCGCACCAGCAGCAGGAACAAAAGTGAATTGCGCCACTTCGAGGACCCGAATCCCCTTCATTACTTGTGTCATGCGAACTCCTCTAATTGATGATTAGTGAGTTATAATACTATTCAACAGCGTTGTTGTATAGGGCTGCCTTTTGGGGTATAAGTTTTAAGCTGCGTTTTAACTGCATTAGTGGCGGGCTACCCTAGTCTTTCAGGCTAAATGTCTCTGATGTAATAATTTATAAGCAAATAGGAGAGTAGCACATGAAAATTGATTCCTCACTTTCAGCGGTCGTCACTGGCGGCGCGTCTGGGCTGGGTTTGGCCACGGTGCAGGCCTTGCGCGCTGCGGGCGTTAAGGTTGCCATATTTGACCTAAACGAAGAAATTGGCGAGGCGGCAGCTAAGGAAACTGGCTCGATATTTTGCCAGTGTGATGTCTTATCCGACGAAAGTGTCGATGCGGCCTTTGCTAAGGCGCGGGCGGCCAATGGTCAAGAGCGGGTGTTGGTGTGCTGTGCAGGCGGCGGAAATGCAATTCCGACTGCGCGTAGAGACAAGAAAACGGGTGAAATTACGATTTTCCCCAGTGATAAATTTGAGTGGGTGTTGCGCCTGAACACCGTAGGTACCTTCCGCTGCATTACCCGCGCAGCAGCGGGTATGATGACCCTGGATCCGGTCGATGGTGAGCGTGGCGTCGTGATTAACACCGCGTCAGCGGCAGCGACCGAAGGTCAGATGGGCCAGGCGGCCTACTCGGCCTCTAAGGCTGCTGTTGTCGGTATGACCTTAACAATAGCGCGGGATTTGGCGCGGGAAAGTATTCGGGTTAACAGCATTCAGCCGGGTATTTTTAACACCCCAGCCATGGCGCGGGCGAC
>NZ_JBFJWS010000153.1:0-7543 GCF_041623545.1 Zhongshania sp. | reverse complement strand
GCCGCGGAACTCACTAAGCTGATCGCGAAAAGGCTTTAATTGTAGTTCTAAGGCTTCACGGCTGTGGCTTTGAAAACGCTGGCTTTTCTCATCGAAAATACGATTTGCCAACTGCTCAAACTGATCGGTGAGTTGCTTTTTAGCGTCGCTAAGCAAGGCAATTTGTTCGGCAGTCGCGGTCTGCAAGTGCTGGTAGGCGCTCTGCTGGCGGGCAAGCTCAGTTTTTAGTTCACTATTCAATTGCTCGTGCTGGCTAAGACTTGCCCTGCTCTGGGCTAATGCCTCAGCCTGCTGTGCAACGCGATCCGCGTTTACAGCAAGATCACGCTGGCTGGCATGTAATTGATCCTGGCAAGCCTGCAGGCTTGCCTGGCCCTCGGCCAATTGAGTCGCTTGCTGTTCAAGGCTCAGCTGCAAGGCCGCTATTTGGCTCTGCACGGCGTCAAGTTGCACAGCAGCAATACGACGCTGAATAAACAGGCCAACACCAAGGCCAATTAAAAGCGCAAGTGCCGTGCTTCCGGCAAAAATAAGGATTAATTGTTGATCCATGTAAACGTGGTCCCGAGCTAATCGACTAAACCACATCGCAAAGCTATGAACCCGGCAAACGTGGTTTATTATTCATGTTCAGGGGCGCGCATCGTGCCACTAGCGACCAGTACCGCATCGCCACCGACTCTAACGACCATCGCCGCTGTCGCTTTTTTCACAAACTCCACTTTTAATACGCTTTGCCGCTCGGCCTTGTGACCGCGCTCTAGCCACAGCGCGTGGGTGCCATCCGCCAAGCCACGCGTCTCGCATAAACTCGCAACAAACGCTGGAATAGCCGCGCCCACCGGTGGACTTTCATCCTGAGCGATATGGGCGCCTAGTATACGCAGATGAAAGTCGGTCTGCAGTGATTCTGTTTCTCGGCAGTACACCAACACCTCATTAACTGGTGCCGAGCCCGCACTGCTTCGCGACCACGCTTCTAAATTAAATCGCGCTCGGTAAACGGCATCAAGTGAGCGCAGTGGAACAATTAAATAAGAAGAGTCACAACTCACAAAAAGAGATTTCGCTTTTAAGGTTTCAATATCGTTAGGCCCCAAGCCTAGCGCCGCTTGCAATTCATTACTATCAGGAACATAGCGATCAATTTGGGCGTTAACCGACATCGACAGTTGTGTTAATAGCCGCCCCTCTACTTGCGATAAGGTCACATTAAAAATTTTGCTGTCTTGGGAGAATTGAATAGTGGCGTTGTCCTCCCTTATCACCAAGGCCTTGCTATGCACTAAGGCGCGGGCCGCGGCAACAACACTGTGGCTGCCAACGGCGCGCTCACACTGGGGTGAGAACACCTTTAGTTCAGCACTCACCGTGCTCTTTCCCGGCAAAATAAACACCGTTTCCGGATGATTTATTTCTCTGGCTATAATTTGCATTTGCTGCGTAGTTAAGCCGTCAGCTTCTGGGAAAACGGTAATTTGGGCACCGTTAAACGGCGCAGAGGTGAACACATCAACAGTGTGAAATGCATATTCCATATTGCAGTCCCTTACATGGCAAGATAAATGTTCTGTATTGGTGCGTTTACGCCGAGCGACGGCACTAAACACCTTTAACTTAAGCCTATCAACGGCTTCATTACTACCATAGCTGGCTTCTAGCCTTATGCCTAGCCGCCGAAACTGACAATGCTTTTTTATTCTTCTACCGTCCTCTTTGCATTTGGCTTCCAGCCGACATGCTCTGCCCACAGAGGACTTGGCGTGCTGACTCTAATTGGATACTCCCCGGTTTTGCGATCTTGAAAATATTCCGTTAACACGTCGGTAACAATAGGAAACGCAAGCTCTGACCATGGAATTTCGGCTTCGCTAAATAACTTCGACTCGAGGCTCTCTGGTCCAATACCAAAACCACCGTCTAGATTACCGCGATAAAAAACATAGACCTGATTAATATGCGGGATATCAAATAGCCGGTACAAGGTTTCATCTTTTACCTTGGCATCAGCCTCTTCTCGAGTTTCGCGCAGTGCACCGGCCAACATCGTTTCGCCATTTTCCATAAAACCCGCAGGAATAGTCCACGAACCAATTCTCGGTGCGATAGCCCGTCGACACAGGAGCACTTTATCGCCGGCGATAGGCAGACATCCAACAACAACCTTTGGGTTGAGGTAGTGTATTACCTCACACTCGAGGCAAACGTGGCGGAGGCGATCATCGTCTGCGGGGATTTGCTGCACCAGCTTTGCCCCGCAATTACTGCAGTAGTTCATCAACCGCCTTTCCCCCTATTTTTTAACGCAGTTCTCTATATTTTCCAGCGTGGAATACTAAGGGTTTAGCACCCGGCTTAGTATCCATTTCGATAACCTTACCCACGATAATAATATGATCACCACCGTCATAACGCGCCCACATCTCACATTCGAAACTGCTTAAGCTACCGCGTAATACCGGGGCGCCACTCTTACCAATTCTGAACTGGTCAGCAGCTAAGTCATGGTCATTTTTCTTCGAATACGCGTTAGAAAGCTCTAATTGATCACTTGCCAAGAAATTTACCGTAAATGTCTTGGCTTTATTAAATGCATCCAAGCACTCAGAGTCATTCCGCAGGCTCCACAACACCAGCGCAGGGTCCAGCGATACCGAGGCAAAGGAGTTAACTGTCATACCAAAAGGCTTATAGCCTTCGGGGTTAGCGGTTATGACACAGACCCCAGTGGGATATTGGCCAAGGGCATTTCTAAATTCGCGAGGATCAAGACTCATAGGATTTCCTGTCAATATTCATTGTGATGGCTTTTCGCCATTTTATATGTGCGCTGCATTATACACAGTGCTAATATCGCCGCCGCTACGCCAAGCGGACTACAAAGCCTCGGATACGCGCTTAAACCTGCCAGCGCTTAAGTGCCTGCTGATCCGTCTGACGGGCGTCTACCCACCGTTGCTCACCAGTGAGAGTACGCTCTTTTTTCCAAAATGGCGCTTCAGTTTTTAAGTAGTCCATAATAAATTCACAGGCTTGAAATGCGTCGTGTCGATGTGCTGCACTCACCCCGACAAAAACAATTTGGTCCTGAGGGTAAAGCACGCCAACCCGATGAATGACGGTAGTGGCGAACAGCGGCCAGCGCTGCTGAGCAAGCTCAACAATTTCAGTGATGCGCCGCTCGGTCATACCAGGATAATGTTCTAACTCCATCGTTAGCACGTCATCGCCTTGATTACTGTCGCGCATCAGGCCGACAAACTGCACAACAGCACCGCTTTGCGGGGAATGTGAGGCCAAGGCTCGGCACTCCGCGCCCACGTCAAAATCTGCTTTGCCAACCCGAACAACGATATTCATCTCAGCCCCCGGTGACCGGCGGATAAAAAGCGACTTCGTCACCATCGACAATACGATCATCATCGGTAGCGATATCCTGATTCACCGCGCACAAAGTGTTTTCAGCATTAACTACCTCGCGCCACACCTCGCCACGCTCAGCCAAGAACTCCTTCAGAATTGCAACTGTGCATCCGGTTTTATTGACCTCTGCTGCGGCAACACTCATTTTTGCCGTTCCTAACAGTTCGCGATACTTTGCAAAAAACAAAACCGTAATCATGACTTCACCGCGCCGTCGAATACCCACTCCCCTGAACGACCGCCGGACTTTGCGAGCAAACGCACATCTGTAACTATCATCGCCTTATCGACGGCTTTGCACATATCGTAAATCGTCAGCGCTGCCACCGAAACCGCCGTCAAGGCTTCCATCTCTACCCCAGTCTGCCCGGCGAGTTTGCATATCGCCATAATATCGACTGCGTTGCGCTTATGATCGAGCGTGAATTCTACTTTGACAGATGACAACATAAGCGGATGACACAAGGGAATAAGATCCGCGCAGCGCTTGGCACCCTGAATTCCTGCAATTCTCGCTACCGCTAAAACGTCGCCTTTTTTGTGTCCACCGCTGGCGATTAGCGCTAATGTTTCTGGCGCCATGATCACCGACCCCGCCGCACGGGCTTCGCGCTGGGTAACCGCCTTATCGGTCACATCGACCATCTGTGCATTACCCTGGGGGTCAAAATGGGTTAAACCATTACTCATATATCACCGTTAATCCGCTAGTCAGCTTTGATTTGAGCTCAGGCAAAACGCTCATCAGCAACAAAAGGGTTGGTCGCACGCTCTTGCCCAAACGTCGAGGTTGGTCCGTGGCCAGGAATAAAAGTGACGTCATCACCCAACGGCCACAACTTGGTTTGAATCGACGCAATTAAGGTATCGTAATCACCGCGGGGGAAGTCTGTACGGCCAATCGACCCTTGAAAAAGCACGTCGCCGACAATCGCTAGCCGCGCTTGTTCATGGAAAAAAACAACGTGGCCCGGAGTGTGTCCAGGACAAAACTTGACCTGCAATTGCTGATTACCAAAGCGGACGCTGTCTTCGTCATTTAACCAGCGATCAGGCACAAAGGCATCGGCATGGGGGAAGCCGGTCATCTTGCAATACTCAGGTAGCTTATCGATCCAAAAGGCATCCTCTTTCTGGGGCCCGATAATCTGGACGCCGTATTTTTCCCGCAGAATATCTGCCGCTGCGCAGTGATCCATATGGCCGTGGGTCAAATAAATAACCTCTAGCGTGCCACCCAGAGAGGCAATCGCCGCCTCGATCTTGTCAATGTCACCACCGGGATCAAATACCGCCGCCTTACCGGTTTCCTCACACACCATAACCGAGCAGTTCTGCTGATATGCCGTTACCGGCACAATCGTGCACTTAATCGTCATAAGTCTTCAAATTTCAGTTACTAAAAGCCCAATGATAAGGAGTAAACCCAAAAGATAACAGGCTTGACCATGAAATCAGTTCACCGGTCATCTCCCACACAATGCGTGGCACGGTAACTGCTTATGGCTAGTACAGATACATTGCACGTTTACATTCATGAAGTAACGAGGTAGCTGTTATGCGAGCCAAATCCGCGTATATCTTAGGTTTTTCACTCTTATTCACCGCTTGTGGTGGCTCAAGTAGTTCATCCCAAAATCCCAAAGGCACCGCCGGAGCAAGCCAGGAGGCACTGCCCTTTACCCTTGAAGAAACTACCGTCGACGAAATTCACGCGGGGTTCCGCGGCGAACGTATTCTCGATGATGGCAGCCCCTTGACGTGTGAAAAACTCACCGAAATGTATATCCAGCGCATCTATGCCTATAACGACAATCCGCAACCCAATGGTGGCCTGCCAATACGCGGGGTCTTGGCAATCAACCCGCAGGCGATCAATATCGCTAAAGACCTCGACGCCCTCTATGCTCGGGACCGTGGCATCGGCGATCGCTATTTACACTGCATGCCCGTTTTGCTCAAAGACAATTACGACACCTTTGACTACCCCAGTACCCAGGGCTCATACAGCATGCTTGGCCACCAAGCTGGGGTAGACGCGCACTCCGTCGCTGGGCTTCGCGCTGCCGGCGCACTGATATTGGGCAAAGCAAACCAAGACGAATTTGCCTTCTTTACAACGGGCTTTTCCAATCGCGCCATTCAGGTAAGCAACCCCTATAACACCAGCGAAAGCCCCGCTGGATCGTCATCGGGAACCGGCGCGTCCCTAGCGGCAAATTTCGCCTTAGGCGGAACCGGCAGCGACACCTGCCAATCGATACGCCACCCCTCCTCTGTTAACGGCTTAGTCGGTATTCGACCCAGCCTCGGCGTCATATCCCAACACGGTATTTTCCCGCTGTCGCATCAACGCGATACCGGCGGACCAATGACCCGCACTGTTAAAGATGCGGCCTTAATGCTTAGCGCCATGGCCAGCGTTGACCCCCGCGACCCGAAAACACTGGCATTCCCCCAAGAATTGCGCCCAAGCAGCTACATTGAATATCTCGATCGCAATCGCTTTGGTGTTAAAGACCGTAATATCGGCGTCATCAAACAGCTCGGCACCTCTGTTGACGCTGCAGGTACCGGGACCCAGGGTGAACTCATTGCAGCCGCCGCAGACAAAATGCGCGAAATGGGCGCCAATATCTATGAGGTCTACCTCCCTGACTTTGAAAGCAAGGGCGCCGGCTCGCGTCATTACGATATGAACCAATACTTTGAAGCATTTGAGGCCGAGGGTGGAAATAGCGAAAGGCGCTGCGTCAGTAGCCTTGCCGTAGATGCCGACACCGCCCATGAGCGGAGCGAATGCGGCGGTGTAAATGGCATCTTAGAAACAGGCCGCGTTGGCCCTCGCACCGCCGCGCTATTCGCACTAGTCGCCGCTGACAATCCAAACCTGGCCGCATCAGAAGAGGAATTACAGGCAATTGTCGCGATGCGCGCCTACACCACCCAAGTAATGGACGCACTAGTCGATATTGACGGAAATCCTATATTAGACAGTAACGGTCAACAGGTACGCTTAGATGCATTGATACTCAGCCCCGGACCAAGCGGCGGGCGAACCTGTGACTTCGGCTCGACAACCCAAATGGGCTCAATCGTTGTACCAGTAGGCTTTGACGACAGCGTCGGCGTGCCACGGGGCATGGAGATCTTTGTCCGGCAGTTTGACGAGGGTAACGGTCTCGGCATTGCCTATGACTACGAACAGGCAACCCAGCATCGCAAGCCACCTAGTATTGCCCCCAACCCGCTAAGCAGCAATCAAAGCACGGCAGAGTTTAATGCAAGAATGCAGCAAGCCTTAATGAACGCGACTTCCGCTGCACCAGAAACATTACCCTTGGAAACCTACCAAAAAGTGTTGCAAGACATTAGCGGCGGCTAAACGAAAACGGCCGCGACAATGTCGCGGCCATTTTCCAATATAAAACTTGGCGAGCTCTTCACTTTATTTGTAGACAACCTGTCCACGATACATTTGCCGCGACTGTCGTTGTTCAGAAGGAGCACCAGTGTGAACGTCCTCGGCCGCTACACCTCGCCCTTTATCCCGAAACACTTTCGTTCCCCGATACATAATTTCGACTTGGCCAGGGTCTTTTTCAGACCCTGAAAAAGAAGGCTTTGTCGAATAGGCTATATCAAATGGCAGGCCGCCCAGCTTCATAATTTCTATAACCGTTTTCCGCGTAAATGGGTCTCGGCTCTTTCGACCAAACTCCCCCACCGCCGTCAGCAACTCAGGATCCGCTAACCGTATTCGTGTCCCAAACTCGGCGAAAATTCGAGAACGCAACTGCTGTAAGAGCGCCACCATTTCCGGAGAATACACCATAGGATCCCTTAGAACGTTAAAATGCCATCCCGCAATACAGCGGGCAAACTACTTAGTTTTCCTTCAGCAATAACTGTTCCACAATAGAATCCCGCTAAAACTCAAAGAGTTATACCAAAAACCTAAAGTCACTCGCACCTATATGACGCAACATTAATAACACGCACCACCAAGTAGCGCCGCCGAAAATGAAAATAAATTGGCAATTGCCATTACCATGAAACTTCGTTAGAGTAGCCGCCCTTAAAACCGGCAATATCAGGGTTTTAAGTGAAGATTTTGGTG
>NZ_JBFJWS010000152.1:0-7581 GCF_041623545.1 Zhongshania sp. | reverse complement strand
AGATCAAAGGAGATTTTAGCCTGTTTGGAACCGACAAAAACCACAACCTTAAAGTCATGCCCCTTAAGAATATGCAGGTTCTTTGGTTGCACGTTTTCAAGATCAATTAATACGTAGTTCGTTTTCAACAACAGATTCCTTTTCTCAAATGAGCGTAACTCGGAGCGCTTTTTAGCGACTAACTGTTCGGGCTTGTTAGGATTCAAAAACTCTTTCCAAACCATCCCAAGTTGAACCAACTGGGGGAAAGTCTCTAGGATCATACAAATCCAGTTCTTCGAGGGTGTAATTCCATTTGCCGTAGTTGCAAGCAGCGCATGTGATAACTACGTTATCCAGATCGTTTGTTCCGCCGCTTGAGTGAGGAACAACGTGGTCATACTGTAGCCACATACATTGAAACGCCGCATGCTGAGACTTATTAGTACGCCCCCAGCCAACAGCGTCAGGGTATATCTCCTTAAAATACTTCCTAACTTCAGCTCGAATAACTGGCATACCGCAAAATCTACAGTGATAGCCATCTCTAGCTCTCAACGTCTTCATTTGAGCTTTACTTGGCATTCGAACTTTTTCTTTTTCCTCAGTATGCGGTATTGGATTTTTACTTATGACCACATACTTACTAGCTTTACCCCAGATCGAGTCTGTCCATTCCCACACAACAGGGTTATTTGCTAAATTGAAGAGCTCTTCTGCCAATTTTGTGCGCCCATTTAAATGAGCTGAAACTGCCGCATCTAAATACCTTGCGGAATCATAAATCTCGGGTATTGGCTCCCTAAAGCATCTTTTGGGCATTACTACTCTCCTTGATGTACCGAAATCCTAACGCCTTGCGTTGAGGCGGAAGAGCCCCAGCGACGTCCCAGCCGCGCTGCTTTTGCACAGCGACAACAGCAACTTGTTATGATTTTTCATCCTTGCTTTTACTCACTATTTTGTAGCCAGTTTTCTTGATGCCGAAATATATACAAACTGGAATTGTTACAAGAAGCAGCCGCCAGTCGATCATGTAGCCGACGAAGCTCACCACTAAAATCGTGAGCTGCCATGCCATCGCTGATGTTTCATCAGCCTCTATAATAGCTCCACAACTAGAACACGCGACTCTATCTTTAACGCGCAACGGCAGTTTCGTATTACATTTGGGACAAGTTCCAGTAAAGCTCATTCGCTACTCACCGAAAAAAACATAGCGCCGTGTTTTTCGACGCCGGAGCGCCAGCGGAAGCGTCCCAGCAGCGCGGGCGTTTTCACGCAGCGACAACAACACCTTGTTATGTTTTATTACCATAGCTGAATATCTTTCTGTTGATTAGCAGCCCATTGCTCTACGCCTTTTATAGAAACGCAAGATGCTATAAACACACCTATACCAGAGAAGCCCAGAATCGGGCCGCACACAATCATCACAACCCCAACAAAGTGCTCTCTGGACGCCCCCGGCCCCAAGCCCGAAAGTAAATTGGCGCCATTCATAAACCACAATAACCCGCAGAGACTGAAAGGAAGAGCCCAAAGTAAAACTCGCAATCTAGAAGCATAGGGGGCCATCGGAGGTTTCTCCGCTGAAAGGACGCGTTTCTTCCAACGAAAAAAGCCAATCAGGCTAATGAGAGATAGCAAAAAGGTCATCGAATCGTCCTTGAAACATAGCGCCGCCAGCACGCGGAGCTTTGCAGTGGCGCTGAAGGCGCAACGAAAAAGCTGTCGCAGTGCTTGGCCTTGTTAGGGCTTTTGGTATATAGTTGTACGGCATTTCCGTACACAAAGGTGGCCGTATGGACACAATCAGCGTAAACAAATTTAGAGATAACCTTAAAAGCGTTGTAGAACAAGTAGTTAGCAGGCATGAACCGCTCAAAGTGACTCGGCGAGCCGGCGAGGCTTTTGTTGTAATGAGCGCCGACGACTGGGAACGAGAGCAGGAAACCCTGCACGTACTCCAAAGTAAGAACCTCATGCAACAAATTGCCGATTCCCTTGAAACCCATACCCGCGGGCAAGGCTACAAACCGACTGAAGAGCAGATGAATGAGATCACTGGTATTTGAGGGTAATACCTGGGAAGCGTATGAAAGCATACGCGAAAAGGACAAGAGACTGCACAAGGCGCTCTGTAAATTACTCAAGGAAATGCTCAGATCTGATGATCCTTCATCAGGCCTTGGCAAGCCTGAACCACTCAAGCACAATCTCTCGGGCCTTTGGTCAAAACGAATCTCGCAGAAAGACCGCTTGATATATCGTTTCGATGATAAGTCCATTTATATCTTCGCTATTGGTGGGCACTACGATCAGCCCTAACATTTGTATATCAAGCGCGCTCGATTTGCCCAAAGTGGTACACCACTGAAACTAGCAAAACTTATTGAATTTATATGAAATAAAGGGAATTGATGCTGGATCGCGCGTCGATAAAGCGTGCGTGCGCATATGTAATTTTGGCGAGGTCTCATATGTCTTGCCCCAATTCCCTATGTGGCTGATCTTACAAATCTTTTTCTTGATAGAGCTGAAAAACCGAGCACTCCGCTCCGATAAACTGAGCATAAATCCTAGCCGCAAAAAAATACACCGTTTTATTAGGCTAAAGATGAGACCGATATGTAGCGGGGCTATGCCTCCGCTATTGTGACAATAACCCTCTTGCTAGGCACCTAGTGGAGTAACCATTAATTGTATTCGTGGCATCGGATTCTGAATCAAGTTCAGAATGAAGGCCTGTAGCGTTTGGCGGCTGTTGTGAGGGTGCGCAGGGAATGGCAGTTGCCGTGACTTAGCGGATTAAACCCCACTGTTGTTTAACCCTTTGCGATATAGCCCTACTTTTTTACTCGGCCGTTTTATTTAGAATCCACCACCAATTACGCCGGCCGCAATTCAAAACCCAAACGCGTATTGGCAATTTCTAGGGTGTCACCGTTCGCTAATTTACGGGGCTGGAGGCCAATCTGTTCACCGTTGATTATTGGCGTACGGCCGTCTTGGCCTTCGATGTGTTCTAAATAGTAATCTTGCTGGCGTCGGCTAATAGCAGCAACTTGAAATCCGGCCTTACCCAATTTTGTCAGTGCTTTGCTCAGCATCATCTCGCGGCCCGCCGCGCCACCGTTTTGCACTTTGAGGTAGCCCATCATGGGCTCGGGCGCCGGCTCGCTGTTTCTCATGCCCGGGCGTATCGCAATGGTTTTTTCGACTTCGTCGTCCACTTCCGCCGCGCGCTGGACGCCGTGGTAGGTCAATGAGTGCTTACCAATAGTAATATGGTCGCCACTGCGCAAGGCGTGGCGGGTTACCAAATTGCCATTCACCAAGGTGCCATTGGTGCTGCCCAAGTCGACCAGAAAGCTGTCATTTTGAAAGGTTTCGATCGCGGCGTGGCGGCCACTTACGGCGAGGTTTTCAATACAAATGTCATTGTCAGCCGCGCGACCAATCGTGACACGCTCCTTATCGAGAGGAAAATCCTCAATCACTCTACCCTGAAAACTGAGAACCAGCTTTGCCATAATCCCAACCCGTTACTGAACTATGCCCTAGTCGAACCAGTCAAGCGTCTCGTCTGACACGTCGTCTTGTCCGGCAACCACCTCATCAACACACACTACAATTATCGATATATTGTCTTTACCACCGGCCATATTTGCTAGTTCCAGTAAACACATCGCGGCCGTTTCTGGCTCCTCGCCATGCTCTCTTAATACGGCGGCAATTTCATCATCGTCGAGCATACCGCTCAGGCCGTCGGAACACAGTAAATAGAGATCCTTACTGCGAACCAGTTCTTCTAATAAATCAACCTCAAGCTCCGCGACCAAGCCGAGGGCGCGGGTAATGACATTTTTGTTTTTGGCGTTGCGAGCCTCTTCTTCGGTATACAGATTACGGGTGACCCACTCCTGCACCAAGGTATGGTCGGTGGTGAGCTGATCAAGAAAGCCCTCACGGAATCGATATAGCCGCGAGTCACCTACATGAGCGACCGCGACCCGCTGGCCGCTAAACTGCATCGCCACCACCGTAGTGCCCATGCCCTGACGGGCTTCGTCGCGCTTGGCCGCGTCGAGAATGGCCGCATTTGCAGCATTAATCGCATCACGTAGAAGTAGGGTCTGTGGGGAGTACACAGCGCTTTCCGAGCTAAACTCAGAGCCGCTGCCAAAAGAAAGATGATGGGCAATTTCGTCGATAGCAATAGCGCTGGCAACCTCACCCGCATTGTGGCCGCCCATACCATCAGCAACCACCATATAGCCTTGCTCAGTGGCTACACCGATAGCATCTTCATTATGCTCGCGCATTTGGCCTATATCAGTAATGCCAAAAGCACGAAAATGTATATTCTCATCCATGAATCAGCGCCAAAGCTCTACATTATTTGAAACTGAGTATAGTCACTGCTTTTTAGCGTGGTCAATGTCGATGCGAAATAAGCGCTGCAAACCAAGCGGTCGGCAGCGCTATTTTAACTAAGGCTGAAACTGATCCACGGGGCAGCTATCTGAGGGTATATTGGGATCAACCACACACTCAAAATAAGGCACAACTTCATTATAGGTGCCGTCGAGCATCTTGCGCATATTCTCAAATGCTACGCGCATTACCGGGTGATAGGCCTGAGCCTCTGAGCCATGCCCCGCCAAGTTCAAGTAAGGATCGGCATCACCCGCGCCTAAGGTGCCTGTGCCCGTTGAGCCCGGATCTTGGTATGGCGGTATACCCACAATAGTGAAGAACTGGGTTGGTATTAAGGCGGTTGTAAGTGCCGAAGCCATTACCCGGCCCTGATTGTGGGGCACCAGGCCATCATTAATCGCATGCACTACGGTCGCAGCACGCAAGCCCGCCAATTTCATCTCGGCAGCTTGATACGCTGGCGAGCGACGCTCATAAGCCAAGGGGCAAACCACCGGGTTACCACCGGTTTCGCGCTCAATTCCGGCTTGAGCCTGCGCCGCTGTCTCTGATATTGAAGCTGCCGCGCTTGCTTCAGCATAGGTTTCAGCCAGCTGACTCACGCCTTCGACATCCAGCCAATAATCGTAAAGTGAACTGCCGTCCTCGGTTACCGCAGTCGATTCCACAATCGCGGTACCAGAGATTGATCCACCCATCGACACGCCAAACATGTAAACGGTTTCAATGCTGGGAAACTTTTTCATGGCATGCAGTGTTGCCGCAATCGTGTCGTGAGCCCCGCGCAGGGTAGGGAAACCCAAATTATCGCGGTAATCCGTCGTTACAAAGGCAACATCACCAGGCTTGTTTTCAAAGGTACGCGCGAGACGAATCTCTCGCAGCATATGGGGTAGCCAACTTTTGCGCACCGTGTGGCCAATGCCATGGGCAAACACGACTAGACGAGTTGGTGACTCACCCTTTTTATAGACCAATATCCCTTCAGGCAATGGCAAATTTGACGCTGTGTCTGGCACGCATAAAGGGTTAACATCCATAGGCCCGGCAATATTAAATGCAGCCAAATCTGTCGCGGCGTCGGTGGTAAACGTTTCAGTCGCATAGCTCGCCGAAGACGACGAACTGGAAGACGAGGTCGACGACGAGCCGCCACAGGCCGTAATCGCGCCAATAAGGCCCAGAATAAGAATTTGAGGATATTTCATTAATTCACCATTTCAAAGAAACTGATTTAACTGCCCCACTGAGGAATCGCAGTCTAGAATCAGTGCAACAACGCACTTATTACTGTTTGTGCAGCATGTTTGCCTTGATACCATAACTTGTCAATCTCCGACATTGTGGAATACTCGCATATTAGTTTCCCGCAGCAGCAAAGAACCCTTACAGGAAGAACAATATGGGCTTTTACGAAAATAAAATACTTCCCTTTGTGATCGACAAAGCCTGCTCAATGCCACCGGTAATGGCACTGCGCGAGAAAATTGTGCCGCTAGCCAAAGGTGTGGTGCTCGAGGTGGGCATGGGCAGCGGCATCAATTTAGCCTTGTACAACGCCGACAACATCGACTTTATCTGGGGGCTGGAACCCTCAGAGGGCATGCGCAAAAAGGCCCGCGCCAACCTTGAAGCGGCCAACGTTAAAGTTAAATGGCTAAATTTAACGGGCGAAGAGATCTCATTAGAAGACAATAGTGTCGACACGGTATTACTCACTTACACGCTTTGCACCATCCCCGACTGGCAGCAGGCTCTGCAACAGATGCGCCGCGTGCTCAAACCCGGCGGCAAATTACTCTTTTGTGAACACGGCCTCGCGCCCGACAGCAATATTCAGAATTGGCAAAATCGCATCACCCCGGTGTGGAAAAAATTGGCAGGGGGCTGTCATCTCAACCGCCCCATCCCCGAGCTGATTAGCCGCTGTGGCTTTAAAATTGAAAGCTTAGAACAGTGCTATGTTGACGACGCGCCGAGAATTGCGGGCTATATGTATTATGGGACCGCGGTGAAGGGCTAGTTTAGTCTGGTGTCTGATGTCCGACGTCGGACGCAAATTCAAAAGCGACCTACATCAAACGCCCGACTTCAGACTTCCGACTTAGCCATGCTAAAGTAAAGTGCAATGCCGCTTAGCCACTAATTAAAAGAGTAAATAGCAATGCGTAATATTCCCCTGCACTGGCAAATTGCCATCGCCATCCTACTCGCCGTCTTAGCGGGCATACTTGGTGGTGCCGACGGCAGTATTAGTGGCCTGTCTTTCATCGCGGTGTACACTTTTCTCGGTACCATTTTCCTCAATGCTTTGAAAATGCTGATTGTACCGCTGGTTATGTCGTCAATCATAAGCGGCATGGCCGGTGTCGGCGGCGACAAATTAGAGAAACTCGGCGGTAAAACCCTGCTGTTTTATGCCTCTAGCAGTCTCATTGCCATCCTCATTGGTTTAGCGGTCGTTAACATTATCGCCCCTGGTAGTGGCGACAATCAGGCCCTTGCGGCCACCATCAGCAGTAGCGACCCAGAATTAAGCGACACCCTGGCCAAAGTTGAAGGTCGCGGCATGACCGACGTGGTGCAAATATTTGTGCGCATGGTTCCCACCAATGTGGTGGCCGCTGCCGCGAATGGTCAGATGCTCGGTTTGATTTTCTTTAGCCTGCTATTTGGCTTTTTTCTCGCCCGCAGTAAATCGGAGCACGCCGCCACGCTAATGCATTTCTGGCAGGGCGTAATGGATATCATGACCGAGATCACCATGTGGGTAATGAAGTTTGCGCCGCTGGGGGTATTTGGTTTAGTGGCCAAAACTGTCGCAATAACGGGCTTTGCGGCTTTCAAACCCATGCTATTGTTCTTTTTTACCGCCTTAATTGCACTCCTCATTCACGCCTTTGTCGCATTACCTTTATTACTCCGTTACGTAGGCGGCATAAACCCGAAAAAGCACTATGCGGCAATGACACCTGCACTACTCACTGCATTTTCTACAGCCTCAAGTTCGGCAACACTGCCCCTCACCTTAAAAAGTATTCAGGAAGAGTCCGGCGTTTCCAAACAAGTTAGCGGCTTTGTCTTACCCCTCGGTGCCACCGTCAATATGGACGGTACCGCGCTTTATGAATGCGTTGCCGCGATGTTTATTGCCCAGGT
>NZ_JBFJWS010000151.1:0-7600 GCF_041623545.1 Zhongshania sp. | reverse complement strand
ACCAACTGGCGTTACAAAAAATATCCACGCCATATCATTTAGCAAGACCGTTATTTCAGGACTCCGCTCGGGTCGAAAGGCCGCCACCAACCACATTAGATCTGCGACTGTGAATAAGGTGACAACACTCGCTGTCGATCCAATAAATGCATAGGCCAACGCAGGGCTCGGCGTCGCCATGCGCTTCATCTGAACGCCGGCAACAACAAACATCGATAAAAACATGACGTCAAATAAATTAAAGGTCACCATGCTCCAACGAATTGCGGAGACATTTTCCCGGAAAAACTCAGCAACCTCGGTCTCTGACATGGTCGGTGACATAGGCGGCATGAAGCCGGGAAAAAAGATAAACGCGAGCACAATCAAAATTGCGCAAATTGGCGTTACCCATAGGCAAATAATTTGGTCTATTGATCGCATAACTTTCTCTTTTATTTTTAATTTTATATCGAACGCAAGAAGCTATCTTCGCTGATTATTGCCAGACAACTACGACAGCGCCAGATTAAGCCTCCAAACTAAACTCACAAGCTCCCGCTAACCACCAAACTCGTAATCAAACGACATGCCCCAACTTGTTGGCGCACCGCGGATAATGCCGTTAGTACCGGTATTATCCGCAATCGCCACACCCCAGGCAGTGTAGGTTTTATCAAAAATATTATTGCCAAACACCGAGACCTTTAATGCGCCATCCGCTAAAGGACTCCACGTCGCGCGAAGGCTGGTAATTGAATAAGAAGACGTCGTCGAGGCATCGACAAATTCCGGCAGCCCGGATTTGTAATCCTGACCCATAAATATTTGGTCGCGATAGGTGGTCAGCCAGGTAAAATCAAAATAGCCAAGACTGGCGGTATCAAGGGTATAGCTCAGTGCCGCACTATGACTCCACTCAGGAACAAAGGGGAAGGGTTCATCACTTCTGTCGATGGGCTCAGACGTTCCGGTAATGCGATTCACGGCAAAATCATCATACTCCTCGAATTCTGCTTTGTTATAACTGGATGTCACCGACAAGCGCAAGCTTTGGCCAAGCAAGTACGTGAGTTCGATCTCAGCGCCATTGATCTGGGATTTACCCGCATTGGTTGTGCCAAAGTCTCCGCCAAAGTTTGAGTCAAATTGCACAACAAACATTTGCATCTCAGTGTAAGCAGAATTATAGGCCGCCATATTCACACGCATACGTTTGTCAAATAAATCCATTTTCAAACCAAATTCAGTACTCAGTAGCTCCTCTGGCTCAAAGGTAGCAAGCTCCCCGTACAAGGTTGTAAAGCCACCGGCTTTGAAGCCTTGCGCAAGCGTGATATACATCATCATATCGCTCACATTATTGATCTCGAAACGTTCGCTGACATCCCATGACAGGCTCAACATAGAGGAAATATTTTGAAACTGGAGCTTCGCTTCCTGAGCCTCCCCTAGCGCATATTCCGCGACGGTGCCCTCTAAAGAATCAAATTGCGCGTCCGTTAACAATAAAAATGGCAGCGCCGACCCCGTCACTGGCGGAATCCCGGCATACAGCGGTGGTGTCGAGTTTGCCGCATTCCAATCCACTGCTTGCAAGGCGCGATTTTCCACGGTATACCGCGTGCCCAGTGTCAGCTGAACATCCTTGCTCAGATCAATCGATGTTTGGCCAAATACCGCATAGGAATCATTGTCAAAAGATCGGATATCGCCGAGGTCAGCACCGAACACAAAAATTGTCCCCGGTGGTGCATCAGCGACACCCGGCAGGGTATACAGACCGAAATAGCCCTCCTTAGTCAGCATTTGTCCCCCTACCAATTTATCCAGGGACTCTCTAGACACAAAGGCACCTACGGTATAATTCATTCTGCTGTCGAAAAGCTCGCCATTAAACTGAATTTCCTGCCCCCAACCCCAGCGAGTATCTGTATCACCCGATATTAAATTTTGGGATTTAAGGCGCTCAGTAATAATGTCGCGATTAACTAACTGCAGTACGTCGGTACCGTCAAAATTATTATTTTCGGGGCTGGCACCACGCTCATTGAAGGTAGTGATACTTTTCAGAACACCATAGGCGGTATCCCAGGTAAACGTTGTCCCAATGAGCAACTGGTCTGTGCCCTGCGACAAGCCGTAATTTTCTGGATTAACCTTGTCTTGTTCGATTAACGCAGTGGAATCCTGACAGGCCTCCGCGTAGGTTTTAGGGTTTCCAGGCTTACGAGCGGTTGCCACCAAACCTTCTGGGTTAGTCAATTCACAGGTGTAGGGCTCAGTCTGCTCGTCTTGATCGCTGTAATTTGCCATCAATTTCATTTGCAAATTATCACTCAAGTTAGCCATTAATTGAGCGATGACGGTAATACTATTATCGTTGCCCACTGGCCTATTGCTGTCGACATCCCTTGCCCACCCATCACCGGTACGCTTGGCAATTGTTAAACGCGAAAGCAATTTATCTTGTACCAAGGGAATATCCATCGCTAGCTGGCCGTCACTTTTACCAAAGCTGCCTAAGGTCCCCGACACCGCGGCGCTAAATTCATTACTAGGCTCCCTTGTGGTAACAATGATCGCGCCGCCAATGGTGTTCTTGCCAAACAGCGTTCCCTGTGGGCCACGTAGCACTTGAATACTTTCTACATCGACGGTATCGAGTAGTTGGGAGTCATGTCGAGCGAGAAAAATACCATCAATATAAACACCAATTGATGGATCTAGCGTACCGTCGGTTGATCGCCCCCGGCCAATACCACGAATTGAATAATTCGCTTCTTTACGGCCTTCATAACGATCTAGACCAGGCGTCATCCGGGTTATATCGCCAATACTGTCAACGTTATAGGCCTTGAGATCCTCAGCGGAAAACGCAGACACCGCGACCGGTGTTTTTTGTAAATCCTCAGAGCGCCGTCGCGCTGACACTAATACCTCTTCTAATATCGGCGCTTTACCTCTAATTTCTTTTGCCTCGTTTTCACGCTCCTCGGCATTGCCATGCAAAGCGAATAAAAGCATTCCAAAACAAGATAAAGTGCTAAGTGAACAAGCAGGTAACGGACGCATTATAGTTTGCCTATCTTTATTAGTATTTGAGCAACCTGAGAATTACAAGCTACCTTAATTCATCTCTTTTGGCAACTACATGTTGCTTTTTGATATTCACTAATTCAATCTAACACCCTACGATTTTATTGCTGTCATTTGTGGCCGGAATTGCCAATGACAAGCCCAAAAGAAAGCCATAGGATTTGAGCTAGCTCGCATCATTAGGGTAATTTTACAATGATTGAGTTCGAGTAAATTCGTTACTATTGAACTAAGCTCTCTAATTCATTACTTTATTTCATAGCATTAGATTTATAGATTTTTACGGATACTAGGGTGAGCAATATCGACACAAAGATTAACGACCGACGTACAACCGGCATACAAAAGCACGGCCGCGCCGCCAAAGTGGTCAGCGATGTACTTCGCTCTACCTGCGAAGAACTCAACGACGTCGGCTTTTCTGCCCTTCGCGTAGAGGACGTAGCGGAACGCGCTGGCGTGAATAAAACAACCATATATCGGCGCTGGCCAACCAAGAATGAATTGGTCGTAGAGGCCATTCGCAATAGCTATGTCACCGAACACGAATTTCCAGATACCGGCGTGCTTCGCGACGATCTCGTGCAATATCTACGGATCATGATTAAACGAACCAAAAATCCCGTCGCCCGCGGCGCGATGCTGACACTCAATAATTGCACTGACCCAGCACTCAAACCTATCGCAGAAGAATTACTCGGCCGAGCTCGGGGCTACCGTACCTCTATCGTTCAACGCGGTATCGAGCGCGGCGAGCTACCCGCCCACACCGACGCCGAATTGGTTAGCGATATGTTTTCGGCACCGATACTAAGGCGCTTGATGTCCCTGGGTGAAACGGTAAAGCCAGCTTATATAGACTCTGTCGTTGATATCGTACTGGCTGGCGCTAAAGCGGTACCGCCACCAAAAGCGAAGAAATAAGGCGTGCGCTTATCCTAGCGGATACCTAATCGCTGGTAACTTTCATGGCGAGTAACCGCCGCGCCAAGGCGCTGAAATGCCTGTTTGGTAATTGGTGGCGCAACTCGCTGTGTGATCGCCCAATGGTAATAGCCATAGATTGGCGCGCAGCGATAGAGATCCCAGGCATAATTTTGCGGAATGCGCCTACCGCCATATTGCGCCACCGCATCCAAATAGTGATTTAATAAATTTCGCTCTTCCCGCTCAGCGAGATCAACAGGCAGTGACGCAGCAATATGGTAAGCCACATCAAGTGACCAGTGCCCCTTCTGCACCAATTGCCAATCAGTAAAGCCCAAGGCCCCAGACTTTAGACGATAGACATTCCCTGGGTGACAGTCGCCGTGAAGAATTGTGCTTGGGTGCACAGCAAGCATTGCCGCTAATGCCTCGATACCTAATTTTAAATTTTCCGCATCCGTTGTCGCCGCGGGTAAGCCTAGCGAGCGCTCATCGCGCATCAGGTTTTGAATTTTAGACCACGGGTATATTGACTCTTTTTCAGCTAAATCTGAAATCCGTGAGGGCAGCCAATCTTGACCCTGCAGCAATTCCGGTCGCGCGTGCAGCCTCGCTAATTGATCGAGGGTTTCCGTCACTTGATCACTATTAAAAGGCTCTAGGGCATTAAAAAAATGGGCCTCTTCATCAATTAAGTCGGCCATAATAATAACGCAGCGCTTGTTTACTTGGTCCCGCACCACCGCCGCACAGGGTGGCACAACCATATCTAGATGGGGTGCAATCTCAGAGTAAAAGCCGGCTTCACGAAATGTTGTAATATCGCCGCCACTACCAAGGTCAAAATCAAGAAAACCTTTTATACAGAGAGGATAAAAATCGTCGGGCTTATTTTCGAAACTAACTTTAATTCGCACCTTAGACGCCATGGCTTTCACGACATCCTGCAATTCCAGCGTGGCAATTTTGGCACCACCAGAAAGCGGCGCTAAAACAGTAGACAACCAATGTTTATCAAGCACCCCAGTCAGTGCGGTCGGCACTTCGGCCGCGACATTACATAACATACCCGGCTGAATTCTAATTATTTTTGTCATTGCATATTCCGCTTTCGATACGCTTTAGGGTTCTTCGGCCTATATACACTAGACCGCGACAAACATCGGTACGGTTAACCCACTCTCGTGCAACGCCATTTTGGCCATCAACTTCATACCCACTCGCAAGCTATCGTGATCACAGTCGATGATATTACTGTGGTAAAAAGGCCCTTCCTCCAGCTCCACAACACCGACCACAAAGGGCACCTTGTCTTTCATCGACGGAATATAGGCGCGATGCATAATAGTATAGGTGTGCAGCGTTCCCCGACCCGATGCCGCCACCCACACCATGGATTCGTCGCCGTGCTCAATACAACGACTCGCTGGCCAATATGCGCGCTGGCAGACATTGCAGCGATGGAGCATAAACTGGCCCACTTCACAGCCGTCCCAGAATGGCAGATCCGCCGGATCGCCGCCAAGTTTCAACACGGCGTTTAATTTTGACTGTTGCGCATCCAGCGCGGATGTATCACCCATAGCAGCGCCCCGCATTATTGGTTTTCATTACGGTGTATTCCCGAGAATTAGGCTGGCATGCGCCCAGGTATTCTGAACACCGGCGTTCATACCGTGGCCGCTAACCAAGGCCGTACTCGCCTTACTTAACTGCCCCGCGCCAGCCTCGCCCCGCAATTGGATAATAGACTCCATAATGCCGGTAAAGCCGGTCGTGTAATAACCGGACAATTGACCTCCGCCAGTATTGGTGGGAATAAGCCCGTCCGCTCTTGCGCCACCTTCTGCATAAAATGGACCGCCCTGGCCCTCTGGCACAAAGCCATAGGCTTCAAGCTGCATCAGTGGTGAAATGGTGAACGGGTCGTAAAGCTGCGCCATATCAATATCCGCAATCGACATACCGGCTTGCTTGAATGCACGCGCTTTGGCAGGCGCAATATTGTCGTGATTATCAAAGGGTGCCCCTGTGTGCCAATTGCCAATATTATGCCCAGTGCCACCACCGAGAATATAAATGGGTTTGGCATGAAGCGATTTGGCACGTTCCGCGGTCGTTACTAACAGCGCGACACCACCGTCAGTATCCCGGGTACAATCCAAGCGCCGGAACGGATCGGCAATTAGGGGCGACGCCTGATGCTCCGCCAAGGTCATCGGCTTGCCATACCCTAGCGTGCCGGGCCGATTAACGGCATATTCGCGCTGAGTTACCGCTACCGCGCCTAAGTGTTCAGAGCTAGTCCCAAAACGATGCATATGTCGGCGCGCGTGAAATGCATGGGTCGCCGCCGCGCCCATTAGGCCATACAGTGTTGGGTAGCCATAGCCATAGGCGCCTATAGGCTGACCACCCCGCGCCGCGCGATTTGAGTGAGCTTCTCCGTAAACACAGGCCACCATCTCCGCTTGCCCCGACATGATCATGCCCATGGCAGAGAGAATACTAAAGGCGGGGGTCGCCCCGCCGGTCATCATGGATACTGAAAAATTCGGCGACAGCCCCATATAGCGCAAATCTTCCCGGTCGACGAAACAGCGTATATAGCCATCTATGGCATCCCGCTCGAGGCCGGCATCCTGCAGGGCGAGATCAACAGCCTGGGCGCGCAACTCCCGCGCCTCTATGCCAAGACCGATACCCTGAGCGGTCATACCCAATCCAACAATTGCACAGGATGCAGCCATCAAGCGGTGCCTCTTAAGGTTGAGTGGAAATCAGTCACTTAAAAAAGCTGTACCGGAATCGCCGACATGCCACGCTGCTCAAGATCACCGACTAACTCCGGTTCTTCAGCGTTTGGGTCTAGGCGAATATTCGGGAAGCGATCCATTAAGCCGTTGATAGCCACGATCATTTCCTGCTTTGCCACTTCCATGCCGAGGCAGCGATGTGGCCCCATACCAAAACCCAGGTGGGATTTTCTGGGGCGGAATATGTCGAACACATCGGGGTTTTCCCACACAGCAGGATCGCGATTTGCAGCGCCCAAGCAAATATCAACCCGGGAGCCGGCGGGGATTTTTACCCCAGCGAGTTCAACATCTTCTTTTACTAAGCGCGGGAACGTGGGGTCTGTTGGCATCCACCGAGCACCTTCCTCTATCGCCGCCTCAATTAAATTGCGGTTATCTCGGCATGCATTCCAAAGTGCTGGATTGCTAAGCAATTGGTACAGGGTAATACCAAGCTGCCGCCAGGTGGTGCCACCCCCGGCAAGAATGATCAACCGAGCATAAGCAAAGATCTCATCATCGAGGAGGCCCCGCGATGCGCCGTCACCGGTATCGAGAACACACTGTACCAAGCCACTGACAACATCGTCTGCGGGCGCAAGCCGACGCGCACTAATTACCTCGCGCAGCATTCGCTCTACCTCCGCCGCGGATTCCATCACTTCTTCCATTGGCAAGGTCCGCGCCATGATCGTACTTTTAAGCAGGTGATTTCTGAAGGCCAGCGCATTGTCGCCACTCAACCCCATACCCTGGGTCACAATATGAACCGGCAAGCGTGCACACAAATCTTGGTT
>NZ_JBFJWS010000150.1:0-7737 GCF_041623545.1 Zhongshania sp. | reverse complement strand
TTAATGTCGCCATACCACTGTTCTTCGGCAGGCTTATTCTGTGCAGATGATTACTCAGCTGAAAATCATCATGGTCGCGCCAGACTGGAAGCTGGGCTGCGCCGGGTAATTCTTGTACCCGCTGGCGCAAACGCGGTACCGTCTTACTCAAGCCGTCGACAAAATCACTGACATCACTCCAGGCCGGAGTAGAAGCAAGAAAATGCAGCGAAGTACCGGTTGAACTCGCTGAGGGGAAGGTTTCCATACGCCACATAAGTGCTTCTGCCGCACTCAGCTGACTGCCACCACCCCAACCAAACAAATCATTCAATTGCTGCTGCGGAAACGGTTTGAGTGAAGCAAGCTTTGGGTTCACGCGTACTTTTGACATCGCACGCTATCCCTTAGCAATTGCAAACGACTTAATTTCCGGCGCAGAAGCCGCCGGCCAATTTTCTAAGGTATCAACAAATTGTTGCCTAACGAGGGCAATATTCTCAGCGAGACTGTCTTCAGGCCAGGAGCAGACGTCCATGGCATCCAATACGCAAATATCCACGGTACCGGCACGCATTGCATTATCTTCACGCCACATTAACTCACCGGCATTGCGAATAACCACTGGAATAATGGGTACACCGGCCTGCCGAGCAATATGAAATGCGCCTTTTTTGAACTCGCCTACACGGGGAGTATACGAGCGAGTTCCCTCTGGCGAAATTGCTACAGATAGACCCCGTCGCAAGCGGTCTACCGCTGGCTGCAAGGCTTCAATCGCGCGCTTGCTATTACTACGATCTAAAAATGACATCTCGGCCATTTTTAAAAACGGACCAATAATCGGTACATTTTCGGCTTCTTTTTTCACCACGCCGGTTAGCTCCCGACGGATAATATTGTAGAACAGAAAGAAATCGAGTTTGCTTTGATGGTTGAGAATAAATACGGCTGGCCGGTGTTCCCAAAGCTTATGCTCATTAACAATATTGACCTTAATACCCGCAATAGCCAAACCCAGTTCGGTACCGATACTGCCTACCATGTCAGCGGTGCGGCGGGGCTCTTTGTAAAATTTGTTGTACGCCATGCCGGCGAACATCGTCGCCGCCATGGCCGAGTACGCGCCGACCGTGCCGGCGATCGCCTTGATGGGCGCGCGCTTACGCTGGGCAAACCGCAACTCCGGCCAAGCGTTTGCATTACCGTGCTTACGCAAATCCGCGTGGGGGTTCACCATATACGGCTTGCCAGTAACACTTAGAAAATCAATGTCTTCGCGACCATTGGCATAGCCGTAACTGTGGCTGAGTTTGATCTTTTTCGCTTTAGAAAATTGTTTTACCGCGCTCGCTTTATTTATCCCCCACAGAGGCTGGCCACAAAGATTGCCATTGAGCACCCCGCGCTTTACCTCTAGCTCCGTAGCCAGAATGTGTGCAATGCCATATTCCTCGGCCAAGGGTTCTATTTGATACTTGGTCGCTGAAGACGCTATCGCCACCGTGTGACCGGCGCGCAAATGGGCGCGCACTAATTCATAGCCTTCAAAAAACATTGACCGTGCGATCCTACTAATGAATAACTCAAACCACAGTGAACGGACATCTTCCTCGGCGCTGCCGGCCAAGGTTTTAGCAAAGTCACTAAACAACGCAGTAAAAGCTGCTTCATCCACATCTTGGCGGAAGGGTGTGCGCAGAGTATTGAACAGCTCAGCTATCCCCATATCACCTTCACGAATACGCTTCTTGATATAAACCAGCGCCGAGTAGCCCTCAATCAGGGTTCCATCAAAATCAAAAAAAGCAGCAATTTGAGGCCCTTGTGGGCCAAATTTAATTGATTCCAAGACAGTTGCTATATCACTCATTTGCTTCATCTTCCTGGATTTTCTCACAGCGTTCCTGATCTAGACTCTCAACATTAACTAGGGCCGCGACCATGCTGTGCAAATAATTTTTTAAAGCAATGCGGTCTTCTTGCAAGCCGTCACGCTGCTCAAGTAAATTTCGGTTTTTCGCAAGTTTAAGTGCATTTCTAAACAACTCTTGGGATAGGCTCTCCGGGCTGCGAATTTTATACTGCAACACCCATTGCTTGCCCACAGTCAAACAATCTGCAATGAACTCATTGCTATCTTCGATGCTCTGATTAATCTTGGCCACCATTAGTTCGGCAACAATAACGTAGGCTTCAAGGAAGGGCATTAATACCCTATGGGCAATGAGAAATGGAGCCTGATAAAGCATATTGCGCCGCTCTTCTGCGCGCTGCACCTTTTCAAAAAAATCAGGATCCAAAATGAGTGCCTCTTGACGCATTTCTTCTTTGAATTTTTGTTTCTCACTGAAAAAAAACTCAAACTTAAGCACATCTCGAAGCGCGTGGGCATCGTCCCAGCCCTGATCAAATATACTTTCCTTACCGTTATTAATACGGCTGGTGTGAAGCAGGGTGACTTCAAGAATTGCCCGACTGATAAACCAATGAATTGCAGAGTTGCGGTAAAAAGCCGCAATATTATGACTACCCGCACAAATATTATAGACAGGCTCCGGCCCGTCATTGTAACAAGCGAGAACATTGGCTTTGGCAAGGCTACTCAGGGCGTCGCTTATACCGGAATGATTATCTAATTCGTCGACTACTTCTGTCGGTAAATTCCGCTTCCGGGCGTACGCTAATAATGGCGAGACTAAATTCGTTATTTCTGGCAACGTCAGCGCACGATTTCGCACTGCCAACAGAGCTAACGTCGCCAAGGCCGGTCCAGTTACCGGCGTAACTTTGTTGATACGCTGAAAAACCTCAATGGCGACTTTTTCAATTGTCGAAGGCGTTTTCGAATCTGGGTGCATTACTTCGGTTAGCGACATTAGCTCGCCAAAGCGCACATAGGCTGTACCTATCCACTTACTTTGCATTTTGGCGTAATTCGCCAACCAGGGTAGCCCTTCCTTCGCCTTTTTGGCATTACCAGTTTCTTCTGCCGCCATACCCCAAATTTCATGCAACTGATCATAAGTAATGGCCACTGGAACCAAAATAACAGACTTACTACTTTCGATACTTAGCGCTTGCCCTAGATACCTAAGCAAACCATACATAGGTGGTCGCAGCTTGCCCGTTCTAGAGCGGCCGCCTTCCATATACCACTCAAGATTACCACCACTGCGCGCGAGGTAAGCCAGATACTCCTTGATCATTAACTTATAAATCCGATCGTCACCAAAACTGCGGCGTATCAAAATTGCCCCGCTGCGTCGAACAACGGAGCCCATTGGCCAAAACCCAATATTATCGCCACCCAGAATATAGTTGCGGGGCAGTGCCGAGGAAGATATTAATTGCGTGAGAATAAAGGGATCAGCGTAGGATCGGTGGGTGGGCAAAAAAACGAGCATATTGTCCCGGCTCAACACCTCGAGCCGACGCAAGGCCGCTTGGTCGACATCAACAGTCCAAGCATTGGTGTGCATAGGCGCCAATATACGGTCAAACAGCGTGGTAAACAGCGGCTTCTGTACCGCCACCAAGCTATGTAAGCTCCGGCGCGCACGGCTAAGCGCCGCGACCTCAGACATTCCCTCCTTTATAGCAAGCTCATTTAGAGCAACTTGCACCCGCGATGACGAGAGAATTTTCTCGACGATTTCTTTTCGGTCCAAGGAGGTAGAAACACCACTCGCTTCGCGCAATAGTTCGGCGGCTTTCGGGCCGCCATGCTCCCTCCGGTTTATGGCGCTATTATGAGCGGAATTTTGCTCACTGGCTCCAGTACTGAACGAGGTTTTTTCTTGCTGTTTCAAAAGTGTCACCTAGCTATTGAGGGTTATTGCGGCCGTCAATACAAATGCGCTGCCACACCGAAATTAGATCCGATTTACACCAGCTATAATGACTATAAGGTCAATATAACTTATACCCAATAACGTAGCAAATATTCTATGCTGTAATTTTTCTCACTGACCGAGCGATCAATATATTTCCGCGGAAATCTCGATCCTTGCGCTCTATATAATTGGAAGTATCGTCCACGGAATAGTATTAAGCATTTTCACAGGCAATATATGTATCAATTTCGGCAATAAATCTTTCAATTTCCGATTTAGCCATGACACCGGGCGTTTTTCCCGTTTCGGATAGCGCAGGCAAAGCCACCACAGCTATACCGAAATCAGCCAGTAACTTTCTACTTTTTTTCAACAACAGAATCGATCTCAAGGTCTGCAGCATGGCCAATTCATTTTGCCCCAGCGACTCATCTAAATCGTTTACCACAGCTTCCAACAAGTCCTTAAGTAAAGCCCAAGAATCGTAGTCATAGTTCATATAAACTCACTTTTTGGGTATTACATTAAAAATCGACGTCACAGCCGTAATGGCAACGTAAAGCTTTACCCATTTTCAAAATTGAATATAGAAACCGGCCAGTTCAAATGTTGATCCGACCGAAAAGCGCATTAAAGAAACACCGTTACGGCATAGGTATAGGGAACGCTGTTAGTACCTCTGTGAAATTATCGGTGGCAAGTGAGCTATCAAACTCAGGTGCGGCTCCAGCCAAAGGTACACCATAGGTGCCAAGAAGGGCGAAAAAAACCGAACCGTATAGCCTTTGAGGTTTACGACCTATAACCGGTAAGCCGACGGGCAAGGCCTGGTCTTCAGCCAAAGTTAGCACGCCTGCCTGCGCGCCATCCGGTGTACCTAGGGTTGCCAAATCAGATCCGATCAAGGGAACCGCTCCAAGTCCATTTTCAAGGGCAATTCCCGAAAATAGATCGACACCAACTCCCGCTACTGCCATAGGGTCTATACCAAACGGGATGCCAATGCCTGCACCGCCAGGAAGTTGAGCCAAAGCGGGCGTCGCAACACCACCGAGGGAAAACGCCAACACTGCGCCAAACATAATGCCTTTCAGTTCGCCTGCATTCATTTTTATTTCCTTTTATTAAACGACCGTTAGAGAAAAATTAAAGGGTAAAGCGCAGGCCTATATTAAAATGGATATCCTTTAATATACCCGGCGCGCGAATATCTTCTTCAAAATCACTTTCTCTCTCCAGGAATCGGTCTCCCGCCATGTAAACGGCTTCAAACCGAACCCCTAGCGATTTGTCCGCCACCTTAAACGGCACAACATACCCAAGCCCCGCACCGTAATTGATCGTGATGAAATCATCATCTCCGTCAGGAATAGGATCACTGCCGCGCTCAATTGGGTACTCTACATAGCGGGTAACGCCACTTGCTAATTTAATATATAAGTTATTTTCGAAAGGGTAGATCAAGGTATTGAACAAGAGACTTTGCTTTTGTACTTCACCGCCCTTGGTGTAGCTACCGCCAAACTCAAATCCGTACCAGCCTTTGCGGCGGAAGCCGGCAAGCACACTCACACCCTTAGCCGTGCCAATGGGATCTTCAGTTGTCGTTGTGGTGCTACCTCCTAAACCGCCTAGCATACCGCCGGAGCTTTCGACCGTTCTACTCCGCGGCTCAGTTTCGCTTTTTTCATAATTGAAAAGCACATCTACGTAGCTACTAAATTCTGCAGTTCCCGCACTACTGCTAGATGAGCTTGGAGCTGCACTGCCTTCGCCATCACCGTATTGCCCGTAGGCTGGACCCGCTAAAATCATTAGCATTGCCGACACTGCGAGACATAATTTACTATTCCAGTATTTCACTTCCGCCACCTCTATAGTCCTTATTCTTAAACGATTCACCTTACTCACAAGCATACCTTGCCTCCTAAAACTCGTAGTCGACACGGAGACCAATTGTTTTGCGTGTACCGAGTGACGCCATCGCGCCAAAATCGAGTTTCAACATACCGGCCGTATAAAATTCATCTTTCAAGTTTTGACCTGACAAAGTAAATCTTAAGTTTGATTCTTCTAGCAAATAACTTATGTGCGCGCCCCAAAGATCATATTTTGGTTGTGAATAACGCTCGTCATTACTGGCGGAATAGAAGAAACCGTCGTTATAGTAGTAACTAACTGTCGCCTCGAGGGGACCACCAGGAATTAACCAAGTATTGGCAATAGACGCGGAGCCAGTCCATTCCGGAGAACGAGTAACCCGGTTTCCGGTGAAGTCATTGTTTTGAGTAAACACGCCGGTTTCAGGGTCGTGCCCAGCACCATCGGTATAGTCAGTGTAAACAGCGTCGATGTAGGTACCGTTGACGGTGCCAACAAGGTTACCGAAGTAACTGGGAAATATATCGGCCTTTATATCAAACTCGAAACCTTCAGATTCCGCGGTCCCCGCGGTATCGAGTGACAGTGCTCCGCCATTAGTTAAGGAAATCGATTGTGTCTGTAAGTTTTCAATTTCATAACGGAATGCAGCTAGGTTTACTTGTACAGTTTCATCAAACAACATGGTTTTCACGCCGATCTCGTAAGCGGTCGTTTCTTCAGGTTCAACAAAAGCGGGAGGCAAATAGAACGCAAAAGCATTATAAGAATGAGCCTTAATTGCTTCTTGGTAAGATAAATAGATCAAGGTGCCATCATCAAAAGGCCTAAAGTCAATAGCTATCTTTGGCTTAAAACCTTTGGTGACATCATTTAATGGGTGTGGATTATCTTGTTCGTCACGGGCTTCCGTCCAAGTAAAGGCAGGCTGTTCTGAGCCATCCGGAAGCCGAATAGTTGTCTCAGACTGCACTACACCACGCTCTTCGTTCTGGTAGCGACCACCGAGCGTAATAGACATCCATTCAGTAATCTCAGCAGTTGCTTGCAAAAATACCGACCATGACTTTGTGCCCACGATACCGATATTGGATAAAGCGTATCCCGGTACTTTAAACTCATTTGTCACCGGATCTAACACCGGAGTCATTGCGTCTAGCAACTCCTGCGGCAGCTCTACGCCTAGCGCACCAAGGTTCTCAGGATTGAGCCCACCAACTGTTACCTCTACAGGATCAAAGCCCTGCTCATTTTTAAAGAAAAAGGCGCCACCAGTCAGCGTTAACCATTCGGACCATAAGCTTCCCTCATTGGACAATAGCTGCAGCTCCATCTCATCGATATCTGCTTCATGGCGGTGGACTATAAATGACGCTCCTGGAAACTCTGTTCCATCGTAATCATAGTTATAGGGGTTACTGTGTGCCTGATGACTAGCTAGTAGCTTTATATCCATAAATGGCAGTAGCCAGTCTGTTTGGCTAGAAACCACAAAGGATTGTAAATGGCCATATATTGGCAAGTCAGGATTTGCCTTGTAGTTCCGGCCATCTTCGCCGTCAATACCCACAGCGGTGCCCAGAGGGGTTGGATTAATGTTTGCTGCCAAAGTGGACGTTCCGTCGCGTTTCGCGCCCTGCAAAGTTAATCGAGTATCAACATTGTCTGACATCTGCCAGCGCAACATCATTCGACCACCGAATAGTTTATCTGCCGGAACCGGCTTACCTGCGATGGTGCTATCTTCGCTGTATACTTTATCGTCTTGCCCAAAAGTAGCGGCGAAGTTCATGGCTACATTATCTGTTAGCGGCACATTGACAAACATGCCAACGTCGTACTTATCCCGGGCCTCAGCCTTACTGCCCGACACAGAAATTTCTGTCCATGTATCCTCAAAATCAGGCTTTTTAAGAATAACGTTTATGGCACCGCCAACCGCATTACGACCAAACAAAGTACCCTGCGGGCCCTTTAAAACCTCTACGCGCTCAACCCCCTTGAGGTTTTGCGCAACAGAAGGCGAAAACGGGTAATACAC
>NZ_JBFJWS010000149.1:0-7789 GCF_041623545.1 Zhongshania sp. | reverse complement strand
CGGATAGCGGGGAATAAGCCGATTGGAAAAAATACGCGACAAGCGTGGATCTTTGCGGGTATCAATAAGCTCTGGCTCGCCGATAGCGGCCAGCATTCGCTCCGCGGGGGTTGCGTAAGCAAGGGGGTCCTGTCGACAGAGGTCTAGGTAGGCCTCAAGGGACATCTCTTCATCGCGCCCCTTCAGGTATTGCTCACGAACATTGTCTAATATGCCCATCTTTGCAATCTCCTTCTGTGCTGTGCTGCGGCGCTAAAAAACTCCACGACGAGGAAATTCTAAACGCCCTTTATGGATGCAAGCAACTTTACTGTACTCCGTTACGGCATGACCATCCAGTTGGATTATCAATAATTTACAGAATAAATATAAAATAATTTTTGCTTCCACACGAAACTTTTACGGAATTTAGTAACGCTAAAATCATGGTGCGAATTGGCGTACACCACCATCATGGATACTACTTACCTATGTCGGACATATGCCTAATTCATCATCTAAGATGGTTAAACCCGTATATTAGATTTCCGCTAATACTGGCGTACTTAGTAACGCAAGATTGTAACCAGAATAAAAAAACAACCGTAAATGACTATATTTAACCTCAGAGTGGGAATCGTCCCTAGGTAAAATAAAGAGGGCGTAACGTAGCCCATGACGACAGCTCGCTTAGTGTCTTTAGACATTGCAAAGTTGCGATTAGCTTCGCCACGGTGCCGACTTAATTCATAGGACAAAAACAAATTGGGCGACACTAGAGATACTAGCATCGCCCAGTAATGAGGCAAGTTTTAGAGAACAATTAGGCCAAACTAAGCAGTGTTAACGCTCAATTTGCCCGAGATTGGCATGGATGACACTGCCATTAATTACAGGATTGCTAGCACAAAACCATATGGTGGCAGCAATTTCAGCGGGATCAATTAGGCGGCCAAAACTGACCATACCAGTAATGCTCGCCATCACCGCAGGATCATCCCCTAAGTTTGCTCGTAACATCCCTGTATCAGTGAAACCGGGGCAAATACAGGCACTATGAATACCCGCACCAACCAGATCCTGGGTAGTTGCCCGCATCAGACCAATCACCCCGTGCTTACTCGCAATATACGATGCACATCCCGATACCGCCTTCTCCGCCAAGGTTGAGCCCATATAGAGAATAGCAGAACCCGGTTTCATGAGCGGAATTAACAAGGTATTTAATTGCTGGGGGGCCACCAAATTGACCTGGAGAACTTGGCGAAAATTGTCCGCCGCAAGTGTTCCAACACTATCACTGTCGTGACGGGCGGCGTTATGCAATAACACCAGCTGGTCTGCACTTTCGGCAATACCGATCAACTCGGCCTCACAGCTCGCCAGCCAATCTGATTGCTGCATATCGACACAAATCTGTTCGGCGCCTTCCAAGGCGATTCCCCGGCGCGACAGGTTGACAATGCGATAACCCTCGGCCTGAAACTTTTGTGCCGTTGCGTAGCCTATTCCTTGACTGCCGCCACTGACAATTAATACTTTAGTCATTATCGGATCTCTTAAACCTAGCCAATCTCTATTTAATTAATTGCTTCAGCCGCGAATTAATCGCGGCTCCAGCTCGCCGACCCCCACTGACCGGGTCCTGAAGACACCTTCATAATTAATTCGCGAATCTCATTGCCTTCAATAAAAGGGGCATCTCGCAGTAACAATTCCAACAAGTAACGCGCAAATTCTTCAACAGTGGTATTACGTACCGGTAGCACCAAGGTATCTGACACCAGAAAAGGGATTTCCTCGCCGTTAAATTCGGCGATGTACTGCACGCCTTCAGTGCGAATCCGCATAAAGGGTGAATTTGCGGGAAGCAAGGTATATTCGTCGAGCTGAGCACAGAGCTTACGCAGTCGCTTTTTAATCTCCACATAGCTAAAGCACATACCGTTGTCGCCAACATCAGCCGTTAACAATAAACTGACCTTGAAATTATGACCATGTAAGCGCTCACGCTCAGTGGCGGAAAAAATGGTGAAATGCGCACCGGAAAATTTCAAATCTTCCTTGCTAATCTCGATACAAGTATAGGCTTTAACAGGCATTACGGATGCAGGTCCTTATCGTTATAGAAGCAAATCATACTGTAAATACAAAGTTACTAGCTTAACTCAGTCACTCGGGTCTTTACACTCTAAGCCAAGTGCCACTTCAAGGGCTAACAACAAACCCTGCTCATCTAGGCCGCCCCCCGCCACCACAATATCTGCATATTGGCGATATAGCGGCAAACGCTCCGCGTACACGTCCGCCAAGCTCAACCCCGGCGGTCCCGCGATGCCACGGCTCTCAAGGTTTTGCACCCTCGCCGTAATTTCAGCGAGGGGAATATCCAAAAACACACAGGGACCAAAGCACTTCAAATGCGCCATCGCCGCGGTGCTGTATACCGCACTACCGCCAGTTGCAACCACTTTACCGGTAAAGTTATTAGCCAGTAACACCCGCTCTTCAATGCTGCGCAGCGCCAAGTAACCCCGTTGATCGAGAATCGCCTGTAAGCTTTGACCTTCCTCTCGCTCTATTAGACGGTCGGTGTCAACTAAAGGCAGACCGTGCCGCTGAGCAAGCCCGATGCCTATAGTTGACTTTCCCGCTCCAGGCATCCCGATCAAAACAATCCCGCGCAGTACATCTGCTGCCATATCCAATAACTCATTTCTGCCGCAATCGCGCTACCTTGCCACAAACCGCGGAAAAATAACCTAACACACAAACAAAAAAGGCAGCTAACGCCAATGCGTTAACTGCCCAAGCTTCTTTTCAGAAGGGAAACCAATATTGCTATTCCGATTGAAACATTTCCAGAATGGCCGAAAAATCCCGCTGGGCATTGCCTTTTTGCGAGAACGAGGAATATAGACTTCGCGCCAATGACCCCATCGGCACAGAGCTTTGAGTCACAAGGCTATTTTCCATCGCCAGACCCAAGTCCTTCAGCATCAGCTGCACCATAAAGCCCGGTTTATAGTCATTTGATGCCGGAGCCGTTGGCATCACTTCAGGATAGGGATTGTAATTTTCCAGCGACCAGTTTTTACCAGAGCTATTGAGCATAATCTCCGACAATACCTTGGGATCGAGACCGTTGTTCGCACCAAGTTGCAGAGCCTCTGCAGTGCCGATCATATGCACCGCCAGTAACATATTATTACAGATCTTTGCGATCTGGCCGGCGCCGTGACCACCAGCATGGAAGATATTTTTACCCATACCCTGTAGCACTAGCTTAGCTCGTTCAAACGCCTTGGCATCACCGCCACACATAAAGGCCAATGTACCCGCCTGCGCGGCTTTCACGCCGCCCGAGACGGGCGCATCGATCATCTGCAAACCTCGCTCGGACGCAGCGACACCGACCTTGCGAGCAGTCTCTGCGTCGATAGTGCTGCAATCCATAAATAAAGTGCCGGTGGTCGCCTTGGCGATCAAGCCGTCATCACCGAGGTATAGACCGGCGACATGCTTACCGGCTGGCAACATGGTGATTACGGTATCCGCCCCCGCCAAGGCTTCTAGGGCCGTAGCGGCCTTTGCCGCGCCAAGCGCAACGACGGCATCCATTGCCGCGTCGACCAAGTCGAACACAGTAACCTGATGGCCCGCCTTCACCAAATTGGACGCCATTGGCCCGCCCATATTACCTAAACCAATAAAAGCTACCTTCGCCATAATATCGACTCACTCCAGAGTGGCGCCGCGCAAAGCGTGACGCCTTAGAATATAAAAATACTTGTTATTCATACCGACTAACCGCAGCTAGCCACTACCGGTTATTGCCTATAAATCCTGTAACGGGTTTTCTGGCCACGGCGCGCTAAAATGTTCTTCAATCAGCGCTGCGGGCACTTCCGACGCGGCGCTATGCTGCCAGCGCGGCGTTTTATCTTTGTCGATCAAGAGCGCTCGGACCCCTTCAGTAAATTCACCCTGTCGAATAATCCGCGTAGAAAGGACCAACTCAGCTTGAAAAACGGCGTTAAGTGCAAGCCCCCGACAGCGGCGTAATTGACTCGTGATCAATCGCGCGCTCAATGGTGAACCAGACGCCAATGCAACAGCAGCTTTTTGCAGCCAAGGATTCGCAGACTGCGCATTGGCAATCCGTTCGATAATGGCCAAATCATCATCACCGGCACACATTGCGTCAATTTCAGCCGCTGCCGCCTCGACGTTACCCTCTGGCATGGCACTTTGCGAACGCTGGCCGAAGTCGCGTAATACATCAAAAACCCGTTCATGGTTATCCGCCACGCCGGTCGACCAGGGCACCGCAGTTAATGCCGCAAGTACCTCGTCAGCGTAGCGGGATTCGATAAAAGCCTCTGCTAGCCCTAAGTAGCGCGCATCGGCGGCATTAAACGAGGCGCCTGTTAGCGCTAAAAACAAACCACTACTACCCGGCATTCGATTTAGGAAGTAACTGCCACCAACGTCTGGGTATAAGCCAATCGTGATCTCGGGCATCGCCAAACGCGTTTTCTCATTGACAATTCGGTAACTGCCTGCGGCAAAAATACCCATACCGCCACCCATGACGATGCCATGACCCCATACGATGACCGGCTTGTCGAATTTGTGCAGCAAGTAGTCGAGCCGATACTCGCGTTCGAAAAATGCCTCTGCGTATTCACAGGGACCGCCAGCGGGCTCTAGCGATGAGCGATACAAGGCTTGGACATCACCGCCAGCACACAGGGCCTTTGGCCCAGCACCGCGAATGAACACCGCGGCGATATCACTGCGCTCGCGCCAATCCCGAAGCTTGGCCAGCATTAAGTCGACCATATTGAGACTAAGAGAATTAAGGGTTTTCTCCACATTTAAAGTGATCAGCCCCAGCGCCGGACCACTTAGGGAAGCCCGCTCTTCAAATAACACTTCGTCCATTAGTTCTGCGCTCATTAGGCGTTTTTCCATTCTGGGCTGCGTTTCTCCAAAAAGGCGGTCACGCCTTCTTTTTGATCCGCCGTGTCAAATAGTTGGATAAAGCGCTCCCGCTCGAGCAACAAGCCCTGGGGCATCACGGCCTCTCTGGGCTGGTGAATCAATTCTTTACAAAAAGTTACCGCCACTGGGCTCTGCTGGGCGACCTTCGCCGCCAATGCCAATGCCGCGTCTTTTGCCGTGCCTGTTTCAACCACTTCTTCCACTAAACCGAGGCTTAGCGCTTGATCTGCTTTAATGCGTTCGCCACACAATATGATGCGCTTTGCCCAACCCGGACCAACCAATGCAGTTAAGCGCTGCGTGCCACCGGCACAGGGCAGCAAGCCAACTTTAGCTTCTGGTAGGGCCATTTGCGCTTGTGACTCGGCGATACGGATATCACAGGCAAGTGCACATTCCAGACCGCCGCCCATGGCAAAGCCATTAATCGCAGCAATAGATACCCCACGAAAATCCGCCAAGGCCTCGAAAGCCTGACCAAATTTTAAGCCGATATCCTGCGCCACAGCTTTGTCGCCACTGGCAAACATATTCAGATCCGCGCCGGCGGAAAAAAACTTCTGGCCAGCACCGGTAATAACCAAGCTATAAATAGTTTTATCGGCATTTAAATTGGCTATCAGTGTTTTCAAACCGCTTAATGATTCGGCATCCCAGGTATTTGCACCGGGATTGTCGATGGTGATCAAGGCGGTATGATCAATAATCTCAACTTTCAGTTTTTCTGTCGGGCTGTAATCGCTCACTTAATAACCTCCAAGGCGCCATCCATTAACAAACGTCGGCCAATAATGACCCGCATAATTTCATTGGTTCCCTCGAGAATTTGATGCACGCGGCTGTCGCGAACATGACGCTCCAAGGGGTACTCTTTAATATAGCCATAGCCACCGTGTAACTGTAGTGCGTCATTACAGATGGTGAAGCAGACATCAGTAACAAAACGCTTGGCCATGGCGCAGTAGCTGCTGGCCTCAGGGTCAGCGCTATCGAGTTTAAAGGCAGCCAAGCGAACCATCTGCCGCGCTGCGACCAGATTTGTCGCCATATCCGCCAATTTAAACTGGGTATTCTGAAAATCAGCAATCGACTGGCCAAATTGCTGACGCTCTTTCACGTATTCCACGGTCGTTTCGAGCGCGGCCTGCGCAGTACCGATTGAACAGGTCGCAATATTGATTCGACCGCCATCTAAGCCCTTCATCGCAATTTTAAAGCCCTGGCCTTCTTCACCGAGCATATTGGCAGCCGGTACCACTACGTCTTCAAAGCTAATGGTTCTGGTCGGCTGACTGTTCCAACCCATTTTCTCTTCGGGCTTCCCGTAGCTAATGCCGGGGGAATCAGCAGGAATGGCAAATGCGCTAATCCCTTTTGCGCCGGGGGCGCCAGTGCGCAGCATCGCCACCAGGATATCGGTGGACCCCGCACCGGAGATAAACATCTTACTGCCGTTCACAATATAGTTGTCGCCATCAGCCCGCGCGGTGCTGCGCAAATTGGCGGCGTCGGATCCGGCATTGGGCTCAGTCAAGCAATAGGACGCTAAGGTTTCACCACTGGCCAAGCTGGGGCAGATTTCATCGATTAGCGCGGGCTTACCAAAATGGCCAATCATGCTGGTGGCCATATTGTGAATCGTTAAGTACGCCGCCGTGGATGTGCAGCCCCTTGCCAACTCTTCGACAATGACACTGGAGTCAAGGCGGCTCATGCCAAGCCCGCCTGCCGCTTCAGGGGTATACAGGCCCATAAAGCCAAGTTCACCGGCTTGACGCAATTCTTCTTTTGGGAAGATGTGCTCAGCATCCCAGCGCGCCGCATTTGGCTTAAACACGCCGTCGGCAAAGGCGCGGGCACTTTCAGCAAACGCTTTTTGATCGTCAGTTAAGTTAAAATCCATCGTCTTCTCTTATGTTGTCGCACGGCGTGTTTAAGACATGGCTACGCCGCATCAGTACTCTCTCGTATCGGAAAGATTTACCAATAGTAAAAAAAACGCCGCACGGTGGCGGCGTTTTCAGCAGAGATTTACTTGATTTTATCCATTACCTTGCCAAACAACACTTCGTCAGCAGGCAATTCTTTGGCTACTGCCAATGGCTTGGACACCCAAGTTTCATTGATCAGGTCGCGCCAAGTAATATTATTATTGGTGCTGTTACCGCCCCATGAACCACAACCCAGCGAGAAGGTCTGACGCATGCCATTCCACAGATTACCGCTGTTAGACGGCGCCTGGGGCTGGTTCACCATAACCCGTGAGGTTTTAGTGGCCAGCGCGAATTTCATGATATTGTCATCGCTGTAAGAATAAATACCGCAAGAGTGCCCCTGACCTTGATAAGCCTGAATGGCGTTGGTCATGGCTATTGCTTCATCAATGTCTTTCACCGTGTAAAACGCCATGGTGACCGACATTTTCTCACCTGAGAACGGGTAATCTGGGCCGGCGCCAGTTTCTGGCACGATGAAGAAGGTCTTTCCTTCCGGCAGATCGATACCCGCCATCTCCGCTAAGACCGGCGCAGACTGGGCCACAATGCGCGCGGCAATATGGCCATCTTCCCAAATGATCGCCTGCAACTTCTTCTTGTCTTCAGGGCTGCAAATATAGCCGCCTTGGGCCTGCAATTTTTCAAGCAAGGCATCGACATTAGACTCTAGCGCAATAACCGCGTTGTCAGAGGAACATGACGCCGCTAAATCCAAGGTCTTGGAAATACGAATTTTCTCAGCAGCCTCGTCAAGATCGGCAGTTTCATCAACCGTGATAACCGCATTACCCGCGCCCACGCCCAGT